>QXXE01000011.1 GCA_009911355.1 Clostridiaceae bacterium | reverse complement strand
TGTCATACTTATCCATACATTTATGATACCACACGCTTTCTTTTTGTGCAACTTTTATTTTTCAAACAAGGCCTAGCGGGAACGATGCTGCTGGCTCTGGCGGGCTGCGGCACTTCCTCCAAGCCCACATCCGGCAGCGCGGGTACGTCGGGCGAAGCAAGCGGTGAAAACAGCGCCGGTACATCCGAAGCCGGTAATTCACAGCATACGGTCGCGGTAATCTTGAAAACGCTCAATTCCGAATATTGGAGCTGTGTCGCAGCTGGTATCCATCAGGCGGAAGCCGACTTTGGATGCAAGGTACTGCTCCAGGGGCCGCCGAGCGAGAGCTCTTACGATGAACAGCTGAACGAGATTGAAACCGTTCTTGCAGCGGGCGAAGCGGAAGCGCTTGTGCTGGCGCCCCTTCAGCCGGATGTTGCCGCGAATGCGGTTGCAAACGCGAAAATCCCCATCCTGGCGGTGGATACGACTTTTTCTTCTGATAAATTGTTAAGCTACATCGGCGTTTCCAACGAAGACGCAGCAGCGTCCGGCGGTGAATATATCGCGAAAAAGCTCGGCGGGACAGGCAATGTCGTAATTCTCGCGGGCGTGCAGGGTGACACCACTTCAGAGGATCGCATCAAAGGATGGACAAAGGGCCTGGAAGCAGGCGGCTGCACGGTGCTCGATATGCAGTACACCGACGCGGTAGCCGACAGGGCGGTTGTCAGCATGGAAGGGCTGATGCAGCAATATCCCGGACAGATTGACGCAGTTGTGTGCCATTCGGATGACGTAGCAATGGGTGCGGTCAACGCGATCCAGCAGTCGGGGCAGGACATTATGGTCTGCGGCTTTGGCGGTATCTCAGGCGCGGCCCCTGTCAAGGAAGGCACGCTGGCCGCAACCGTCGATATCGGGCCGTACACCATGGGCTATAACTGTGTAGCACGCGCACTGGACGCGATCGAAGGCAAGGAAATTGATTCGTTTTATCCGTCCGAGCCGGCTGTGATTGACTCGGCAAATATTGATGAATTTCTGGTCAAGCTGGAGGATTGGACGGCGTAACCGCCGTCCTTCCCTTTGCGATACATCGCCGGAAAGCATGCTGCCTTCCGGCAAAAGGCACGTCTGGTTCCCTTCCCACTTGGGGGAAACCCCTTCGGTACCTGTATCCCTCGAATTCTTCTAAAGCCGTTTACATTTCGCGCAGCCCATTGTGGCTTGACTGTTTGAAAGGAGCAAAGCATGAAAAAAATTAAGGTTGGCCTGATTGGCGCCGGGTTTATGGGGCGCACGCATTCCAACGCCTACAAATCCGTCAACAATATTTTCGGGGATGAGGTCGTCCCTGAATTGACCGCCGTGGCGGACATAAACGCCGATAACGCCAAAGCGCTTGCGGAACGGTATGGCTTCCAGCGCTGGACTACAGAGTGGAAAGAAATTGTCGCCGACCCGGAGATCGAGCTGGTTGACATCACGACGCCCAACGCTTCCCATTGCCCGATTGCGATGGAAGCCGCCCGTCACGGCAAGCACGTCTATTGTGAAAAGCCGCTCGCTATGACGGCGGCAGAAGCCGTCGAAGCGAACCGCGTCGTGGAAGAAGCAGGCGTAGTATCCTCGGTAGGGTTTAATTATGTCCGCAACCCCATCCAGCAATATGTACGGGAGCTGATTGCGTCCGGTGAACTGGGCGAGGCCGTCAATTTCCGTGGCATGTACGACCAGGATTACTACAACGATCCCGAGCAGAAGCATGAATGGCGTATGTTCAAATCGGCGTCGGCGTCCGGTGCGCTGGGCGACCTTGCGAGCCATACGCTGTCCCTGTCGCAATACCTGGTTGGCGATATTGCCGAGGTCTGCGGCATGACAAAAATCGTCGTCCCGGAACGCCCCGACCCGAAGGACCCGTCGAAGCTGCTGCCGGTTGAAAACGACGATGTGGTGCAGTTCCTGTTCAATTTCCGGAATGGCGCGTGTGGGGCGATTTTCTCCAACCGTCTGGCAGCTGGGCGGAAAATGTCGCTGGGCTATGAGATCCAGATGACAAACGGCTGCATTGTTTACAATCAGGAGAACCAGAACCAGGTGCAGATTTACCGGCATGACGATGACAAGCGGGAACGTGGCTTTAAAACGGTGCTGATCGCCCCGGGGCACGGCGAATATGAACGGTTCTTCGGCGGCGCGGGCATTTGCCTTGGCTATGCCGACCAGAAAACCATTGAAGTCTACCATACCTTAAAATGCATCGTGGAAAACCGTCCCTGTGAGATTGATTTCCGCTTTGGCATGAAGGTCATGCAGGTGATTGACGCAGTGCTGGAATCTGCGGAGACACGGCAGTGGGTGGCGATTCGGTAAAGGAGGCAGCATGAAAATCGGATTGGTGACCGACTGCCTGGCGGGGCAGAGTTTCCAGGAATTACTCAAAACCTGTCAGGCGCTCGGCATAGAGCAAATTGAATTGGGCTGCGGCAACTGGTCCAGCGCACCGCATATTGATTTGGACGGCTTGCTGGAAAGCGAAACGAAACGTGACGAAATGAAGGGGATGCTGGCGGACTGCGGGATTTCGATTTCCGCATTCAATTGCTCGGGCAACCCCCTTGCCCCCGGCGAATGGGGCGAGCGGGAACGGGAAGTCACGCGGAAAACCTTCCGGCTGAGCGAATATTTCGGGCTGGATACTGTGGTGATGATGTCTGGGCTTCCCGCAGGAGGCCCCGAGGACAAATTCCCGAACTGGGTGGTTACCTCCTGGCCACCGGAGACGCAGGCCATCCTGCACTACCAGTGGAACGAGGTGGCGGTGCCGTATTGGCGGGAAACCGTCAAGGAAGCAAATGCCTGCGGCGTTTCCCGTCTGGCGCTTGAACCGCACGGTTGCCAGCTGGTACATGATGTGGAGAATTTCTGCCGGCTGCGAGAGGCGTGCGGAGGGGACCGCACCATTGGCTTTAATCTGGACCCGTCCCACTTGTTTTGGATGGGGGCCGACCCGATTGCGGTTGCCCGGGTGCTGGGCGACGCCGTATACCATGTCCATGTGAAGGATGTCCGGATTGAACAGCCGGCCGCAGTGAATACGCTGCTCGACGGCAAGGGCGTGCTGGAATTTGCAAAACGTTCGTGGAACTTTGCAATTCCCGGCTACGGGCATGATGAGCGCTGGTGGCGGGAATTCCTGGTGACGCTGAAAATGGTGGGCTATGACGGCGTGCTGTCCATCGAGCATGAGGATTATACGATGGGCACGCTTGAAGCGCTGCAAAAGTCCGTGAGGCTGCTGCGGGAAAATATGGTTTAACCTGATCAGGGGACAGATGCTGGATCTGTCCCCTCAGCCTGCCGAAAAAATGATACGATGGCTGGGTTGACGCGGATGGGCGTCTTTTTTGTTGTTTGAAACCATTGCCTGCCGTTCCCACAATGATGTATTTGGGTGCCGGTTGTCTTTTATGCCGTTGTTTTAATATATACTTTATAAGAACCCGCGGCAAAGCAAAAAGCTATTGAATATTTTGTGGGTTCATGGTAAAATATCAAAGGCTGAGAGTGCAATGAAAAAATCTCATATACTGGAAATGTATTCTCTTGTCTTTAAAGAAAAACAGGTAAAAGGAAGGTCATGTATGAAGTCGATCAAATCAAAAATCCAAGTCAGTATGTTGTCGGTAGTGCTGGTAGGTTCGGTGCTGATCGGTGTGATTACAGCCCTGCTGAACGCAAGTGGGATTGATGATGTTATGACAAAGACCTTGGGTCCCGCTACACAAATGGCTGCAGACGCTGTAGAGTGGAAAATGGGGAACTACTGGACGGCGCTCCAAGAGGCTGCCGCTTCTGATATTTTCCGGGACTCTGATCCGACTGCGTCAGAGCTGGTTCCGCTTCGGGAAGATATCGCCCAGCGCAACGGCTTCCTTTACGTTGGCAAAATGGATGCCAGCGGGTTTGCTTCTACGGGAGATAATTACGCGGGAGAAGATTATTTTCAACAGTGCAAGGCTACAATGAAGCCTTATATCTCTGATATTATGAACGACGGCCAGCGGATGATTTTTCTGTTGGAGGCACCCATCATCACCAACGGCCGCTTTGACGGTGTGGTTTATGGTGGGATCAGCGCTGATTTCCTGTCCGATATCGTAATTAATTTGGCTGTGGGCAACGACGGCGTAGCCTATGTGCTGGATAATAAGGGGAATGTCATTGGCCATCGCGACGCTTCTATCGTAGAGGAAAGCTCCAACATGATTGAAGTTGCAAAAACAGACCCAAGCGTGGCGGATGTAGCGGCTGTGAATCAGCGTATGATCCAAAGGGAAACCGGCTTCGGGGCATATAATTTTTATGGCGACAACAAATTAGTGGGATTTGCGCCCATTGACGGCAATCAGGAGTGGAGTATCGCCATTGAGGCCAGCCAGCGGGAACTCAAATCCTCTTTGGACCGGAGCATTCTGCTGACAATCCTGGTGGTCGTCCTCGTTGTGCTCGCCACGTTCCCCGTAGCCGTCAAAGTAGGCAAGTCGATCTCCGGCCCGATCCAATCCAGTGTTGCCCGGCTTGAGAAGATGGCTGACGGGGATTTGCACACACCGGCCCCCAAAGTGAAGTCCAAGGATGAAACCGCCCAACTTGCAAGGGCGTTGGAAACCATGCTGTCCCGCCTGAACGATGTGGCGCAGGATGTGTCCCATCACCTGGGGAAAATGGCGCAAGGGGATTTTCGTGAAGGGATTACCCGTACATATTGGGGCGATTTTGTAACCATGGAGCAGTCTATTAAAGCCATCCACAATTCCTTGAAGGATACGCTTTCACAGATTAGCCAGTCTGCCGGAACCGTGGCCAGCAGCGCCGCCCAAGTATCCAACGGCGCCCAATCGCTGAGCCAGGGGGCCAAGGAGCAGGCCAGCGCGATCCATGAACTGTCCGCAACTGCCGACAGCATTTCGGAGACCGCCAGGAAGACCGCAGCTGCGGCAGAGGAGGCTGGGCATTTCGTGTCGCAAGCGGGCGCACAGCTTGGCGTCAGCGTGAATTTTGTTCAAGAGCTGAACGGTGCGATGAAGAAAATCTCCGGGTCCTCTATGGAAATTAGTAAGATTATTGATACGATTGAAACCATTGCGTTCCAGACCAATATCCTGGCCCTGAACGCCTCTGTGGAGGCCGCCCGGGCAGGCAATGCGGGAAAAGGGTTTGCCGTAGTGGCTGATGAGGTGCGCAATTTAGCGTCTAAGTCTGATGAGGCGGCCAAAGCCACCAAGGAGCTGATAGAGGGTTCTATCGCTGCTGTTGCAGAGGGGGGCCAAGTGGTTGCAAAGGTAACGGAATCATTGGACAAAACCAGCTCTATCGCGGAAAATGTAACGATTAAAGTGGATGCGGTCGTAGAAGCAGTAGAAAGCCAGACCGCAGCGATCTCTCAAGTGACCGAGGGGATTGACCAGATATCTTCCGTGATTCAAAGCACCTCTGCCACTTCTGAGCAAAGCGCCGCTACCGCGCAGGAATTGTCTGATCAATCCCTGTTGATGAATAACCTGGTGCGGAAGTTCCAGCTCAGTTAAAAGCTGGGCTGACATTGCCCTGCTTCGTTCAGCATATTCGTAACCGTTCTTTCATAGGGAGGGGTATCAGCCATCCGTTATGTGGCTGCCTTCAGCCTGTCGAAAAAGTCTGCCGGAAGGCAGACTTTTTTAATAAAGATAAGAGGAAGAAAAGCAATTTCCAGAAAATTTATTCAAAACGCTTGACAGGGCAGTCATGAAGTGATATTATACTAACAACATAATACAAGCTTACAATCTTACAACAATGCAACAATGAAACGGAGGGCTTGAAATGGATGCATTGAAACGGGGGGCAGATGGGTTTCAGCTAAAGCTGTTTGCGCTGGCTGTCATGACGATCGACCACATCTATTATTTCCTGAACGGGCCGCTGGGCGTGCCGTATTTTTTTACGCTGATTGGGCGGATTGCCGCGCCGATATTCCTGTTTTTCTGCGTGGAGGGGTTCTCTTATACGCGCAGCAAGCCGAAATACCTTGCGCGGATGTACCTGTTTTCGGTTGGGATGAAGTTTGCCGATATGACACTGGCAACAGCATTCCCAAGGCCGGACCACGTCGCCATCATGAACGATATGTTCTCAACGATGTTTGTCGTCTGCTGGTGTATCGCCGGGATTGAATTGCTGCGGGACAGGGAGGCTGGGAAAAGGCGCTGGCTCGGCGCGCTGATGCTGGCCGGGATGCTTGCCGCGACGGTGCTGCTGGTTGCCTGTATGATCACGCCGGTGCTTCCGCAGCAGGTTATGCAGTTTTCTTTTCTTCTGCTGCCAAACCCGTTCACCTGTGAGGGCGGTTTTATCTGGGTGCTGCTGGGCATTCTGCTGTTCTACACCCGCAAAAGCAAGTGGAAAACGGTACTGGCAATGGCAGCGGTTGTGATACTGAATCTGGGGCTGATCCCCGTAGACCTGGACGTCCTTATTTATTTTGGCTGTACCTTTGCGGGCATCCTTCCGGTCTGCCTTTATAACGGCAAGCCTGGGAAGCATCGCTGCAAATGGCTGTTCTACATCTATTATCCCGCGCACGTATATGTATTGTACCTGGTCAGCTGGTGGATGCTCACTCGTTAAAACTGCCCGCCCGGCGGAAGCGCTGGCCGGATGGAGCGGTAAAGTGCTTAGCAGGAGATCTTCGGAAGCTGCGCTGGCTTGCGCCGCAGGACGACCGGTTTTTTCATATAAAACAAGCCCTTCCAATATCGGAAGGGCTTGCTTCGTGCAGTGGTCAGCCGAAAAAGCGCTTGATCTCGATTTCAGCGTTTTCTACGGAATCCGAGCCGTGGATCAGGTTTTCGGTCGTTGAGTGTGCATAGTCGCCGCGGATCGTGCCTGCGGCCGCGTCCTCAAACTTGGTCGCGCCCATCAGGATACGCATCCCCTTCACGGCCTGTTCGCCTTCGACGATCATCGCGAGTACCGGGCCGCTTGTCATATAAGCGACGGTCTCCGGGAAAAACGGCTTGTCCGCAATGTGGGCGTAATGCTCGCGCAGGATGGGCTCGTCGAGCAGCATCGTTTTCATTGCCGTGATGCGGTAGCCTTTGTGCTCAATGCGTGCGAGGATTTCCCCGATGAGCCCGCGGCGCAGTGCGTCGGGCTTGAGCATAATGTAGGTTTTTTCCATGTTGTAGTCTCCTTTATCATCGTGTATTTTACCCGCGTCCATGCCGTGGGCAGGGGGCGCGGGGGGATAGCAACCATGCCGCTGCCGCAGCCTGTAAAGCGCGGATACGGCAATTGGGAGCGGGTACGAAACCGGCTTATACGCCCTCGCCTGAAAAAGAGGGGATAAAGCTTTCGCTGATGGACTCGCTGTCCTGGATAAAGCCGGACAGGCCGAGCTGCTGCATCTGCTCAACGGCTTCCTGGTATTCTTCATCGGAAATGCGGCGGTTTAGCTCGGGGAAACCGGACGTCCCGACCGGCGTATACTGCCGCAGCAGGCTGACAAGCACGCAGCCGCCCCAGCGCTCGGCGATCGAACGCAGCACCTGCGAGGTATCCCCGCCAAGCCCTGGCAGCATCAGGTGGCGGACGATTACGCCCTTTTGCAGGAGGCCATCCGCGACATAGCGCGGCGCGCCGGCCTGGCGTACCATTTCTGTAATTGCTTCCTGCGCGGTTTCCGGGTAGTCGGCAGCGTGGGAATAGCGCGCGGCGTAATAGCTGCTGTGATATTTGTAATCGGGGAGGTAAATGTTTACCAGCCCGTCCAGCAGGCGCAGGGTATCTGCCGTTTCGTACCCGCTGCTGTTCCAGACAACCGGCACGGCAAGCCCCTGCTCCCGCGCAAGGCGGAGCGGCCGCACAAGCTGCGGGGCATAATGGGAGCCGGTGACCAGGTTGATATTGTGCGCCCCCTGCGCTTCCAGCTCGAGAAAAATCCCGGCGAGCCGTTCCGCTGTAACCGGCTTCCCGACGTCCGCCCGGCGGCTGATTTGGCGGTTCTGGCAAAACACGCACCCCAGCGCGCAGTGGGCGAAAAAGACCGCGCCGGAACCGCGCGTGCCGGAGATAGGCGGCTCCTCCCAGTGGTGGAGTGCGGCGCGGGCCACCCAGACTGTACTGTCCGCGCCGCAATATCCCCGCTGCCCCCGTGTGCGGTCCGCGCCGCAGCCCCTGGGGCAGGCCATACAATTGTGAAGTCCTTCCATGCGGCCCTCCTGGCGGTGAGGCGGCAGGCTTACGCCGCCATTTCCGAGAGCTCGGCGCGCGCTTCCTGTTCGGTGTCCGCAGAGAAGCAAAAAGCCCCCGCTGCGTCATAAACCTCTACATGACCGTTGACGTTGCGAATCGAATAATCCATTTTTGCACGCTCCTTTCTGTTTCTAATTCTATTATACAGAAAGAAGTGTCCAATAATCTGGACTTGTAAGCCTATATCAAAAATTTTTTCAAATAATTTTGGAATTCCTTTACGACCGTTTCCGGCGCGGTGACCTGTACCGCCCCGCCCAGCCCAAACACCCAGGCAAAAAACTGCGGGCTGACCGAAACGTTTACCCTCGCGCAGAAATGCGCGTCGTCACAGGGGAAGAGGCTGATGTCGTCGCCGAAGCGGTCGTGCAGCACCCCGGCAAAACGGTTTTCACAGCGCAGTGAAACCTTTTGCTCCCGCCCGCGGAACATGCCGAATGTGCGGCGGGCGTAGGCCGCAAGGTCGAAGCCCTCGAAAAGCGCCTGTCCCTCGCGGGGCAGATTGGTTACGGTGATTTCCGTCATTTTGTCCACGCGGTAATGCTTGACCAGCCCGGACTGCCGGTCAAAGCCGATCAGATAATAGTTTTCATCGTCCCACAGCAGGGCCCATGGGCTGATCTGGTAGGGCTGCCCGCCGTGGCGGTACTGCTTTACAATGTGCCGGTGGGTCGAGAATTCGATCCGCCACTCGAAATAGCGGAAGGTTACCTGCATCCCTGCGGAAATCGCTTGATGCAGGGTATCTATATTATAGTAGATGCTTTCGTTGAGGGTTTTGGTGCGCCCGGTGACATAGACCTGGCGCTGGAGCGTCGACGCCTGCGGCTGGCTGGTCAGCCCTTCCAGCTTGTGGATGAGCTCACGCGATTTGCGGTGGGTGATGAAGCGCGACGACTGGATCGCGTCGACCAGCAGCTTCAGCTCCGCGGTCTCGAACGGCCGGGACGCAAGGTAGTAGCCCCCGGTTTTGCCCTTGTGCTGCATGATATCCAGCCCAAAATCACGCAATGCCTGCATATCGGTGTAAATGCTTTTGCGCTCGGCCTTGATGCCGTTCTCCTCCAAATAGGCAAGGATTTGCTCCATGGATACCCAATGCTCTTCATCGGTTTGTTCAAACAGAAGCTTTTGCAGGAAAAGCAGCTTGAGCTTCTGGCCGGCCAGCTTGGGCATTGCGTTCACCTCCCTGCGGGCAGCGCCCTTTCCTTAATGATATCATGGCGGTGCCGGTTTTGCAACTGGATTGCCGGAAAAAGCTTTTGCCCGACAGGAAATGTGCCAGGTTGCTGCGGAAAGCGTGGGAGCCTGGCTTTCAAAACGGCACGAAAACGGCAGCGGCCTATTTGGCTGCATAAGTGGGGCGGCAGATTTTGCCTGCCGGGCTCATTTTATCACAGGGCTTGCCCGGATGCAAGCGGGCGGGGCCGCGGGAAGGGTTCCGGCGCGTTGACGGGAGACGCAAAAAAGGGTATACTATAGGCGGGGTGATGTTTTATGAGATCTGATTCTGTGAGCAGCTACGCCGCAGGCGCGCCGCCGCTGCTGCGCGATTTTCTGAATTATATGCTGACCATCCGGGGGCGGTCGCCAAAGACAACGCATGAATATTTCCTGGATCTGCGGACCTTTCTCCGTTATGTCAAGCAGGCCAAGGGGCTGGCCCTTCCGGGGCTGCCGTTTGACCAGATCGAAATCGATGATATCGACCTCGCGTTCCTGCGCGACATCACGCTTTCCGATGTGTATGATTACTTAGGCTTCATGGCGCAGGAGCGCCCGCAGCAGGCAAGCAGCCCGTCGACTGGGTTTGGGCTGAACGCCGCGTCGCGTGCGCGGAAGGTTGCCGCGCTGCGGTCGTTTTTCAAGTACCTGACCGACAAGGCCGGCCTTTTGGAATACAACCCGATTTCCAACCTGGAATCCCCGAAGGTGCGCAAGCCGCTTCCGCGCTACCTGACCGCTGAGGACAGCGTGCAGCTGCTCGAAAGCGTTGCGGGTCCGTATGCGGAGCGGGATTTCTGCATCCTGACGCTGTTCCTCAACTGCGGGATGCGCGTTTCCGAGCTTGCGGGGCTGAACCTCGGCGATTTCCAGGGGGATACTGTGCGGGTGCTGGGGAAGGGCGGCAAGGAACGCGTGCTGTACCTGAACGACGCGTGCAAGGCGGCGGTTGAAGCCTACCTGCCGACCCGGCTGAAGCCGCACGACCGTGACAAATACGCTTTTTTTGTCAGCCGCAACCGCAACCGGATCAATGTGCAGACGGTGAAATGGCTGGTCAAAAAGCATGTGCGCGAGGCCGGGCTGGACAGCAGCAAGCTTTCACCGCACAAGCTGCGCCACACCGCCGCGACGCTGATGTATCAGAATGGTGTGGATATCCGTTCGTTGCAAACCATTTTGGGGCACGAGAACCTTGACACGACCATGATTTATACCCATATCGAGGATCAGCAGCTGCGTGAAGCGACCAGCAAAAACCCGCTGGCGGGCGTAAAGCCTGCCCCGCCGAAAAAGGTGCCTGCAAAGCCGCCGGAGGGCGGGGAGCCCTGACTGGGGAAAAAAGGTGTCACCAATCAGGCGCCCTCCGCTTATACTGTGGTAAAGGAGGGTGATACGCGATGTGCTTTCACAGGTGCCCGATTGGGTTCGGGCTGCTGCTGCTCGGGGTCGGCATCCTGCTCGGCGGCGTTGTACCGTACCTTTTGGTAAAATGGGCGCTCGCCGTCGCCCTGATCTTTGCAGGGATCATCCTGCTGAAATCGTGCTGCTAGGAGGAGAAACCATGAAAGTCGTAGTTTGGAAAAGCCCCAGGTATTTGAACGGTGTGCTGCGGAAGCTGTTCGGGTTCGGCAAGGATGATGCCGAGTAAGCATGGGAAAAGGGCGCGGCCTTGGGGGCTGCGCCCTTTTTAGTGCGTAGGGAAGCGGCTGGGGGAGGGGGTTAGCCCTGCAAATCCCGTGCGCACGGCAGGCCGAACATCGCGGATGCTGACATGGCTGCACGGGCAATTGCCTTGCCCATCGCGTAAGCGGCGAGGGTGCCGGCGGCATTCAGGTCGGCGCAGGCGGAGCCGGTCGAAAGCGCGTAGATCGAATCACCGTCTGCGGTTGTATGGACGGGGCGGATTGCCCGCGCGTAGCCGTTGTGCGCCATAGAAGCGATTTTGCCAAGTTCGGCCTTTGTAAATGCGCCGTTGGTCAGGACTGCGCCGATGGTGGTGTTGCCGGTGAACAGGTCGCGGCGCTGCTCTGCGTCCTTCCACAGCTCGGCTTCTGAGGAGCGCAGGCTTTTGCCGTCTTCGGTGCGCATCCCTGCGATCTGCGCGCCGGTGTCGATGTCGAACACATCGCCCAGCGCGTTCAGGACGACGGCCGCGCCGACTTTGACCTGCCCCACCTGTACGGCAAAGGTGCCCACGCCGGTTTTCATTGCGTATTCGCGGCCGCGGTATTTGCCGACGCAGGCGCCGGCGCCCGCCCCGACGCAGCCGTTTTCGAGCGGCTCGCGGGACGCCGCCTGGCAGGCGCGGTAGGCCATTGCCGCGTCTGGGCGCACGTCCACCCGCCCGACCGCGAGGTCGAAGATGCACGACTGGCATACCAGCGGCACGCGGGTCACGCCGGTGTCGAAGCCGATATCATGCTCTTCCAGATAGCGCATCACGCCGCCTGCCGCGTCCAGCCCGAACGCCGAGCCGCCCGAGAGCAGCAGCGCGTGCAGGCCCTTTGCGTCCATGCGCGGGTCGAGCAGCGGGGTTTCGCGCGAGGCGGGGCCGCCGCCGCGGATGTCCACGCCCGCCGGGGCGCAGCTGTCAAACAGCAGCACGGTGCAGCCTGTTCCGGCTTCCAGGTTGTGCGCGTGCCCTGCGCGGAAGCCGCCAACCTCCATAAAACCGATTTCCTTCATTTGCGGTACTCCTTCCTGTCCTGGGTGCCCTCGCCGGGCAGGCGTCCTGCGCGGACAGCGGCAGGGCTCTGCCCTGCACCCGCGCCTGTGCGGCGGGCACCAAAGGGACTCGTCCCTTTGGAATCCCGTCTACGCCTGCGGGCGGGACGGGATTCGTTTTGGAACGTGGGTTTTATAAAATGGCATATGGCAGGGGTTCTGTGCTGGCAGCGGCGAAAAACGCTGCGGAGATAGGAACAATCTGGAGGCTTTCCCGGCCGTATGCGGTTCTTGTATGGTGAAATTGTGTTTAGAAAAAGGCTGCGGGAAGCAGCCTTTTGGGGTTTATGCAAAAACATTCATGCGGCGGTAGACCGTGCTCAGCGCTTTGCCGACCCCGCAGACCAATACGGCGGCAATGATCGCTTCGGGGACGCCCTGCGTGCCGACAACGCCCATGATGATCCCGAGCAGCAGCTCAAACGATTCGCCTGCTGCCGCTGCGTACTGTTCGCCGAACAGCAGGTAGATTAGGCCCATAACGCCGATCGTGTTTGTAATCGAGCCGAGGAAGCCTGCTGCGGCAAACGCCGCTGCGTCCTGCTTTACGTATTTTGCGGCCAACTGATAGGCAAGCCCCGCGACTACGCCGATCAGGATGCGTGGCACGATCGCGACGATCAGGCTTTTCCAGCTGCCATGAAATTCCGGGCTGAAGCTGTAGAAGGGGGTGAACACGAACGAGGTCAGCGTCGGGGTGAGGGTTGCGCGGATAACGCTCGTAACGCCGAACAGGCCGCCGAGCACCGCGCCCATTTTGGGCCCGAACAGGCACGCGCCGAGGATGACCGGGATATGCATGGTCGTGGCGTTCATGAACCCGAGCGGGATGTAGCCAAGCGGCGTGAACGCCATCACGACCATCAGCCCGGTAAGCAGGCCCATCTGGGTCAGCAGGCGCACGTTGGCCTTCTTCGGCGGCATAGTGCCGGCCTTTGCCAGTTCTCTGTTTTCCATATGAAATTACCTCCTGCTGCCGTCCCAAAACCGTTTGGGTACAGCGCAAATTTTACTGCTTTTGATTTCTCCGCCAGATGAGGGCGAGCCCACGCAGCACCAGCTGCGGGTCAAGCCGCGTGGGGGTGTGCAGGTAGGGCTGGATGAGCGCCGCCGAGCTGCCGGAAAGCAGTACCTCCGGCTGTGCGCTGAGTTCCTCAGCGAAGCGGGCAAGCAGCCCGTCAACCATTGCCGCCGTGCCGTAGACCGAGCCGATCTGGATCGCTTCGGTGGTGGCGCGGCCGAGCACAGTTTTAGGCGGCGTATCCAGCCGTACCTCGGGCAGCTGTGCCGCCGCGTGGCCGAGCGCGTGCAGCGCGACGTGCATCCCGGGTGCGATCGCGGAGCCCACCAGCGCGCCGTTTGCATCGAGCGCGGTGAACGTGATCGCGGTGCCGAAGTCGACGATGACGCAGGGGAGCGCCGCTGTCTGGCTGGCCCAGACGGCAGCGGCAACCCGGTCGGTGCCCAGAGTGCGGGGCTGGTCGACTTTGATGTTGAGCCCGGTTTTCACGCCTGTGCCGATGGTCAGCACGCGGCAGCTGCTGAGGAAGGATAGTGCGCGCCGCATGACCGGGATCATAGACGGCACGACGGAGGACAGGACCGCGCCTTCGATGGGCTCGGAGTCCGCGCTGTGCAACGCAAAAATGCTTTTCAGGCCGCAGGCGTATTGTTCGCCGCTCTGGCGGTCGTCGGTTGCCATCGAAGCGACAAAAAGGATGTCGTCTCCGTGGAAGCCGCCGATCGCGACGTGGCTGTTTCCAATATCCAGCGCGATAAGCATGGGTTGCCCTCCTTTATTTGGGGAAATCAAATCAGCAAGCTTATTATAGACGATTTTTGCCCGGTTGGCAAGCAGAAAATGTATCGCCTCCGCGGCGCGCGCCAGGGGACGCTGTCCCCTGGATCCCTGCCAGAGGGCGCTGCCCTCTGGGCTCCTGCGATTTTTTTGGAAAAAAATCGAGTAAAAACTGAATCACGCCTGCGGGCGGGACGGATCGTGTGGCTGCCTGGAGGGTGGGGCGAGGGGGGCGGTCATATGGGTAAGGGAAAGGGTGCTGTTTTCACAGCACCCCGGTGATCTGGTTGAGCCGTTTCACATCGGCGGGACGGATTTTCAGCGTGACAAGCTCGTCGCCCGTCCCGCCGTAGATAAAATCAAAATCCAGCAGGGAATCATCAAAAATGCAGTCTAAGCTGAGCCCGACCAGCGGGATCGAGCCGGTTGTATAGCCGGTTTGCTGCTGCACCTTTTTGCGGTCGGCCATTTTCAGCTTGGCAAAGCCGAATTTTGCTTTCATGGCATTCAGGTCAAGCCGGCCGCGGTTTGCGGAAGCAATACAGCAAAGCAGCCCGTGTTCACATTGGAGCACGAAGGTTGGCGCGGCTTTTGTGACGTCATAATAAGGCGCTGCGTCCGATGCGGACAGGATGGGGGCGTCCTGCCGGATGAGCGCATAATCTGCGCCCGCTTCCTTCAGCAGTGCGTCCAGTTCTGTTAGTGTATACGTGGTGGTCTCCTTTGGGTGGGGCTTGTGCTGCTCAGCCCAGCAGCGCTTTCAGACGTTCGGCGGCTTCCGCTGTTTTGGCCTGGTCGCCGAACGCGGTCAGGCGGAAGAAATTCCGGCCATTTTTGCCAAAGCCCGCGCCGGGGGTGCCGACGAGGTTGGCCTTTTCAAGCAGGAAGTCGAAAAACGCCCAGCTTTCCATCCCGTTGGGGCATTTGAGCCACAGATAGGGGCTGTTTTTGCCGCCGGTGTACCAGATGCCCAGGCTGGTCAGCGTATCCGCAAGGACTGCGGCGTTTTTCTGGTAATAGGCGAGGGCTTCATGGATTTCGCGCTGGCCTTGGTCGGTGAAGGCCGCTTCCGCGCCGCGCTGGACGATGTAGGGCACGCCGTTGAATTTTGTAGTCTGGCGGCGCAGCCACATTTTGCGCGGCTCGCCGCCCGCGAGCGCTTCCGGCACTGCCGTCCAGCCACAGCGCGTCCCGGTGAAGCCCGCCATCTTGGAGAACGAGCAGAATTCAATGGCGCATCGCTTTGCGCCTTCCAGCTCGAAGATGGAACGGGGGAGCGCGGGGTCGGTGATAAAGCATTCGTAGGCTGCGTCATAAAGGATGACGGCGTGATGCTCGAGCGCGTAATCGACCCATGCCTGTAGGCCCGCGCGGTCATATGCCGCGCCGGTCGGGTTGTTCGGAGAGCAGAGGTAGATGATATCCGCGTGGACGGCGGGGTCGGGGAGCGGCAGGAAGCCGTTGCCCTCATTCGCGTCGGCGAACAGGATTTGCCGGCCGTCCATGCGGTTGGTGTCCACATAGACCGGGTAGACGGGGTCGGGGATGAGGACGGTGTTGTCCTTCGAGAAAATGTCGAGGATGTTGCCGAGGTCGCTTTTCGCGCCGTCTGAGATAAACACTTCGTTTTGGGCAAGGGTTACGCCGCGCTGTGCGTAATAGTCCACGATTGCGGACTGCAAAAAGCCGTAGCCTTGTTCGTCGCCGTAGCCGTGGAAGGTTTCTTTAACCCCCTGCTCAGCGGCGGCTTTGCGCAGTGCGTCCACGACCGTGGGCGCAAGCGGCAGCGTCACGTCGCCGATGCCGAGCCGGATCACCGGCGCGTCCGGGTGCGCCGCCTGGTAGGCGCTGACCTTGTGGGCAATATCGGCGAAAAGGTAGCTGGGTTCCAGCGTTTTGAAATTGGGGCAGAGTTTCATGGTTCAGGGCTCCTTTGTAGCGGCGCGCCGCGCTTTTGCCGCTTCGATGAACGCGCGGAACAGCGGGTGCGCATGGTTGGGGCGTGATTTGAATTCGGGGTGGAACTGTACGCCGATGTAGAACGGGTGGCCGGGGAGCTCGACCGTCTCGACAAGCCCGCCGGAAGGGGAGGTGCCGGAGACGGCCAGCCCGGCGGCTTCCAGCTCGCTGCGGAAGGCGTTGTTAAATTCGTAGCGGTGGCGGTGGCGCTCGGAGATGGACGGCGTGCCGTAGGCGGCGGCGAGCTTGGTGCCCGGCTTTACCTTGCACGGGTACGCGCCCAGCCGCATCGTGCCGCCCTTTTGGCAAACGCCCTGCTGGCTTTCCATCAGGTCGATGACGCAGTGTGCGCTGTTGGGGTCGAATTCACGGGAATTTGCGTCTGCATAGCCCAGCATCTGCCGCGCGAAGCTGATGACCGCGATCTGCATCCCGAGGCAGATGCCGAAATAGGGGATGCCGGACACGCGCGCGTATTCTGCCGCGCAGAGCATCCCTTCGATGCCGCGTCCGCCGAAGCCGCCGGGCAGGATGATGCCGTCCGCGTCCGCAAGCAGCCGTTCGGCGCCGGCGGTTTCCAGCGCTTCGGCGTCGACCCAGTCGATATCGGTGTTACGCCTGTTTCGTAGCCGCCGTGGCGCAGCGCTTCCGCGACCGACAGGTAGGCGTCGTGCAGGCGGACATATTTGCCGACCAGCGCGATTTTGACATGCCTGCTGCGGTTTTCGATGCGTCTCAGCATTTCCCGCCAACCGGACAGGTCGCCGGGCGGGTTGGGGATCGCAAGCTCGCGGCAGACGATATCGGAAAAATGGTTTTCTTCCAGCATGAGCGGCGCTTCGTACAGCACCGGGAGGGTGCGGTTTTCGATTACGCAGTCGGGCGCGACCGAGCAGAACAGAGAGATTTTGTGCCGGATTTCGGCTTCCATCGGGCGGTCGACGCGCGCGACAATGATGTCCGGGCTGATGCCCATGCCGCGCAGTTCCTTCACCGAGTGCTGGGTGGGCTTGCTTTTGGGTTCGTCCGAGCCGGAGATGTACGGCACAAGCGTCACATGGATGAACAGGCAGCAGCGCCGCCCCACCTCGGCGGAGATTTGCCGGATGGCCTCCAGGAAGGGCTGGGATTCAATGTCGCCGGTCGTGCCGCCGATCTCGGTGATGACGATATCGGCGTTGGCTTTTTTGCCGACCGAGTAGATAAATGATTTGATTTCGTTGGTGATATGGGGGATGACCTGCACGGTTTCGCCGAGGTATTCGCCCGCGCGTTCCTTGCGCAGGACGTTCCAGTAGACCTTGCCGGTGGTGAGGTTGGAGTATTGGTTGAGGTCCTCGTCGATGAACCGTTCATAATGGCCTAGGTCGAGGTCGGTTTCCGCGCCGTCCTCGGTCACATAGACCTCGCCGTGCTGGAAAGGGCTCATGGTGCCGGGGTCGACGTTGATATAGGGGTCGAGTTTCTGTGCCGCGACCTTCAGGCCGCGCGCCTTGAGCAGCCGGCCGAGGGAGGCTGCGGTAATGCCTTTCCCGAGGCCGGAGACAACGCCTCCGGTCACGAAAATATATTTTGTCATAAATGGATCGTTCCTTCAAATACGGTGGTTGCCGGGCCGGAAAGGAAGACCGCGTCGTCGGTATAGCGCACCGTGAGGTCGCCCCCGCGCAGGTGGACGGCGATATCGGTATCCTTTCCGCAGTAACCATTGAGGACGGCGGCGACCCCGACGGCACACGCGCCCGTGCCGCAGGCGAGGGTTTCGCCGCTGCCGCGTTCCCAGACGCGCATTTTCAGTCCGCCGTCCGGCTGGACATTGACAAACTCGGTGTTGACGCGCTCGGGGAACAGCGGGTTGTTTTCAAATTTCGGGCCGATGCGGCGCAGGTCCAGCAGGTCGACGCTTTCCTTGAGGAATACGACGCAGTGCGGGTTGCCCATCGACACGCAGGTGATGTGATAGACCTTTTCGTCCACCACCAGCGGGGACGCGACGATGGAGGAGCCGTCAAGGTAGACCGGGATTTCCGGCGGGGACAGCACTGCGCGGCCCATGTCGACCCGCGCGGACAGCATTTTGCCGTCCTTCACCGTCAGGTGCAGGCGCTTGATACCGCTCAGCGTTTCGACGGTGACCTCGGTGCGCCTGCCGGCCATGCCGTTGTCATACAGGTATTTGCCGACGCAGCGGATGCCGTTGCCGCACATTTTCCCCTCGCTGCCGTCGGCGTTGAACATGCGCATTTTCGCGTCGGCAGTATCCGAGGGGCAGATCAGGATGACGCCGTCCGAGCCCACGCCAAAATGGGGGCGGGACAGCGAGACCGCGAGCGCCGCGGGGTCCTCGACCGTCTGGTCAAAGCAGTTGATGTAGATATAATCGTTCCCGCAGCCGTGCATTTTTGTAAATTTCAGTTCCATATTGAAAACGCTCCTGTAAAGCAATAGAAATTACCGATATTATAGCACGGGGGAGGGAACATTTCTACAGAAAGTTTGCATAAATTTCGTGGGGCGGGCGGGCCGTTTGCCGCGGGGGCGCTATGCGGGGGACGGCGCGCCGCCGTCCAGCACCTCCTTTGCTGCTGCAAGCTTGGTAATGCGTTTGTCCATTGCGGATTTTTCGATAAAGGCATGCGCTTCGGGCTCTGTCATGCCGCAGCATTCGATCAGGATGCACTTGGCGCGGTCCACCGTTTTGATCTCCTCGATTTTGCGCTGAAGCTTGCGGTTTTCGTCCTGCAAACCGGCCATGCGGCTGCGCGCGGCGCGCAGGAAGCGCAGCGATTGGTAAAAAAGCGCCCGGTTCAGCGGCTTGGGGAGCACGAGGACGCCGTCCGGCTCCACTTTGTCTGCGGCCGCTTCGCAGATCTCTTCTTTTACGAGCAGCAGCACCCCTGCGGAGGTTGTATGCGCCGCTGTGAGCGCGAGCTCGTGCCCGAACTCGTCGGGAAGCGGGGCGTTGATGACCAAGAGGCTGACTTCTTGGTCAAGCAGCAGCCTGCGCGCCTCCGCGCCGCTTTTTGCGGTCAGGATACGTTCTGCGCTGCCGGAGCCCGTGAGGGCTTTTGCGAGCGGCTGGTTTGCTTTGTCGCTGGCCGAGGCCAGCAGTGCCAGTTCCATCAGGGATGCGCCTCCTTTCCGCTGTCCTGTCATGGTGATGCTGCGGGGGGGGGTCAATAGTGCGCAAAATACAGATCGCGCTCGATCTGCTCCTTGTCGCCCGCCGCCTGGTAGCGCTCCCATTCCTCGGCCTTTGCGGTCAGGTAGCTGGTGAAGGTGCGCGCGGGCAGGTGCTCCCGCAGGAACGCGCTGCCGTTGGCAAGCTCGACCGCGTCCCGCAGCGAGCCTGGCAAGGCCGCGTAGCGCCCTGTGATTTCCGCGCGCGCGCTGAACAGGTTTTCATTGCACGGCTCCGGCAGCGCAAGCGCACGGTCGATGCCGTCCATCCCCGCGTGGATGAGCAGCGCGACCGCGAGATACGGGTTGGCGCCTGCGTCTGGGGAGCGGAGCTCCATCCGGCTCAGCTCGCCCGTCGCCGAGGGGATGCGCACGAGCGGGGAGCGGTTCTGGTGCGACCAGGTGATATATTTGGGCGCTTCAAACTTGCCGAAACGGCGGTAGGAATTGGTCAGCGGGTTCAGGAAGACGGTTAGCTCGCCCGCCCGCTCGAGGATGCCCGCGATAAAGCTTTCGCAGGTCTGCGAGTGCTCCTCCCGCGTGCGGAACATGTTGCGCCCGTTCTGGAACAGGGACAGGTTGATGTGCAGCCCGCTCCCGCTCGCGCCGGGCAGCGGTTTGGGCAGGAAGGACGCGAACAGCCCGCTCCCCGCCGCCATCGTCCGGACGACCCATTTGAAGGTGACCAGGTTGTCGGCGGCTTCGAGCGCGTCGGAATATTTGAAGTCGATCTCGTTTTGCCCGGGCCCCTGCTCGTGGTGGGAGCTTTCGGGCTGGATGCCCATTTCCTCCAGCGTCAGGCAGATCTGGCGGCGCACGTTTTCCCCCTTGTCGAGCGGCGCGACGTCGAAATAGCCCGCGTGGTCGTGCGGGGATAGGGTCGGCTCGCCCTTTTCGTCCAGCTCGAACAGGTAAAATTCGCTTTCCGTGCCGATCTTGCAGGTCAGCCCGTGCGATTTGGCGCGGGCTTCCGCTTCCCGGAGGATGTGCCGCCCGTCGCCCTCGAACGGCCGTCCGTCCGGGTAACGGATGTCGCAGAAGAACCGCACCACCCGCCCCTGCGAGGGCCGCCACGGCAGGATGGAAAGCGTCGCCGGGTCGGGCAGGAGCAGCAGGTCGGACTGCTCGATGTGCATGAAGCCCCGGAACGCCGACGCGTCGAAGCAGATGCCCGAGGAAAACGCGCGCGGCAGCTCGCCGGGCATGATGGAAATGTTTTTCTGGATGCCGAAAATATCGCAGAACGCGAGACGGATGAATTTTACGTCATTTTCTTCGATAAAGCGCAGGACCTCCTGCATGGTGTCGCTCATACCGTACCTCCTGAGTTCATTCGGCTTCATTATAGCACACCCCGGGCCGGTTTTGAAAGCCTCCTGCATTTTTTTTACGGCTTCCGCGCAGCCGAACGGGTCGCTCCCGCCCGCCGCGCGGGGCAGTGCGGCGCTATTCATAGGTATACAGCTGCCGGTAGCCAGCTTCGGGGTTGGGGGAGAGTACATAGAACCGCCCGGAAAGCACCGCTGCCGCGTCGCCGCCAAAGGCTTTGCAGTAGGCTTCTACATGCGGGCGGATTTCCGCGAGGTCGCCCGGCGCGGCTTCGGCTGCCAGCACCTGCGGGGGAAGGCCGGACGGCGCTTCGTCCGTGCGCAGGATGATCTTCCCGCCGTGCATGCCGGTGCCGCAGAAGTAGCTGGCCGGGACCTTCCCGCCCGCACCCTTGCCGAGCACGATGATCAGGCCCCCCGCCTGGTATTCGCCCAGGAACGAGCCCGCCTGCCCGCCGATGACGATGACCGGATGCTTGCCGAGGTAGCTTTTCATATGGATGCCGCCGCGGTAGCCGCAGTCGCCTTCGATCAGGATGCGTCCGCCGCGCATCCCGTAGCCCGCCGCATCGCCGCAGCTGCCGTGGATGATGATCTCGCCGTCGTTCATGGTGTCGCCGGCGGCGTCCTGCGCGTTGCCGAAGACCTCGATCACCGAGCCGTTCAGGTATTGCCCCAGCCCGTTGCCGGGGGTGCCGTACAGGCGGAAGCTGCGCCCCGACGAGCCGCAGCCGAGATACCGCTGGCCGAGCAGGTTTTCTACGACGATTTCGGTATCCGGGCAGCTGCGCAGCTGCTCGTTCAGCTGCTGGTAATAGAGGGTGTTTGCTGTGAAAACCATTATTTTACGCCTCCCAGTTTTTTTGCGCGCTCGGTGCTCGAGAAAGCCATCAGCTGCGGTTTTTCGCGGATCAGGTCAAAATCGATGGAGGAGAGCGGCGTGCGTTCGCGGATCAGCGAGGTATAGATGCCCGCGCGCTCCACGTCGCCGATCAGGATAAAGCCCACAAGGCGGCCGTCGCGGGTCACCAGCAGCTTATAGCCGCCGTTTGCGCGGCTGAGGTACTGCTCGCCGTCGTAGGAGCCCGCCGTCACCATATGCAGCCCGAGGAAGCCGGACGCGTTCATTGGGACCGCCTTCTCGAAAGCGCGGCTGGCGCCCGCCATGTTGATCCCGGCGGTTTCGCCCTGTAAATAGGCGTTCGGGAGGATCGCGAGCACCCGGTCGGCATCGCACGAAATGTCATGCGATACCGCACAGTCGCCCGCCGCATAGATGCCGGGGACGCTGGTTTCCGAGCGGCTGTCGGTCAGGACGCCGCGGTTCACCGCGCACCCCGCCGCTTCCGCAAGGCTGGTATTGGGGCGCACGCCGACCGCGATGACCAGCACGTCAAACGGCAGCGTTTCGCCGTTTTGAAGTGCCGCGCAGTCCGGGGTAAAGCGCGTTACCGACTGGTTCAGGAGAAACCTTACGCCCTTCGACTCCATATGCGCCTGGATGATGCCCGCCGGTTCTTCGCTGAGCACGTTTGGCAGGATGCGCGGCGCAAGGTCGATGACCGTGACCGAAGCCGCAAGCCCCAGGACGCCCTCGGCGCATTTCAGGCCGATCAGCCCCGCGCCTACGATCAGCACCCGTTTGTCCTTGCCGTCGCCGAGCAGCGCGCGCAGCCGCTTCGCATCGTCGAGCGTCATGAAGCTGGCCTGGTTTTCCACGCTGTCCAGCCCTTCGATGGGGGGGATAAACGGGCGCGAACCGGCCGCAAGGCACAGCCGGTCAAACGGCAGCGACGTGCCGTTGTCGAGGGCTGCGGTTTTGCCGTCAAGCTTTGTCACCGTGCGCCCTGGCAGCGCGTTCACGCCGTTTTTTTCATAAAAATCCGCGGGGCGGTAGAGCAGCATGTTTTCCTCAGTCGTTTTGCCTTGCAGCAGGTAAGAGATCAGCGGCCTGCCGTAAGGCGGGTACGGCTCGGCGGATACGAGCGTGATAGGCGACGACTGATCCACTGAGCGGATGCCCTCAATACAGCCGACCGCCGCCGTGCCGCTGCCGATTATCAGATAGTTCAACGGTTTCACCTCTCTTCATATACAATCGCCTTGTTCGGGCAGCCCTGCACGCAAAGCGGCTCGCCGGACCTGTTTTTCTGGCACAGCTCGCATTTCTGGACCGCGCCCTGCTCGGAATGGCTGAGCGCGCCGTAGGGGCAGCTTAAAATGCAGGTGCAGCAGCCGACGCACTTGCCGGAATCGATATGCACCGCGCCGCCCTGTATGGTGAGCGCGCCGGAGATGCAGCCCTTGACGCAGAGCGGCTCCTCGCAGTGGCGGCAGGAGACCGCGAACGAGATGTTGTCGCGCTCCTCAATCTTGATGCGTGGCGCGATCTTGTGATCCTTGAGCGCCTTCACCATATCGCTTTTGCCGGAATTGGCGAAAGCGCAGTAATATTCGCATAAATGGCACCCGAGGCACCATTGTTCGTTGACATAGACACGCTTCATGGAAACCCCTCCTTATTCGCCCGCGTGCTTGATGCCGAGGATATCGAGCTCCTTCTGGGTCAGCCCGATGCCGCGCAGCATCAGCCGGTTGCCGCGCAGCGCCTCGATGGAGTTGATGCCCATGCCGCCCATCATCTCTTTGAGCTCATGATCCCACGCGGTAACGAGGTTGACAAGGCGCTTGCAGCCGATCTCCGGGTTCAGGCGCTTGACGAGCTCGGGGCGCTGGGTCGCAATGCCCCAGTTGCACTTGCCGGTCTGGCAGGTGCGGCACAGGTGGCAGCCCAGCGCAAGCAGGGCTGCGGTCGCGATATAGGCCGCGTCCGCGCCGAGCGCAATAGCTTTCAGCAGGTCGGCGGAATTGCGCACCGAGCCGCCGATCACCACTGAAACCTGGTCCCGGATGCCCTCGTCGCGCAGCCGCTGGTCGACCGCCGCAAGGGCCAGCTCGATCGGGATGCCGACGTTGTCGCGGATGCGGGTGGGGGCCGCGCCTGTGCCGCCGCGGAAGCCGTCGATCGCGATGATGTCCGCGCCCGAGCGGGCGACGCCGGAAGCGATTGCCGCTACATTATGTACCGCCGCGATTTTGACAATGACCGGCTTTTTGTAGCCGGTGGCTTCCTTGAGCGAGAACACCAGCTGCCGAAGGTCCTCGATGGAATAGATGTCATGGTGCGGGGCGGGGGAGATCGCGTCGGTGCCCTCAGGGATCATGCGGGTTTTTGAGATATCCGGACCGACCTTGTGCCCCGGCAGGTGCCCGCCGATACCGGGCTTCGCGCCCTGGCCCATTTTAATCTCGATGGCCGCGCCCGCTTCGAGGTACTCCTTGAACACGCCGAACCGCCCGGAGGCTACTTGTACGATAGTATGATCGCCGTACTGGTAAAAGTCCTGATGCAGCCCGCCCTCACCGGTATTATAATAGGTGCCAAGCTCGACCGCTGCGTGTGCAAGGGACGCATGCGCGTTGTACGAAATCGACCCGTAGCTCATTGCGGAGAACATGATCGGGACGTTGAGTTGGAGCTGCGGGGAGAGGTTGTTGACCAGCCTGCCGTCCTTATCGCGCTCAATTTTCCCGGGCTTCTTTCCGAGAAAGGTGCGGGTTTCCATCGGCTCGCGCAGGGGGTCGATGGGCGGGTTGGTTACCTGCGAGGCGTTGATCAGGATTTTATCCCAATAGATCGGCAGGGGCTCGGGGTTGCCCATTGAGGACAGCAGCACGCCGCCCGACCCCGCCTGCCGGTAGATCTCGGAAATCGCCTTGCCCGTCCAGTTGGCATTTTCCTTGAAGGTGTGGTCGGTCTTGACGATCTTGAGCGCGCGCGTCGGGCAGAGCGAGACGCAGCGGTGGCAGTTGACGCATTGGGATTCGTCGCTCGTCATATGCCCGAAATCCACATCATAAAGATGCACTTTGTTGGCGCACTGGCGCTCACAGGCGCGGCAGGCAATGCAGCGGTCCATATTGCGCACGACCTCATACTGCGGGTAAAGAAAATCGATTGCCATCAGCGGTTCCCTCCTTGGTTCAGCCGGACGATGACCGCTTCGCCGCCGCGCGGCGCCCAGATGCGGTCAAGGTTGGGCTCGATTACACGGATTGCGCATTCCTCGGACGCGAAATAGACGGTATCGCCCTTTTCGCCGGCCACCATCGAGCGCAGCTTCAGGCGGTCGTTGAGCGCCATCAGCCCGCCCTCGAAACCGACAAGGATGGAAAATGGGCCGGTGACGCACAGGCTCGCGAAGGCGTTGCGCAGATAGGTGAGCGTTTCCCGTTCCTTTGCCGGTTTTGACTCGATGGTCGACCAGAACGGCGCGGCGATTACATGCGAGATTTCCTCGAGCGTCAGGCCGAGCTTGCGGTTCAGGTAGTCGATGATATAGGTGATGACTTCGGTGTCGGTCAGCAGGTTGCAGCGGTAGCCGAACATCTCGATAAAGCGGCGGTTCGCGTCATAGGACGAAATTTCGCCGTTATGGACAACGGACGTGTCGAGCAGCGCGAACGGGTGCGCGCCGCCCCACCAGCCGGGGGTGTTGGTCGGGTAGCGCCCGTGGGCCGTCCAGGAATAGGCGCTGTATTCCTCCAGGCGGTAGTATTCGCCGACGTCCTCGGGGAAGCCGGACGCTTTGAAAACGCCCATGTTTTTGCCGGAGGAAAAGATGTAAGCGCCGTCAAACTGGTCGTTGACGCGGATGACGCAGCGGGCGACAAATTCGCGCTCGTCGAGCTGGCTGGCTTCCAGCCTGGTATGGAGCGGCGCGACGAAATACCGCCAGATCATGGGCTCGCCGGTGATGCGCGGATGGCGCCGCACCGGGATTTTGGACAGGTTTACGATATCAAAATGGCGCTCGAGGAACGCTTCGCAGTCGTCGCGCGCCGACTGGCTGTCGTAAAAGATATGGAATGCGTAAAAATCCTTGTATTCGGGGTAAATGCCATAACCGGCAAAGCCGCCGCCAAGCCCGTTCGAGCGGTCATGCATCGTGGCGATGGAGGAAATGATGCGCGAGCCGTCGATGCGTTTGCCGTCCTTCTGGAAGATGCCAGAGATTGCGCAGCCGGAAGGGATACGCACCTGGCCTTCTTTTTGCAGCATGGGGATGCCTCCTTCTAAAAATAGGATATGGAACGGAAAATTTGCGTGAGGAACAAAAAATGGTGCCTGCGGCAAGCCTCCCCCGGCGGGGGAAGCCTTTCGCAGACGCCATTGTCCGCTTTTTATTGTAAAGCATGGGCATTTATTCGTCAAGTAAAAGTTGGGAAAACCGGATATTTTCACGGATTGCACAGCGGCATGGCAAAAAAACCAAAGTTTGTAGTGCGGTTGCACAAAAGCACCTTCGTCTGCGCGGCGGGCGGTCCTGCGCGGACGGCGGCAGGGCTCTGCCCTGCACCCGCTCCTCGCCGGAGGGGGCGTCCTCGCGCCGGACAGGCGGCAGGGCTCTGCCCTGCACCCGCGATTTTTTTGTAAAAAAATCGAGTAAAAACTTTATTACGCCTGCGGGCGGGACGGGGCAGGCAGCAGGGCTTGGCAGAAATTTTCAGGGCCAGCGAGTATTTAGGTTGAAAGGGTTTGCCGCGCGTAGTATAATATATAGAAAGTTTTCATAAATGATATGATTTTGATGAGGGATTGGAATGGACAACCAGGAAAAAATCAGGCTCTTTGAAGAAACGCCGGTGCCACGGGCGGTTATGACAATGGTAATACCGACCATCATGAGCTCGCTCGTAATGGTTATTTATAATCTTGCGGACACTTATTTTGTTGGGATGCTGAATGACCCGGTACAAAACGCGGCGGTTACGCTGGCCTCCCCGGTGCTGCTGGCGTTCAACGCGGTCAACAACCTGTTTGGCGTTGGCACGTCAAGCATGATGAGCCGGGCGCTCGGGCAAAAGGACTATGCGACGGTACGGCGCAGCTCGGCGCTGGGATTTTACTGCGCGCTGTTCAGCGGCATCCTGTTTTCGGTGCTTTTCACGGCGTTCCGCAGGCCGCTGCTGGTGGTGCTGGGTGCAGATCCTGTGACCGCAGGCGCAACCGGCGAGTATTTGAAATGGACGGTGACCTTTGGCGCGGCCCCTGCGATTTTAAACGTCGTACAGGCTTACCTGGTGCGTTCGGAAGGGTCGGCGCTGCATGCAAGCATCGGCACGATGAGCGGCTGCCTGCTCAATATCGTGCTCGACCCGATTTTTATCCTGCCGTGGGGGCTTGGGCTTGGCGCAGCGGGTGCGGGGCTTGCGACCTTCCTTTCCAACTGCTTCGCCTGCCTGTATTTCTTTGTACTGCTGTTTGTGAAACGCAAAAACACCTATATCAGCATCCGCCCCTCCATGCTGCGGCAGGCAAAATGGTTTGTGTTTGCGGGGATCTGTGGGGTCGGCATCCCGTCAGCGATCCAAAACCTGCTGAATGTGACCAGCATGACCGTACTGAATAATTTCACTTCGGTTTTTGGGTCGGACGCGGTTGCGGCGATGGGCATTGCGCAGAAAATCAATATGGTGCCGATGTATATCGCGATGGGGCTGTCGCAGGGCATCATGCCGCTGGTGAGCTACAGCTATGGCAGCGGCAACGGGAAACGGCTGAAAAGCGTCGTCGCGTTTTCCGGGCGGATTGCGCTGGCCTTCCTGCTTGCGGCGACGGCGTGCTATTATTTCGGTGCGGATTTCCTGATTTCGATGTTTATGAAAAACGAAAGCATTATCGGCTATGGCGGGCGTTTCCTGCATGGAATGTGCCTTGCGCTGCCGTTTATGGGCGTTGACTTCCTGGCAGTCGGTATTTTCCAGGCGTGCGGCCTGGGGGGCAAAGCGCTTGCGTTCGCAGTGCTGCGGAAGATCGTGCTCGAAATCCCGGCGCTTTATATCTGGAACCTCGTCTTGCCGCTGTACGGCCTTGCTTATGCGCAGGCGACGGCCGAAGCGGTGCTGTGTGTCGCGGCGATCGTGGTGCTGTACCGCCTGTTCCGGCAGATGGAGCAGCGCGGCAGCCCAGCCCCCCAAAACCCTTTGTAAAAAGGATTCAAATTTCAGCAAAAGTTTACAAATTATAGATTGGATACCCAAAGAAACCATGTTATAATCATGCGTATGCTGAACATGTGAACCCTTCCCCGCCCGCAGGCGGAATGAAGTTTTTACTCGATTTTTTTACAAAAAAATCGCGGGGGGCCAGGGGGCGGAGCCACCTGGCGCGCGCCGCGCAGGCGGAGAGAAGGGCAAACAGCGAACGTAAGAAATCTGTGTGGGGAGTGCGAAATGGAGAAAAAGAAGAGAAATACGATCCTGGCGCTGACCGTGTTCGGCGTCCTGTTCTATACGGTGGTGCAGCGGGTGGAGTTCGGGGCGCTGTTCGGGATTTTAAAGCCCTTCCTGCTCGGCGCAGGCATCGCGTTTGTGCTGAACGTGCCGATGCGCGCAATCGAACGGGCATTGGAGCAGCTGTGCCGCACCAAAGGGAAAACGCCCAGACGGAAGCAAAAGGGCCTGCTGCGAGTCGCAAGCATCCTGCTGACCTTTGCGCTGTTTGTAGGCGTGGTGCTGCTGGTTTGCCTGATGATCCTGCCCGAGATCGCGCGGTCCGCGCGGACGCTCGGCGGCTACCTGTCCGACTTTTACGAGATGCTTGTGCCATATATCAACGAGCTTGCCGCGTTTTCCCCAGACCTTGCCAGCCTCAGCAAAACATGGGAGAGCATCAACTGGGCGGAAACCGTGCGCCAGGTGTTTGGCTTCCTGTGGAATTTCCTTTGGAGCGGCGGCCTGATTGACAATACGTTCGGCGCGGCGGCAACGCTGGTTTCCGCGCTCGCAAACGCGTTTATCGGGCTGATTTTCGCAATTTACCTGCTGGTGATGAAGGAAACCCTCGCGCGGCAGCTGAAACGGCTGGGGTACGCCTATCTGCCGGAAGAGCAGATGGACGGCGTCGTTACGGTTTGCCGCATGGCGAACGATACGTTTTCACACTTCCTCTCCGGGCAGTGCGTCGAGGCCGTGCTGCTTGGCGTGATGTTCTTCATCGTCATGACCTTCGGCAGCTTCCCCTACGCGCTGATGATCTCAACACTGATTGCAGTCACGGCGCTGATCCCGCTGTTCGGCGCGTTTATCGGCTGTGCAGTGGGCACGTTCCTGATCCTGATCGTATCGCCGCTAAAGGCTGCCTGGTTCATCGTGATCTTCCTGGTTTTGCAGCAGATCGAAGGCAACCTGATCTACCCCCGCGTGGTGGGGAGCTCGGTGGGCCTGCCGTCCATCTGGGTGCTGGCCGCGGTCACGATCGGCGCGGGCACGATGGGCGTTGCCGGTATGTTCCTCGCGATCCCCGCATTCTCGGTCGTATACCAGGTGCTGCGGGGGGACAGCCTGCGCCGGGTGAAGGAAAAAGGGGTGCCCACGAAAAAATACCAGTAAACAGCTGAAAAAACCGGCAGCGCAACTGCCGGTTGACAAAATTCCAAGCCGCTTTGGCAGACAAAGGAGCGGAAACCTGCTATCCTGATGGTGCAGGGAGGGATTGCGGAATGGTACTGAAGGAAAAAATCATAGAGCAGCGGAAACGCGCCGGGCTGTCGCAGGAGCAGCTTGCCGGGCTGCTGGGCGTGACACGGCAGTCGGTGAGCAAATGGGAGCTCGGCGACGCAGTGCCCGAGCTGGAAAAGGTGCTGCAAATGAGCGACCTGTTCGCGGTTACAACCGATTACCTGCTCAAAGGCGTATCCCCGCAGGGGTATGCGGCGCCGCAGCCGCCCGCGCGGCAGCCGGTCCCATGGAAAGCGCTCGGCGGGGCGGCGCTCCTTGCCGCGTCGCTGCTCGGCGTGATGGCGCTGTGGGTGCTGTCCGCGCTGTACCCCAATGTGTTTATAGAGCATTTGGCGGGCGGGGCGGTACGCGCCTACACCGGCTTTTGGGGCTTTGTGATCGGCGGCGGGCTGACCGGGCTGCTGTGGCTGCTGCTGGCGCTCGGCGCGGCGGGGCTTTCCCTCCTGTTTGGAAGGGGGCTGCGCCGCAGGCTGGCACGGTGCAGGGAAAGGCTTTCCGCAGCCCGCAGGAAGGGTCAGGGAAAATAAGCACAGCATGAAAAACGCCCGCCCGATGTGTTCCGGCATCGGGCAGGCGTTTTCCTGTGCAGACACGCAAAAAGCAAAAGAAGGGCTTTCCAAATAGGCGGGATTGGTATATAATAACTGTATTCCTGTGTTTGGAGGAACGTTATGAGAATCATGCAACTGATGGGCGGCGGCGATGTCGGCGGGGCAAAAACCCATATTATGTCGCTGGTCAAGGCGCTCAGCGAGCGACACGAGGTCGTGCTTGTCAGCTTCCGCGAAGGCCCGTTTGCCGAAGAGGCAAAGGCCGAGGGCATACATGTCGAAGTATTCCCCACCATCAACCTCGCCCGGGTGCGCAGGCAGCTGCTCGGGCTGGTTGACAGCTTCCGCCCCGAGGTCATCCACTGCCACGGCTCAAGGGCCAATATGATGGGCGCGCTCATCCGCGCCAAGCGGCAGCTGCCGGTCATCACGACCGTACACTCCGACTACAAGCTGGACTACCTGGGCGCGCCGCTCAAGCAGCATACGCTGGGGACACTGAACGCGGTCGCCCTCCGATTCCTCGACTATTACCAGCCGGTCGCCGACCGCATGGCGCAGGCGCTGATCCAGCGCGGGTTCGACCCGGAAAAGCTTTTCGTGATGTACAACGGCATGGACTTTTCCGGCCATGTGACCGGCTTCGACCGCGCCGCCTACTGCCGTGAAAAGTGGGGCGTCGAGGTGGGCGAACGGGATATCCTGTGCGGCATTGCAGCGCGCCTGACCGCGGTGAAGGATATCGGCACGCTGCTGCGGGCGCTGCAAATCGCGCTGCGGGAAGCGCCGCAGCTGCGGCTGTTCATCGCCGGCGAGGGCGAGGACGGCGACATGCTGAAAAAGCTTGCAAAATCGCTGGGGATCTCGGAACGGGTCGTGTTTTGCGGCTGGGTCAACCCGATCGACCAGTTTTACGCCGCGATGGATTTGACCGTCCTGTCGTCGCTGTCCGAGACCTTCCCCTATTCCGTGCTGGAGGGCATCCGGGAGGGCTGCGCCGCGATCTGTTCGGACGTTGGCGGCATGTCCGAGCTGATCGACACCGGCGAAAACGGCTATATTTACCAGCCGCGCGACGTGGAACAGCTTGCGAAATACCTTGTCCGGCTGGCAAATGACGACGGTATGCGGCGGGAGTTTGCCGCGCGGCTGCTGGAAAAAGCGTCAAACGAGTTTTCGATGGAGCATATGTGCCGCCGCCAGGAGGAAAACTATGCCCGTATCATCGCCCGCTTCCGCCGCCCGGTTTCGGCGAAGGATGGCATTGTCATCTGCGGCGCGTACGGTAAGGGGAACGCGGGCGACGACGCGATCCTGAAAGCGATTGTGCAGGAGATGCGGGCGCTCGACCGCGACCGCCCGATCTGGGTCATGTCGCGCCGCCCCAAGGAAACCCGCCTGGAATACCGCACGGGCGCGATCTATACGTTCAATTTCCCGGGGGTGCTGCGCCGGTTCCGGCGGGCGGCGCTGTATATCAACGGCGGCGGCAATCTGATGCAGGACGTGACCTCGACCCGGAGTCTGCAATATTACCTTTACACGCTCAGCGCCGCCAAACGGCTGGGCTGCGCGGTCATGATGTACGGATGCGGCATCGGCCCCATCCAGCGGCAGCATAACCGCGTGCGCACCGCGAAGGTGCTCAACCAGTCGGTCGACCTGATCACCCTGCGCGACGACTTGTCGCAGGGCGAGCTCGACCGCATGGGCATCACGCGCCCGGAGGTGCGCCTGTCCGCCGACCCGACGATTATCCTGGACCCCGCGCCGAAGGAGGTCACCGACCTTGCGATGGAGGGCTGCGGCATCCCCGCAGAGGGGAAGTATATCGGGTTCGGCCTGCGCAGCTGGAAGGGGCTGGACGCGGTGGTCGGCGAGATCGCGGCCGCCGCCGAATATGCTTACGAAAAGCACGGCTTAACGCCGGTTTTCGTGCCGATTGAATTCCCGAGCGACCTTGCGCCGGCCGAGCAGGCCGCGGCGCTGCTGAAATGCCCGCACCATCTCATTAAGACCCGCCAGCCGATCGAGGTCACGATTGGGATCCTCGCGCGGATGAAAGCGGTGGTGGGCGTCCGGCTGCATTCGCTGATGTTCTCGGCGGGGCAGGGGGTGCCGGTGATCGGCCTGTCCTACGACCCGAAGGTAGACGGTTTCCTGGAGCTGATCGGCAGCCAGCCCTGCCTTCCGCTTGCGGAAGCCAGCCGGGAGCGGCTGTGCCCGCTGATTGACGAATGCGTCTCGGGGGCGCTGGATTTCCGGGTCCACCGTCTTGCCGGACTGCTGTCCGAGCGGGAGAGCCAGAATTCAAAGGGCGCGCAGGAGCTGCTGCGCCGTATCGCAGAAAAATATGGGGAGGGGGCAAACCGGGATGAAAAATAAGATCGTGTGCCTGTCAACAACCAATTTCCATCCGCTGCCGACGCGCAAGCAGAACGTCATGACGCGCCTGCGCAATGCCGAAATCCTTTATTTTGACCCGCCGGTGTCCTATATCGCGCCGTTTAAGGACAAGCGGTGCTTCCCCCGGCTGTTTGCACGCTGGGAAAAGGCGGACAAGCCGCAGGGGAACGTTACCGTCTATCAGCTGCCCCCGGTGCTGCCGTTTTTTAACAAGCACCGCTGGGTGAACCGCCTGAACCAAAGGCGGCAGGCGGCGTTTGTGCGGCGGAAGATGCGGGCGCATGGCTTCGGGGCGGATACGGTGCTGTGGTGCTATTCGCCGTCTTCGTGCGATATCGTGCCGTACCTCCCGCATAAAAAGCTGGTGTATGACTGCGTCGACCGGCATTCGGCATACAAAGGCCATATTTCGGCGCCGGTGGTGGACGGCATGGAGCGCGATCTCGCGGGCGGCGCGGATATGGTGTTTTCTACGGCGGTGGGCCTGCATGAAACGCTGCGGGGCTATCATCAAGACGCAAAAATGATCCCGAACGGCGCGGCCTATGAGGTGTTCTCGCGGGTGCAGTCGGAAAAAGGAAGCCTGCCTTGCCCGGACGCGTTGAAAAACCTGCCGCATCCGGTGTTCGGCTTTGTCGGGATGCTTCAGGAATGCATCGACTACGCGCTGATTGAGAGCCTCGCAAAAGCGCGCCCGGACGCGACGGTTTTCTTCATCGGGCGCACGCTGCCGGGGGTCAGCTTGGACCGCTTGAAAAAGTACCCGAATATTGTATTCCACGGCCTTGTGCCGCAGACGGAGCTGCCCGCGTTTCTTGCACAGTTTGACGTCTGCCTGAACGTATTCCGGGCGGGCGCGCTGTCAAAGGACGTGTCGCCGCTGAAATTTTATGAATACCTCGCAACCGGGAAGCCCATCGTTTCCACCCGCGAGCCGTTGCAGGTCTCGGATTTCGCAGACGTGACCTATATTGCGGACAGCGAAGCGGAATTCCTCGAAAAATGCGCCGAAGCCGCGGCCGAAAATGACCCCGAAAAGGTGCGGCGGCGCCTTGCCTATGGGAAAGCCTGCTCCTGGGGCGAGCGCGTGCGGCAGATGGAGCAGGAGCTTTACGCGCGGGGGATTCTGGATGAGGGCTGAACCCGCGCTGGCAGAAACTACGACAATCTTCGAAAATTCGCGCGGCGGTTTGTTCAATCCTACGATTTTCAAAAAACGGCAGGGAAGCCCTTGCACGGCGATCAAAAAACCGCTAAAATAGAGTTGTCATTAAGATGGAACCATATTTTTTGAATGCGAAAGGGAGGCGGGGTTTCATGCGTTATAAAAAGCAGGGATGCGGCCTTCTGCGCGCGCACAAACGAAAAAATATGGAGGCGGAATCCTGTAAGGGGATTTTTGCAGGTATTTTTGCACCCTGAGTGCACAAGGCAGGACGTGTTGCGTCCTGCCTATTTGTTTTGGCAGGAGGAGACAGCATGAAAAAAGTTTGCATTGTGATGGGCTCGGACAGCGACTTGAAGGTGATGCAGGCGTGTATGGACCGGCTGCGCGCGTTTTCCGTCCCGTTCGAGGTACGCATCGTGTCGGCGCACCGCACCCCGGCGGCGGCGGAGCAGCTGGCGAAAAACGCGGCGGCGGACGGCTTCGGGGTCATCATTGCGGCGGCGGGCAAGGCGGCGCATCTAGGCGGCGTCCTGGCGGCGTATACCACGCTCCCGGTGATCGGCGTCCCGATGGGTACGTCGGTGATGGGCGGCATGGACAGCCTGCTTTCCATTGTGCAGATGCCAAAGGGGATCCCGGTGGCCACAGTGGCGATCGACGGGGCCGACAATGCGGCGATCCTCGCGGTGCAGATGCTGGCCCTTTCGGATGGGGCGCTGGCCGAAAAGCTTTTGGAATTCAAGGCCGGCATGGCGGCTGAGGTTGCGGCGAAGGACGAAAAAATCCGCGCGCAGTTTGCCTGAGCGCCCGGCCGACGATATTTGAAATGTATTATTTGGTCTGTTTGACAGGAGGAAATCATCATGGTGAAAAAGGAACAGCTTTACGAAGGAAAAGCAAAAAAAGTGTTTGCAACCGACGACCCGGAGGTCGTGATTGTAGACTATAAGGACGACGCAACGGCGTTTAACGGCGAAAAAAAGGGTACGATCACCGGCAAGGGCGCGATCAACAACCAGATGACCAACCATCTGATGCGGAAGCTGGAGGAGGCCGGCGTGCCGACCCACTTCGTAGAGGAGCTTTCCGAGCGCGAGACCGCGGTCAAAAAGGTTTCCATCGTGCCGCTTGAGGTGATTATCCGCAACCTTTCCGCGGGCTCGTTCTCCAAGCGCTACGGCGTGGAGGAGGGCATCGTGTTCGGGCAGCCGACCATTGAATTCTCCTACAAGGACGACGCGCTGGGCGACCCACTGATCAACGATTACCATGCGGTGGCGCTCGGGCTCGCAACCTGGGACGAGATTGAGCGGATTAAAAAGTACGCGTTCGCGGTCAATGATTTCCTGAAGGAGACGCTGCTCGCGTGCGGGATCACGCTCGTTGATTTCAAGCTGGAATTTGGCAAGCTTTCCGACGGCACGATCGTCCTCGCGGACGAGATTTCCCCCGACACCTGCCGGTTCTGGGACGTCAAGACCGGTGAAAAGCTGGATAAGGACCGTTTCCGCCGCGACCTTGGCAACGTCGAAGGCGCATATCAGGAAATGGCGCGCCGCCTGCTGGGCAAGTAAGCGGCAGGGCACAGGGATTTTAACACGAAGGAGGGCCTATGGGCGGCTTTTTTGGCGCAATCTCCAAGAGGGACTGCGTTTTGGATATCTTTTTTGGGGTGGACTACCATTCCCATTTAGGGACGCGCCGGGGCGGCATGATTATTTATGACCAGGAGACCGGCTTCCAGCGGCAAATCCACAACATCGAGAACACCCCGTTCCGCACGAAATTTGAAAACGACCTGCGCCGGTTCCAGGGCAACAGCGGCATCGGCTGCATCAGCGACACCGACCCGCAGCCGCTGCTGGTGCGCTCGCACCTGGGGCTGTATGCGCTGACGACGGTTGGGATCGTGAATAACGCGGAGGAAATCGTCGCGCGGTATTTTTCCGACCACGGCCATCAGTTTATGGCAATGAGCTCGGGCAAGGTCAACCAGACCGAGCTCATTGCGGCGCTGATTAACGAAAAGCCCGACCTTGTTTCGGGCATCCTGCACGCGCAGGAGGAGATTGACGGCTCGGCTACGATCCTGGTGCTGACGCCCGACGCAGTGATTGCGGCGCGCGACCGGCTGGGCCGGCTGCCGGTCCTGATTGGGCAGAGCGAGGACGGCTGCTGCGTTTCCTTTGAATCGTTTGCGTACCATAAGCTGGGCTACGAGGACGCTTATGAGCTGGGGCCGCGCGAGATCGTCAAGGTCACGGCGGAGGGCTTCGAGACGCTGTCGCCCCCAGGGGAGGAAATGCGGATCTGCTCTTTCCTCTGGACCTATTACGGCTATCCGAACTCCAATTACGAGGGCAAAAACGTTGAAGTGATGCGCTATCGCAACGGGGAGCTGCTTGCGAAGATCGACCAGCAGCGCGGGCTTGCGCAGGGGGTCGATTATATCGCGGGCGTGCCCGATTCGGGTATCCCGCACGCGATCGGCTATGCAAATGCCAGCCAGTTGCCGTTTGCGCGCCCCTTCATCAAGTATACGCCGACCTGGCCACGCTCCTTTATGCCAGCGAACCAGAAGATCCGCAACCAGGTTGCGAAAATGAAGCAGATCCCGGTCCCGGAGCTGATCGAGGGAAAAAAGCTGCTGTTTGTCGATGATTCCATCGTGCGCGGCACACAGCTGCGCGAAACAGTCGAGTTCCTGTACGAGAGTGGCGCGAAAGAGGTGCATATGCGCTCGGCATGCCCTCCGATTATGTACGGCTGCAAATTCTTGAATTTTTCGTCAAGCAACTCGGAAATGGAGCTGCTGGCGCGGAAAACGGTGCAGAAGCTGGAGGGCGACGAGGGGCAGAAGCACCTGGATGAATACGCGGACGCGAACACCGAGCGCGGGCAGTGTATGCTGCGCTCGATCTGCGAGGCGTTTGGGTTCAGCTCCCTCGGCTACCAGTCGCTCGAAGGGCTGTTGGAGGCGATTGGCATCGACCGTGATAAGGTCTGCACTTACTGCTGGAACGGGAAGGAATAAGCCGTGTACCAGCTGAAAGTCGCGAAGGACAGCAACTATTTGAAGCATATCCCGCTGATTCGGAAATGCTTTCCGGAGCTGTCAATAGGGGAGATCAAACGGCGGATCGAATCAGGCGAGGTGGTCGCCGAACAGGACCCCATCCCGCGCTGGGATCCGCTGGACGATTTGCGCGGCATTGACCGTGTGCAGATGTTCTGTGACCTGCGGACTGCGCTGGTGGGGCGCGGCGCGAAGGTTACGGTGCTGGAAGATGGCAAACCGATCAGTGAAACGCTGTTTCAGAACAGCCTCGAGCTGCTGAAAGAGATTGAACGGCAGGTCGAGGAGGATATGGATCGGGAAGCGGACGAATAGCCCGAAATTTACCCCTCGCAGGAGGAAACATATGAAATATACCATGAAAAGACTGCCGCATACCCCGTTTGACGGGGACGCGGTGCATGAAGAATGCGGCGTGTTTGGCATCTTCGCGCCCGGCTGCCCGGAGGTGAGCCCCGCTCACGATACCTATACCGCGCTGTTTGCGCTTCAGCACCGGGGGCAGGAGGCGTGCGGCATTGCGGTCAACCACAACGGCGTGATCCGCTGCCACAAGGACGTCGGGCTGGTCAGCGAGGTGTTCAGCCAGGAACGGCTGGACAGTATGCCCGGGGAGGTGGCGGTCGGCCATGTGCGCTATTCGACCACCGGCCAGCCCTCGCGGGAGAACGCACAGCCGCTTTCCATCACGCACATCAAAGGCAACCTTGCGGTTGCGCACAACGGCAACCTTGTGAATGCGATGGAGCTGCGCCGCGAGATTGAGCTTGCGGGCGGCATCTTCCGCTCGTCGTCGGATACCGAGGTGCTGGTTTACACCATCGTGCGCGAGCGTATCCACTCCGCGTCGATTGAGGAAGCGGTGCTGCGGGCCATGCAGGTGATCCGCGGCTCATACTCGCTTGTTGTGATGTCCCCCCGCAAGCTGATTGCGGCGCGGGACCCGCGCGGGATGCGCCCGCTGTGCATGGGCCGGCTGGGGGATGCGGTGCTGTTCGCCTCCGAATCGTGCGCGTTTGATGCGCTGGGAGCCGAATTTGTGCGCGATATCGAGCCCGGGGAGGTCGTTGTGGCCAGCCGCGACGGGGTCAAGAGCCTGCACTGCGGGATCGAAGCGCCGTCGGCACAATGCGTGTTTGAGTTCATCTATTTTGCCCGCCCTGACTCAGTAATCGACGGCGCGTCGGTCGAGCGTGCCCGCCAGGAGGCGGGGAAGTACCTTTCGATCGAGCACCCGGTCGGCGCGGACGTGGTGATCGGCGTGCCCGATTCCGGGATCCCGGCAGCGATCGGGTACGCGAAGTGCTCGGGCATCCCTTACGGGGTGGGGCTCATCAAGAACCGCTATATCGCGCGGACGTTCATCCAGCCGGGGCAGTCCAGGCGGGAACGCTCGGTGCGGCTCAAGCTGAACGCGCTGCGGGAAGCGGTTGCGGGCAAACGGGTCATCCTGGTCGACGATTCGATCGTGCGCGGCACGACCAGCGCAAGGCTGGTGAAGCTGCTGCGCGACGCGGGCGCCTCCGAGGTGCATATGCGCATTTCCGCGCCGCCGTTCCGCCATCCCTGTTTTTTCGGCACCGACATCCCCGACCGCGAGCTGCTGCTCGCCCATAACCGCACGGTAGAGGAGATGCGGGAAATCATCGGTGTGGATTCGCTGGGCTTCCTTTCGGTGGAAGCAGCGCGGAGGATTGCGGTCGGCTGCAAGCTGGGCTTCTGCGATGCGTGCTTTACCGGCGAATACCCGATGGAGGTCCCCAGCCAGACTGTCAAAAATATGTTTGAAAGTGAGATTGAATTATGACTGAAAGCCGTTCTGAAAGCTACAAGGCCGCAGGCGTAGACGTAACTGCGGGCTACGAAGCCGTCAAGCTGATGAAGCCGCACGTCGAGTCGACCTTCACCAAAGGCGTGATCGGGTCGTTGGGCGGCTTTGGCGGGCTGTTCCGCCCGCCGGTCGAGGGCATGAAGGACCCGATCCTGGTTTCCGGCACCGACGGCGTGGGCACCAAGCTCAAGCTGGCGTTCCTGATGGATAAGCATGACACGGTCGGCATTGACGCGGTGGCGATGTGCGTCAACGATATCGCGTGCTGCGGCGCGTCGCCCATGTTTTTCCTGGATTACATTGCGGTGGGGAAGAATTACCCGGCGAAGATCGCGCAGATCGTTTCGGGCATCGCCGAGGGCTGCCGCCAGGCAGGCTGTGCATTGATTGGCGGCGAGACTGCGGAAATGCCGGGGTTTTATCCCGATAATGAGTACGACGTTGCCGGTTTTTCGGTCGGTATCGTTGACCGGGAAAAAATGATCGACGGCTCGCGGCTGGCAGCCGGGGATGTGCTGATTGGCGTGGCGTCCTCGGGCGTACATTCCAATGGGTATTCGCTGGTGCGGAAAACGCTTGGGATCAACGAAAAGTCGGTGCGCAAATATATCGATGAGCTGGGGAAAACGCTCGGGGAAGAGCTGCTGACCCCGACGAAGATCTATGTCAAGACCATCCAGAGCCTGGCCGCGTCCTGCGACGTGCGCGCGGTCAGCCATATTACAGGCGGCGGCTTCTATGAGAACATCCCGCGCATGCTCGGCGAGGGCATCCATGCCGAGATCGAACGGGCGGCGCTGCCGGTACCGCCGATCTTCGGGCTGATCGAGAAGGCGGGCAAAATCCCGGAACGTGATATGTACAATACCTTCAACATGGGCGCCGGGCTGGTTGTCGCCGTTGCAAAGGAAGACGCGGATCAGGCGCTCGCCGCAGTGGAGGCCGCCGGGGAAAAGGGCTATCTCATTGGCACGTGTATCGCCGGGGAAAAGGGCGTAACGCTGCGCTGAGCGGATACTGGGCCTGCCGGGCGTTTCTATCCCTGCCGCATGTCTGCGGGCGCATGGGGGACCGCCCTTTGTCCGCTCCCGCAGGCGTAAAACCCCGGCAAGCAAAAATATAGATAAAAGGAACGATTGATCATGGTTAAAATCGCAGTCATGGTTTCAGGCGGCGGAACCAACCTCCAGGCGCTGATTGATGCAGAGACACGCGGGGAAATCCGGAATGGGGAGATCTCGGCGGTGATTTCGTCAAGTCCGGATGCATATGCGCTGGAACGTGCGAAGTGCGCGTTTATCCCGAGTTATGTGCTGCGCCGCCGCGATTTTGGGTCGGCCGAAGCCTATGGCGAAGCACTTGCAGAGATGCTGGAACAGCTGGGCATCGGGCTGGTCGTGCTCGCAGGGTTTATGACCGTGCTTTCCCCCGCATTCTGCCGCCGCTTCGAGGGGCGCATTATCAATATCCATCCGTCGCTGATCCCCTCGTTCTGCGGGCCGGGGTTTTACGGGCTGCATGTGCATGAGGCCGCGCTTGCGAAAGGCGTGAAGGTGACCGGCGCGACTGTCCACTTTGTTTCCGAGGTGGTGGACGGCGGCGCGATCATCCTGCAAAAGGCGGTTGCGGTCCAGCCGGGGGACACGCCGGAAACGCTTCAGCGGCGCGTGATGGAGGAAGCCGAGTGGCAGCTGCTGCCGCGGGCGGTTTCCCTGTTCTGCGAAGGGCGGCTGCAAACGCAAGGCAACCTTGTGAATATCTTGGATGTAGGCTGAAAAACAATTGCTTTCCAACAGAAACTCCCTTTCGGGGAGGGGATCTGGTTCGGTATCGCTTTTTTGCTTTCGCTGGCAAGCGCTTTATACGAAGCTGTTTGAAGCAAAGCTTGATGGATAGGATACGATTTTTATAGTGATTTTTTAACAAGTTCTTTGCTGGATTTGATAGATCAATCCTGGAAAACATAGCAGCAGCATCTTTCTTTGTGATGTTTAGATCGTTACAGACCTCGGCCATGATGATACCGCCCGATATCATCAACCGGGTTTTCCCGTTTATCGTGGGGAAAGGGAAAAATAAACGCATGTTAGCAATGGAGATAGGCGGGCGCTCAATCGTCAAGTAAAAATATTGAAACCGCTGTATCTAAATCGATATCAAATCACCTTTGGATGCGGCAGAAAGGCATGGTTGATTAAGTATGGAGCTAAAAAGGATTGACAAATTGCTGCGCGGGCACGCATACCCGGGGCGGGGCATCCTGCTGGGCCGGTCGGCCGACGGGCGGAAGGCAGTGGCTGCCTACTTCATTATGGGGCGCAGTGAAAACAGCCGCAACCGCATTTTCGAGAAAACAGAGGACGGCATCCGTACCCGCGCCTTTGACGAGTCGAAGATGACCGACCCGTCGCTGATTATCTACCATCCGGTGCGCAGGACGGGCAGCTGCCTGATCGTGACCAACGGCGACCAGACCGATACGATCCGTGATCAGATGGCGGCTGGCAAGTGCTATGCGCACGCGCTGCGTACCCGCTGCTTTGAGCCTGACCCACCGAATTATACGCCGCGCATTTCGGGCGTGCTGCTGAGCGACGGCAGCTATAAGCTGTCTATTTTGAAATCGGCGGACGGCGACCCTTCCTGCAACCACCGCTTTTTCTACGAATACGACGCGCCGATCGCGGGGCAGGGGCATTTTATCCACACCTATCAGGAAAACCTCGACCCGCTGCCGTCCTTTGAAGGGGAGCCGCGTCTGGTTGCCTGCGACGCGCCCGACGCGAAAGCCTTTGCAGACCTGCTTTGGGCCAGCCTGAACGACGATAACAAGGTGTCGCTGTATGTCAATTATGTCGATCTGGCAAGCGGGGAAGAAGATATCGTTATCATCAACAAACACGCCTGAAAGGAGCGGAATATGACCGAACTGGAACTGAAATATGGCTGTAACCCCAACCAGAAGCCCTCGCGCATTTTTATGAAGGAGGGAGAGCTGCCGATCACGGTGCTCAATGGCAAGCCGGGGTATATCAACTTCCTGGATGCGTTCAATTCCTGGCAGCTGGTGCGTGAGCTGAAAGCGGCGACCGGCTGGGCAAGCGCCGCATCGTTTAAGCATGTGTCGCCGGCAGGCGCGGCGCTGGGCTACCCGCTGAGCGATACCGACAAGGCAATGTACTTCACAGAAACCGACCATGAGCTTTCCAGCATCGCGTGCGCTTATGTACGGGCGCGCGGGGCCGACCGCCTGTGCTCCTATGGCGACTGGGTTGCGCTTTCGGATGAATGCGACGCGGATGTAGCCCGTATGCTTGCGTCCGAGGTGTCGGACGGCATTATTGCCCCGTCCTACAGCGCGGAAGCGCTGGAAATCCTCAAAACCAAGCGCAAGGGCGGGTACAATGTGGTGCAGATCGACCCGGCCTATGAGCCCGCACCCATTGAGCGCCGCGACATTTTCGGCATCACCTTTGAGCAGGGGCACAATGACCTGAAAATCGACGGGGAAATGCTGAAAAATATCGTGACCAAGAACACGGAGCTGCCGGAAGCCGCGAAAATGGATATGATCGTCGCGCTGATCACACTGAAATATACGCAGTCCAATTCGGTCTGCTATGTGAAAAACGGGCAGACGGTCGGCGTCGGCGCAGGCCAGCAAAGCCGGATCCACTGCACGCGCCTTGCCGGGCAAAAGGCCGATAACTGGTTCCTGCGGCAGCATCCGAAGGTGATGGGGCTGCAGTTCGTGGATAAAATCCGCCGCCCTGACCGTGACAACGCGATTGATATCTATATTTCGGACGAGTACGAGGACGTCCTGGCGGACGGCGCATGGCAGTCGGTCTTCAAGACGCGCCCCGAGGTTCTGACGCCGGAGGAGAAAAAAGCCTGGATCGCGACCCAGGAAGGCGTTACGGTCGGTTCGGACGCGTTCTTCCCGTTTGGGGACAACGTGGAGCGTGCGCGCAAGTCGGGCGTGCAGTATATCGCGCAGCCGGGCGGCTCCATACGCGACGACAATGTCATTGAGACTGCCGACAAGTATGGCATGGTTATGGCCTTTACAGGTATCCGCCTGTTCCACCATTGATACAGACGCCGTCCGGCAGGCGCCGCGGCACAGCAGAAATTTTGGGAGGTTTTCCTGTGAAAGTGTTAGTGATCGGCTCCGGCGGGCGGGAGCACGCGATTTGCGTCGCGCTCGCGAAGAGCCCGAAGGTGAGCCATATCTGGTGCGCGCCCGGGAACGCCGGGATCGCGTCTATCGCGGAATGCGTACCGCTTGGCGCAACCGATATCGAAGGCGTCGTCGCGTTCGCGAAGGAGCAAAAGCCCGACCTTGTGATGGTTGCGCCCGACGACCCGCTGGCGTTGGGGATGGTCGACGCTCTGGAGGCTGCGGGCGTGCGGGCATTTGGCCCCCGCGCAAATGCGGCGGTGATCGAAGGGTCAAAATCCTTTGCAAAAGACCTGATGAAAAAATACGGGATTCCGACGGCAGAATATGCCGTTTTTGAAGATTCCGGCGAAGCTGCCGCATATATCCGGGAGAAGGGCGCGCCCATTGTCGTCAAGGCTGACGGGCTGGCGCTTGGCAAGGGCGTTACCGTCGCAATGACCGAGGAGGACGCGGTTGCAGCGGTAAAGGACGCGGTCGACGGCGGTACTTTTGGCAAGGCGGGCGCACGGGTTGTGATTGAGGAATACCTGACCGGGCCGGAGGTCTCCGTGCTGGCATTTGTGGATGGGAAAACACTGAAAACCATGCCGTCCGCGCAGGACCACAAGCGCGCCTATGACCACGACGAGGGCCCGAACACCGGCGGTATGGGTGCGTTTTCGCCCTCGCGGTTTTATACCGAAGCGGTTGCGGCGGAATGCATGGAGAAAATCTTTCAGCCGACGGTTGCGGCCATGGCGGCGGAGGGCAGGCGTTTCCAAGGCGTGCTCTATTTCGGCCTGATGCTGACCCCAAAGGGGCCGCGCGTGATCGAGTACAACGCCCGGTTTGGCGACCCGGAGACGCAGGCGGTCCTTTCGCGGCTGGATTCGGATTTGTATGACATTTTTAACGCGGTGATTGACGGGCGGCTGGATGAAATGGACATCCGCTGGAAGGATGAGGCTGCCTGCTGTGTCGTGATGGCGTCCGGCGGCTACCCGAAGAGCTATGCAAAGGGGAAACCCATTACAGGGCTTGACCGGGTGCAGGATTCCTTTGTCTACCATGCCGGGACAGCCGTAAAGGATGGGCAGACCGTTACGAACGGCGGGCGTGTGCTGGGCGTGACGGCAACCGCGCCGACGCTCGAGGAAGCGATTCAGAAAGCATACGGTGATGTGCACCGGATTTCGTTTGAAAATGCGCATTTCCGCAATGATATTGGGGTAAAGTGAGGGACAGGACATGGAAAAAGCAATGCAGGAGCGCATTTTAAGCTGCATGGCCGATGTGCTGAACCAGAACGGCTTCCGCGCGGAGCTGCTGCGGCAGGGGGAGGAAAACCCGCTGATGCTGCGGTGCGAGAACCGTGCGATGGGCAAGGTGAAAAAGGACGTTACGATTGAATGCTGCTTTATCCCGATCGCAATGCCGAGCGAGGAAACCGGGCTGCTGCAATTTTTTGTAACCCTGTTTGGCAGCGTCCCGGAAATGTATGCCGAGCAGACCAAGCGGGCGTGCGAATACTGCAACGATTTCAGCGCGCTTGGTTCGTTTGGCTTTTTCCCGGATGCCGGGCAAATCTATTTGAAGCACAACACGCTGCTTGATTCCAGCGTGGATTTTGAGAAGGTGATCACCTTCGTTGCGGATAATATTTCGCTGCTGGTTGCGTCTGTCGGGCGTTTCATTGATGGGCTTGCGACGGTCGGGTTCACCGGGATGCCGCTGCGGGCCGCAATCGACCAGGAGCTGTTCCCGCGGATGGGATAAACAATAGGGTGTCAATCGGTTCTTTATAACAGGAAAATGCACTGTCCGGATGGGCAGTGCATTTTTTGTAAGCAGCGGGGTTTTTGCAATTTTGTGGGCCGGCGGTCAGCTGCCGGTTTGCGGGTCAAAAAGCGTGTCTACCGTGACGCCGAGTACAAACGCGAGCTGGAAGGCCAGCCCGAGCGTCGGGTCGTATTTGTCGTTTTCGATTGCATTGATGGTCTGGCGGCTGACGCCGCAGGCTTTCGCAAGCGCATCCTGCGAAAGCCTGCATGACAGGCGCAGTTCCTTAATCCGGTTTTTCATGCTCAGTCCCCGAACTTTTTCTTGTAATATGCGAGGTTTATCGCGTAAAGGGCGGCGATGATGCCGAGAAAGACCAGCGCAGCATATCCGATAACCAGCGCCGAGAGCAGGAGCAGGGCGACGGTATACAGGAAGCTCCGGGCGCTTGCTTTTTCGACGATCATGCGGCGGCGCTCATCCCCTTGCCTGCTCAGGGAAACCAGCATCGCGATAATCGCGGCGGCACTGGCCAGCAGGGTGCAAAGAAGGAGGATAATCACTTGTGAAACAATATGCATAAGGTGCTCCTTTCAGGCAATAAGTGTCAAATTCTTTTTACAACATGATTCTATCACACCACAGCCGGGGTGTCAAGAGTTTTTTACAGCCTCCATGCCATCCTGCGTTATCCTTCGCGCTTTCTGCGGGAAATGCTGGAAAGGCTTGATGTTTTTATACCAAACCGTGCAGGAAAACAAAAAATCTAATCAGATAAATGAAAGAAGTTCCGGATGGGAAAAATTACAATTAAACTGTAACCTTTTAAACGCAAGATGCGCTGGCTGGCCCCGGCAGGAAACCAGCACGGGCTGGGCGGCGGAAAGGAAGGGATCTGTGAAAGCTGTACTTTTGCTGTTTGACTCGTTAAACCGGCACTGCCTGTCCCCGTATGGGTGCGGGTGGACGGATACGCCGAATTTCCAGCGGCTGGCCGCACACAGCGTGCAGTTCGGGCGCTGCTATGCCGGCTCGCTGCCGTGTATGCCTGCGCGGCGGGAGCTGCACACCGGCAGGTATAATTTCCTGCACCGCAGCTGGGGGCCGCTGGAACCCTTTGACGATTCGATGCCGGAGCTGCTGAAACAGGGGGGCGTTTATACCCATCTGATCTCTGACCACCAGCACTACTGGGAGGACGGCGGCGCGACCTATCATACCCGGTACAATTCGTGGGAATGCGTGCGCGGGCAGGAAGGCGACCCGTGGAAGGCGCGGGCCTGCCCGCCTGAGCTGCTGCCGCATTTCGGGCAGGCGAGCGCGCAGGATGTGGTAAACCGCATGTACTTTGGCGCGGGGAAGGAGCAGCCGCTGGATACGGTGTTCCGCCTGTCGCGCGAATTCCTGCGGGACAACCATGCAGACGACCGATGGCTGCTGCATATTGAGCCGTTTGACCCGCACGAGCCGTTCTTTACCACGCCGCAGGAGGGATTATGCTCGCCCGACGATTACGATGGGCTCCCATTTGACTGGCCGCCCTACAGCCGGGTCAGCGAGCCGCCCGAAGCAGCTGCACACGCGCGGAAGCAGTATGGCAGGCTGCTCGAACGCTGCGACCGCTGCCTCGGGCAGCTGCTGGACGATTTTGACCGTTACGGGCTGTGGGAGGATACCATGCTGATCGTGACAACCGACCATGGCTTCCTGCTCGGCGAGCACGGCTGGTGGGCCAAGAACCGCCCGCCGTTTTATGAAGAAATCGCCCATTTGCCGCTGTTCCTCTGGGACCCGAGATCCAGGCGCGCAGGGGAAACGCGGGATGCGCTGGTACAGACGGTTGACCTCGCCCCCACGCTGCTGGGGTTTTTCGGGTTCCCGGCGCCGCCGGATATGCAGGGGCACGATTTGGGGCCGGTGATGGAACGCGGCGGCGCCGTCCGGGAAGCGGCGCTGTTCGGGATGCACGGCGCGCATATCTGCGTTACCGACGGGCGCTATGTCCTGATGCGCGCCGACCGCCCGGACGTACCGCTTTACGATTATACGCTGCTGCCGCTGCGCCAGCGGGCGCGCTGCTCCCCGGATGAATTACAGGCGCTTGCGCTGACGGGGCCGTTCCGGTTTACAAAGGGCTGTAAGGTGCTGGAAATCCCCATTGCACGGGGCTTCTATCCATGTATGTCGACTGCGGAGGGCGAAAACCGCGATTTGCTGTTTGACCTCAGCACAGACCCTGCGCAGGAGCACCCGTTATCCGATCCGGAACAGGAACGCCGCCTGCTTGCGCTGATGCGGCGGCTGATGGAAGAAAACGACGCGCCCGCCTGGCAGTATGTCAGGGCAGGGCTCACAGAGGAGGGGCTTTCATGAAAACGATCTTTATCCTGGCGGACAGCACAAACCGCCGTTTCCTGAATATGTACGGGTCTGAGCATCCGGCGCTCACCCCGAACCTTGACCGGCTTGCCGCGCGCGGGACGGTGTTCGACAACCATTGGTGCGGCTCCGCACCCTGCATGCCTGCGCGGCGGGATATCCTGACCGGGCGGCTTAATTTCCTCGAAAAGCCGTGGGGCGGGGTGGAGCCGTTTGACCAGACGCTGCCCGCGCTGCTGCGCACCCGGAATGTCTTTTCCCATATGGTGACCGACCATTACCTGTATCTGCACGTCGGCGGCGAAAATTACTGGAATGACTTCACCTCCCATGAGATTATCCGGGGGCAGGAATTCGACTCGCTGCATATGCCCGCCGGGCGGGAAGGGATTGTGGCCCAGCAGCGTCCGGAAGGCTACAAGGGCATCTATTCGCAGGAGCACGACGAAACCTATAGCCGGTTTGCAAGCGAAGAGGAGTACCCAAGCCCGGTCACGATGTCCAAAGCGGCGCAATGGCTGGAACGCAACGCAGAAGCGGACAATTTTATGCTGTGGGTGGAGGGCTTCGACCCGCATGAGCCGTTCGACGTGCCACAGAAATATATCGACCTCTACCGGGAGGAGGACGGCGATACCTACGAAGGCCAGCCCTGCTACTGGCCGGAGTACCGCAAAAACATGTTTACCGATGAGGAAACGCGCCATCTGAATGTGCGCTATAAGGCGCTGCTGACGATGACCGACCACTATATCGGCAAGATATTCGACGTACTTGACCGCCATAGCCTGTGGGACGATACCATGGTCATTTTTACAACAGATCATGGCTATATGCTGGGCGAGCACGGTTATATGGCAAAGAATTATATGCCTGCCTATAACGAAGTCTTCCATATCCCGCTTGTGGTCTGGCATCCGCAGGCGCGTGTGCGCCGGTTTGCGGGGCTGACGCAGAACATCGACCTGTTCCCGACGATTTTGGGGCAATTTGGGGTTGATTTGGGGCAGCTGCATTATCCGATCCACGGGAAGGATTTGATGCCTGCGCTTACTGGGGAGGCGGAAAGCCTGCGCGACGGCATTCTTTACGGCTATTTCGGCAAGAGCGTCAACTACACAGACGGGCGGTATACCTATCTCCGCGCCGCCAAGGATGAGAGCAACCGCCCGCTGTCGGTTTACACCGCAATCCCGACAACACTGCGGCAGTATTACGGCGTAGGCTGTATTGCGCCGCAGGATTATGCGCAGATAGGTTTCGGCAGGCTGCCCTGGACGGATTACCCGGTTTACCGGTTCCCAGCGGATATCATAGCGTTCCACAACCCGTCGCAGGAATACAGCAGGCGCTCCGAGCACAACGCAGAGACCGCCTTGTATGACCTCGAAACCGACTACGCACAGGAACACCCGATCAACGACGCGGCGCTGGAAGAGCGCTGCATCGAGGGGCTGCGGCGCTGCATGGAGCAGTGCCAGGCGCCCGCCGAGCAGTATGAGCGGCTGGGGCTGTAAAGGAAAGGGACAGCAAACAAAATCTGGGAGGTGCAATTTGCTGCCTATTCTGCTATGATGGAATCATACCGGACACTGGGAAAGAAGGTGCTGTATGAAACACATCCAGAAAAAGCGCAGGCTGTTCCAATCGATTATTACGACCAGCCTGCTCAGCATATCGGCTGCGGCGCTCCTGGCAGGCGCTGCCATTACATATTTCACATACTATTTCCTGATTCAAGAAAAGGGCAAATCCCGCGTGGAGGTCCTTCAGCAGATCAGCGACAGCAACATCGTGAACCGGACGAGCATGGTAAACGTCATGAACATGGTGTATGAGGAATATTACAGCCTGCTGATGGAACCCGGCGGGAGCGCTGCAGTCGAGGAGCGTATGCGGGGGACCGCCAGCCTGCTCAGGCGCATTGGCATGGACTATACCGTCGATATCCTGATGAACGATAAGCGGGTATTCTCTACCGGCAGCGATGAAAAAAACATCCGCAGCCTGACAACAACCTATTGGTACATCAAGCACTACAGCGGTGAAACCGACACCAGCTGGAACCTGCGCTTTCTGGATAAGGACGACATTTCAAGCTTTGGCCTGTCCTATGGGCGGACGATCTACAGCCCGGAGGGCGATCCGCTGGGGGTGATCATTGTGACGACCGCGCAGGAAGCGCTGTTCCGTACCTTCCAGCAGCTGGTCAGCGACGGGGTGACGGTTTACATCCTGGACCGCAATGGGATTATCATCAGCCACAGCAACCCCCAGCGCGTGGGAAACTGGATGGCAAATATAGAAGCCTTTGAGCAGGACCATGGCCGCAATTCCTCCCATCTTGTCAGGAAACGCGGTGGGAACGTCATGTTTTCCAACTACCACGACCCGGGAAGCGGATGGACGTTCGTGGAGGAGCAAAGCGTCGATTCACTGCTGAAAGATGGGCTGATGATGCTACAGCAATGTGTGCTGGTCGTGCTGCTCGGCGGGCTGCTGACCGGGTGGGCGGCTTTTGTGCGGGTGCGCTGTGTGACCGATGTGTTTGCCGATTTCTCTGAGCGCATCCGCGGGATGCCCGCAGACCGGCTGACATTGCTGCCGGTGCTGGATAACTATGAAGAAACTTATGTGCTCAGTACGACGTTTAACGGCATGATCACCCGTATCCAAGGGCTGATCCGGGACATCCAGCTCCGCGAGCAGGAGAAGCAGCGCACCGAGTATGACTTCCTCCATGCGCAGATTGACCCGCATTTCCTGAATAACACGCTGCTTGCCGTGAAAAGCCTGCTCGCAATGGGGGAAATGGAACGGGCGGGGCGCATGATGAACGAGCTCGTCGACCTGCTGCACATCCCATCCACCCCGGAAATCCAGTTTGTGACGCTGGAAGAAGAGCTGCACCTGGTGCGCAATTACACTCCATTATGAACTGCCGGACGGAAAAAGGGGTGCATTTCCTATGCAAAGTGCCTTCCGAGCTCATGCGCTGTGAGGTGCCGCGCATGATCCTACAGCCGATTATCGGCAACTCCTTCTTTCACGGGTTTGCCGAGCGGGATGAAGGCTGCGAGATCCGGCTCCAAGCGGGGCTGCGGGGTTCGGCGCTCTACATCGAGGTTACCGATAACGGCGAGGGCATTGATGAAAAGCGGCTTTCCGAGCTGCGCTCCTGGTCGTATACATCTGGGAACAGCCATCACGGCATCGGGCTGAAAAATATCCGGCGACGGCTTGAAATTATTTACGGCGGGCGCTCAGGCGTTGCGGTGTCCAGCAAGCCGGGCGAGTCTACAACGGTTACTGTGACAATGGACCGCTACCGCGAGACACACAGGACGGCGGAAGGAGGGGGTTATGAAGATATTGGTCGTTGACGATGAGCCGCTGATCGGGCAATATATTGTGCAATGCGTCCGGAATGCGGACCCGTCGGCGGAGGTCGTCGGGGCAACCTCCGGGGCGAAAGCCCTGCGCAGGCTGGATGAGGAGCTGTTTGACATCCTGTTCGCGGATATCACGATGCCCAAGATGGATGGGCTCGAGCTGCTTCAGCGGGTGCGCGAAGGTTATCCGTCGGTCAATGTGATTATGTTGACCTGCCATGAGGATTTCGAATATGTGCGGGCGGCAATGCAGCATCAGGCAGCCGATTACCTGCTGAAAAATGAGATCAGCGAGGAGCGGCTGCGCGGGCTGCTGGAACGGCTGCAAACAAGCCGGAAGGAAAACCTGGCGCAGGCCGAGCAGCGCCATATCAGCCGGGGCGGCTACCTGCGCCGGGTACTGGACAACGACCCCGCGGTGATGCCGATCCGGGCGGGCAGCCTGCGCGCCAACCATATCTATCTGGAAGACCGCGCATTTGTAGCGCTGTTTTTCAGCAGCGGCGAGGAAAATATGCGGGTGGTGCAGGAATACCTTGCAGAAAGCTTTGAAAACCCGCTGTTTTATGCATACAGCGACAAAGAAATGCTTCTGCTGATGAACCTGCGGCGGGACAGCCCGGACAGTGCGGGCGGCATGGAATGCTTTGCGCAGTATGCAGCACGGATGACCGGCGCGGTCGGGCACAGCCGGGTGTACCAATATCTGGAGCATCTGCAAACGGCGATGCTTGAAGCGGCTGCCAACCGGGAGTACCGGTTTTACGGTGCGCCGCCGGAGGGGGCGGAGCCGCAGGCAGGGGCGGTACAGGCAAAACAGCGCGCAATGCGTGCGGTTACACTGCTGGCAGACGGCAGGGTAAATGAAGCCTGCGCAGAGATTGGGCGGCTGGCAGAGGACGCAGAGCGCCAGCAGCCGCCTGCAACCCAGCTGATGGAGACGGCGGCGCAGCTGCTTACAAACATCGGAGGCAAGGCCGGCGAAGCAGGCCAGAACGCAGAGCAGTGCGCCAGCTTTGCCGAGCTTCGGCAGCTGCTTGGGCAGTGCGCTGCCCAGCTGCAAAGCCAGGGGAAGCTGTATTCTGCGCCGATCCGGAAAGCGCTTGACTATATCGGGCTGCATTTTTCAGAAGAGCTTTCGCTGAATACAGTAGCCGATTTTGTCTATCTGAACCGTGACCATTTGTCGCGGCAGTTCAAAAAAGAGGTCGGCGTTAATTTTTCAGAATACCTGATGGACCTGCGTCTTAAAGAGGCGAAAAAGCTGCTGGAAACGACGAACCTTCGGATATCAGACGTCGCGCTGCGGGTAGGGATTACCAACCTGAGCTATTTTTCAACCGTTTTCCATAGGGCATTCGGAAGTACGCCGAATGAATTCCGGAAACGCAGTCAGGGGCGGGTGTGACTGGCTATTAGAAGCGTACCTGAGAGAATCAAAAACGCTTTCGTCCCGCCCGCAGGCGTGATGGAGTTTTTACTCGATTTTTTTACAAAAAAATCGCAGGGGTGCAGGGGACAGAGTCCCCTGGCGCGGCCTGCGGAGGGCCGGGAGTCCAGAGGGCAGAGCCCTTTGGCGCCGCCTGCGGAGGGCATCAAGCAGCTTTCCTATTTTGAAAAGAATGTCAAAATAATGAAAAAGCAAATCATAAGCGCAAAAGACTTTGTGCAGTTTTTCCTGTAAACTGGTAACAAATCAAAGGGAGGTACTAACCATGAAAAAGGAACTGAAACGGATACTGTCTATGCTCCTGGCAGCGGCGATGCTCGTCGGCCTGACCGCCTGCGGTGGAAATAATCAAGGCGGCGCTGGCGATTCCGGCAACGCTGCGGGTTCCGGCGATTCCGGGCACGCCGCAGCAGACAGCAGCGGCCCCAGTGAACGCGAATTTCAAGCATCCGGCGAAGTGATGAACGTTGGCGTGCAGTCCAACATCATCTCAATCCCCACGGTTTACGCCTATGAACAGGGCTACTATGAAGAGCTTGGCCTGAACGTCAACCTGGTCATGTTCCCGAACGGCTCCCCCGAAAACGAGGGGCTTGCCGCCGAGCAGCTTGACGTGGCATCCAATGGCCTTGCATCCGTCTATTCGATGGCTTCCGGCCTGTGCTACTGGATCGGTGAATCGGACAGCGGCTCGATTACCGCCGAGGTCTATGTGCGCGAGGGCAGCCCGGTGCTTGACCACAAGGGCGAGATCGACGGCAAGCCGGAAATGTACGGCAGCGCCGATACCCTGAGCGGCCTGCGGGTGCTCGGCCCCACGTCGACAATGGAGCAGTGGATCGCTGCGTCCTATTTCAGCCAGTTCGGGCTGGAAGCAGGCGTAGACTACGAATATCTCAACATGGACCGTGCAGCCGCCGCACAGGCGATCCTGACCGGCGAGGGCGACGTATTCGTAGCAACCGACGTTGACTACGCGAAGATGATGCAGGAGGGCGGCATGGTCAAGGTCGCTACATGCATGGAAGCAACGGATACCAGCTTCAACAACGGCTTCCTGGTCCGCAAGGAATTCCTGGACGAGCGTTATGACGACGTTGTGCTGTTCCTGCGTGCAATGTACCGCGCAGCGGAGGAAATCGAGTCCGACCATGCCCTGCGCAATGAATTCGCCTACAAATTCTACTCCGAAAACGGCAAGCCTGCCGATGAAGAGGACGTAGCGCTTGAAACCGAGGTGCGCCCGTTTGTTGTCCCAGCCGATATGGAAGCCGATGACTTCTATCTGGGCTCGGGCACCTTGCAGGTGGGACAGTTCTTTGCATCGATCGGCACGATCGAAGAGGAGCAGATTGCGTTCCTTGAGGAAGCAATCAACCCCGCGCCGTTACAGGATGCGCTTGGCATTACGGTAAAGGGTGCAACGCTCGAGTAACTGTAAGACTTGAGCCACTGTAGGAAAAGAGGGCCTGTGCGCTGATAGGCCCTCTTTTTGTGGAAATACAGCGGTTGTGTGCGGACGTGTTGCCCCGGCTGCCGGGGGTTCCAACCAATCTGATTGTAATGGAAAGGAGAAATGAAATGCAGCAAAAAAAGAAGCTCCGGCTGGACAAGTTCGCCCTGCTGAGCATTGCAGCGCTGTGTGCAGGCGTGTTCATCTGGTGGCTTGTGACCGATGGGCTCGGGCTGTTCCGCTCGAATGTCCTGCCGTCCCCGGTGAAGGTTGGGCAGACCTTCCTGCGCAAATGGGTAGAAACCAAGCCCGACGGCGCAACGCTGCTCCAGCATCTGTTTGCCAGCTTGCAGGTTGCGCTCAGCGGATATCTGATCGGCGCCGCGATCGGCATCCCGCTCGGGATCTTCATGGCGTGGAACGACAAGATCGATATGTTTGTGCGCCCTGTCTTTGACCTCGTGCGCACCATCCCCGGGATCGCCTGGACCTCGGTCATGGTCACGCTGGTCGGCATCGGCTTCCTGTCCAAAGCGCTTGTCATTTTCATCTCGGCAATGGTTGCAATGGTCATTAACAGCTATTCCGGCATTAAGCAGACCAAAACCGTACATCTCTGGGTCGGGCAGACCTTTGGCGCGAGCAACTGGGAGCTGCTGACCCGGATCGCGATCCCCTCCGCGCTGCCGATGATCTTTACCGGGCTGGACGTCGCGCTGGGCTCCGCGTGGACAACGCTGGTTGCCGCCGAGCTGCTTGCGTCTACCCGCGGGCTGGGCTTCATGATCCAGCAGGCGCGCGGCATCTTCCGCCTTGACATTGTCATCGTCGGTATGGTAATCATCGCGGTGACTGGCGCGCTGCTGTCCTACGCCATCCGGTTCCTCGGGAACCAGCTGATGAAAGGAGGGCGTTCCTGATGAAAAACAAACGGCTGTTTTACGGTGCGCTGGGTATCTTCGTCTTCCTGTGCATCTGGTACGCTGCAACTATGCTGACATCGCTGGGGCGGGTCATGCCAGACCCGATTACCGTCTTTTCCAGCTTCTTCCGCGCTTTTGCCGTGCCGATCGGCACCAAAACCATGCTGCTGCATATCGCGGTCAGCCTGCGCCGTATGCTGATCCCATATGCCTTCGGCGCGCTGCTGGGCGTGGTGCTCGGCGTTTTAATGGGCTGGTACCGCGTGATGGACGCAATTTTTATGCCGTATGTGCAGATGCTGCGCCCTATCCCGCCGATCGCCTGGATCCCGCTGTCGATTATCTGGTTTGGCTTTGACGAGGGCTCCAAATACTTCCTGATCTTCCTCGCCTGCTTCTTCACCATTGCGCTTACAACCTATAACGGCGTACATTCGGTGGATGAAACGCTGGTGCGCGCCGCCCGGATGCTGGGTGCGCGGGACGACCAGCTGTTTACGACCATCGTCCTGCCGACCACAGTGCCCTATATCTTCTCCGGGCTCCAGGTTGCGCTGGGCTCGGCGTGGGCGACCATCGTCGCGGCGGAAATGATCCGCTCGTCGGAGGGCGTTGGCTGGCTGATTGTCAGCGGGCAGGAGGTCGGCAACATGACCCAGATCATGGTGGGCATCGTTGCAATCGCGCTGACCGGCCTGCTGATCACGTCGGTGATGCGCGGTGTGGAATCGAAGCTGTGCGCGTGGACTGTGAGGGGAAAATGAGCGATTATTTGATTGAATTCCGCCACGTCGATAAATATTTCGACAAGCCGGAGGCGGGGCGTTACCAGGTTGTAGGCGACCTGAACATTGAGGTCCGAGAAAACGAGCTGCTTGTACTGTTTGGCCCCGGGCAGTGTGGGAAAAGCACGATCCTGAACATGGTTGCAGGGTTTGAAGCGCCCAGCGGCGGCGAGCTGCTCTGCCAGGGGAAGCCGATCGAAGGGCCAGCGCCTGAGCGCGGCATGGTGTTCCAGAACACCGCACTGTTCCCCTGGCTGACCGTCATGGGCAATGTCGAATACGGCCCCAAGGTGCGCGGCATGAAAAAAGAGGAGCGCCGCAGGCGGGCGCAGCATTACATTGACCTGGTCGGCCTGCAGGGCTTTGAAAATTCCTTCCCGGTCAAGCTGTCCGGCGGCATGCAGCAGCGTGTCGGCATTGCGCGGGCCTACTGCAACGAGCCGCTTGTGATGCTGCTGGACGAACCGTTCGGGCATCTTGACGCACAGACGCGCTATTTGATGCAGGATGAGCTGACCCGCATCTGGCAGGCGGAAAAGCGCACGATCATTTTCGTGACCAACAACATTGAGGAGGCCGTATACCTTGCCGACCGTATCCTCGTGCTGCGCAATTGCCCGACCGGGGTCAAAGCAGAGTATGAAATCACACTGCCGCGCCCGCGGAACTATACCGACCCGGAATTCCTGCGGCTGCGCCGCGAAATTGATGCGGTCGTCGACCATACGCTGTAAAGGAGGCGGTGCAACATGGCAAATCAGGAACCTAAAGTGCGGGTGGAGCACCTGACCAAGCGGTTCGGCGACCTGCTGGTGCTGGACGATCTCAATTTTGAAGTGCAGGAAGGCGAGTTCCTCTGCATCGTCGGCCCGACCGGCTGCGGCAAAACGACCTTCCTGAACAGCCTGACCCGGCTTTATGAGCCGTCGGCGGGCGAGATCCTGGTCAATGGCGTCCCGGTCGACCCGAAAAAACAGAATATCTCGTATATCTTCCAGGAATATTCCTCCTTCCCGTGGCTGACGGTGGAACAGAATATCCGGTTTGGGCTGGAAATTAAAAGGGTCCCGAAGGCAGAGGCCGACGCAAGTGTGGAGGAAATGCTGGAAATCGTTGGGCTGGAACAGTTCCGCGATTACTACCCAAGCCAGCTTTCGATCAGCATGCTGCAGCGTGTGGCAATTGCGCGCGCGTTTGCGACCAAGCCGGAGCTGCTGCTGATGGACGAGCCGTATGGGCAGCTGGACATTGACCTGCGCTTCAAGCTGGAAGACGAACTGATCAAGCTTTGGCAGCGCACGGGGACGACCGTGCTGTTCATTACCCATAACATCGAGGAAGCAGTGTATCTCAGCCAGAAAATCATGGTGCTGACCAACAAGCCGACCTCCGTGAAAACCGTTATTGACAATCCGCTCCCGCTCCCGCGCGACGTAGTCCAGCCGGAGTTCGTGGAGCTGCGCAACCGGGTGACCGACCTGATTAAGTGGTGGTAAGGCCCGGGCCTGCGGGCAGACGTGCTTCGGGACGTCCCGCAAATCAACATGCGTTCCTATCTTTTCTCTTTTTTACTTCTTCTCCTGTTTCTCCTCTGCATGGTTAGGCTGTGCAGGGGAGCACTTTTTACAGAAATGGGGCTGTTTTATGCAAAAAAATATCTTGTTGATTATGACCGACCAGCAGCGCGCGGAATATGTGGGCTATGCGCCCGGCAGCGCCGCCGAGACCCCCAATATTGACCGCATCGCACAAAACGGCGCGTATTTTACCCGCTGCTGCACGACCAACCCGATCTGCACCCCCGCGAGGACCTCGCTGATTACCGGGAGATACCCGCGGCAGATCGGTACGCTGACCATGTCCGGAGACCTGTTCCCCCAGATACCGACCTTTATGCAGGCGCTGCAAAAGGCAGGCTACCGCACCTGTGGCATTGGGAAATTCCACTTTACCCAGACATATCCGTGGGCGACGCCGCGCGGCTGCGGGATGGATTTGACCGCCGGGGCTTCGCGGCAGTACGGTTTTGACGAGGTCTGGGAAACCGCCGGCAAGCAGCAGGTGGTGGGGAATGATTGCGATTATGGCGCGTACCTCCGGGATCAGGGGCTGCTTGAGCAGGTGCGGGATTTCTATGTGGAATGCGGCGGCAGCAACGGCGATACGCCCGACCACAATTACGACCGCGCGCTTCCGTGGCCCTTTGCGGAGGAAGATTATATCGATGTCGTCACCGGGCGGAAAGCCTGCGAGTGGCTGCGCGCCCATCCGGCAGAACAGCCGTTTTACCTGCTTGCGTCCTTCTGCGGGCCGCACAAGCCGTATGACGCGCCGCAGCGTTATCTGGATATGGTCCCTGAGGAGCAGGACGGCGGTTTCCTCCTTCCGGACGGGCAGGTGCTGACCGACGCGGAAAAGGACGCCCTTTGCCGCCAGCGCCGTTCCGCAAAGGCGATGCTGCGGCTGATTGACGATCAGGTCGGTGCGCTTCTGGGGACGCTGGAGGAGCGCGGGATGCTGGAAAACACGCTGGTGCTGTTTGTCTCTGACCACGGCGATATGCTGGGCGACCACTACCGCATTCAGAAGGGCGTGCCGTGGGAGCAGTCTGTGCGGGTGCCGCTGGCGGCGTGGCTGCCGGGGCAGGCCCCGGTTGGCGAGGTTGCGTCGCCGGTTGAAATCAGCGATATCGCGGCTACAATCCTCGAATACGCGGGGTTGGACGCGCAGCAGGCGCTCAGCCGGGATTGGCCAGCCTATAACGACCGCATCCCCAGCCGCTCCTTTCTCCCGATATTGCGAGGGGAGGCGGACAGCTGCCGGGAATTCTGCTTCAGTGAAAGCGATTTCACCGAGGAACGTGTGCCGGGGCAGGACTGGGAGCAGCTGCTGCAAAAGCGGGGCGCGGACGGCAGGCGCGGCAACGCCTGGCAGGCGATTATCACCGGGAGCGGGAAATATGTGAAATATCTGGATTATGCGCCGGGGGAGCTGCCGTATGAGGAATATTATGATTTGTCCGCCGACCCAGGGGAGACGGCCAACCGCATCCACGACCCCGCATACCAGGAACAGGCTACGCTGGCCCGGCGGCGGCTGATGTATCTGCTTGACCATTACCCGGCGGCGCAGAAAACCTGGTGTACGGCACGCGCCGCAGGCTACCGGAAGGAGCGGGATTTGTGAAAACGATCGTTTTTTTGATGGACAGCCTGAACCGGCGGTATCTGCACGCCTATGGGAACGAATGGGTGCGGACGCCGAATATGGACCGGCTTGCGGCGCGCAGCTGCGTGTTTGACAACCATTTTGTAGGGTCGGCGCCCTGCATGCCCGCGCGCCACGACCTGCTCACCGGGCGGCTGGATTTCCTGGAACGCAACTGGGCGCCTGTCCAGCCGTTCGACTGCACGCTGCCTGCCGTGCTGCGCAAAAATGGCGTGTTCAGCCATATGGTCACCGACCATTATCACTATTTCCACCTCGGCGGCGAGAATTACCATGCGGTTTTCGATTCCTGGGACTTTATCCGCGGGCAGGAAACCGACGCGTGGGCTTCCGATCTCGGCGCGCCGGTTGAGCGGGAGCATTATGGGCAGTTTTCCTCCCAGTATGCCCGCAACCGGCAGCGGTTCCAAAGCGAAGCGGATTTCCCGTCGCCAAAAACGCTGCGCCATGCGGCCGACTGGGTTGAGGCGCATCACGGCGACGATAACTGGTTCCTGCTGGTCGACTCCTTTGACCCGCATGAGCCGTTCGACCAGCCAGAAATGGAGTACCCGGATGCGTATTCAGATAAGCTGTTCTTCTGGCCGGCCTACACGGGCACGGAGCAGGCAACGGCGGAAGCCCTGGAACACGCCCGCCGCCGCTATGCAGGGCTTGTCACCATGAGCGACCGGTGGCTTGGGAAGGTGCTGGATGTGCTCGACCGGTACAGCCTGTGGGAAGATACGATGGTGATCCTTACGACCGACCACGGGTACCTGCTCGGGGAGCATGGGTTTATGGCAAAGAACTACATGCCCTGCTATAACGAGGTCTACCAGATCCCACTGATGGTCAGCCTGCCGGGGATGCAGGGACAGTCTCGCTGCGGGATGCTGACACAAAACATTGATCTCATGCCTACGATACTCGACTTTTTTGGCATCAGCGAGCATGAATGCTGGTATCCGCTGCACGGCGGGAGCCTCCTGCCGCGTATCCGGGGGGAGCGGGAGCCGATCCGCGAAAGCGCCATCTATGGCATGTTTGGGCGGCAGGTCAATATCTGCGACGGGCGGTACACGTATTTCCGTGCCCCGATCCGCGCGGACAACCAGCCGCTGAATCTTTACACGGCCATGCCGAGCACCATCGGCCATTATTGGGACGTCGACCATTTAACCGACATGTCCCAAATTGAAACGGGCCAATTCCTATGCTACACGGATTATCCGGTCATGCGGATTCCGAATACCGTTGCCCGGCTTGCTGATGATACCCATAATTTTGCCCGCCGGTATGAGGTGGCGGGGGAAAACCTGCTGTTTGACCTGGAAACCGATCCGGGGCAGGAGCATCCGCTGGATGATCCCGCGCTTGAGCGGGAAATGTGCCGTAAGCTTGCTGCGGCAATGCGGCGGCATGACAGCCCCGTGGAGCAGTTTATACGGCTTGGGCTGGAAGGCTGACACGCAGCATGGCAGCTGGAAGCAAATAAAACGGAAAAACGTGGGAGCATTATGCTCTCACGTTTTTCCGTTTGGCAGGAACCGGCGGTTTGCTGCTCAGGGCATGGCTGGGAACCAGCAGATTTCGTTTTCCGCGAGCTCCAGCGGGAACGCGCTGCCGTCCCCCTTGTACACGGTCGTAGCCTGCGGCTCGTAGGTGTTGTTTACGACACAGAATTTGCCGCTTTCGGGATATGCGTGTACCTCCACGTTGAAATTGGAGGAGAACCAGCGGTGCAGGGCATCCTCGCTGCGGGCGCACCAAAGGATTGCGCGGTACAGCAGGCGGCTGTTTTCAAAGGAATAGGGCAGCCCGGAGAGATACACGGCGCGCCCCGCGCCAAATCGGTTTACCGCCAGCTGTACTTCGCGGTCACGCTGGATCAGGACCTCTGCGGCGGGCAGGGCATAGACGCCCTTTTGGCCTTCGCCGAAGTCGACCGGCCGGGTGCAGTCAGCAAGGATAAAGTGGCCTGGGTGTTCGTCCCAGTTGTACTTGTCATACCCGAGCGTCATGCCGGTTTCCTTCTCCACGCCCAGCACGCTGGACAGCTGCAAAAAACGTCCCTGATACTGGTGGCCGGAGGGCTCGCCGACACCGATCAGCCCGCCCCCCTGGTGTACGAACCGCTTGACGGCAGCGGCAATTTCCGGGTCTTCCCAGACAGCGCCGCCGGTGTGGGCGGTGTCCGCGTCGCCGATGTTCAGCAGGACGTCTACGCCGTCCAGCACGCCGGGGCCGGCCTTGAGGTCGTCAAAGCTCAGGAACCGCACGTCAAACGGCGCGCCCGAAAGTGCTTCGATGACGCCCGCATAGGAATAATTCTTTTTGAAATAAAGGGCATGGTGTACCATATGGCAGCCCCAGGCGCGGGCCTTGCCCCAGCAGTTCAGGACAGCCACGGTTTTTGCGCACCAAGGCTTTGCGCCGTCAATGCTGTCATAAAGCTGCCGGAATTCCGTACAGACGCTTTCCACATAGCGGATAAATTCGGGGAACTGGCAGGCCAGCTTCAAATAGCCGCCGTAGCCGATCCGGTCGACCGGCTTGCGCAGGATGGCGCGCCGGGCGGTCACCCAGTTTTCCTTCGCTTCGCGCACAGGGTCGCCGCCCTCATGGAAGGTGTCGGGGAAGAAATAGGGAAGGAAGCGCCCTTCGGTGTATTTTACACCGGGGATATCCGAGATCAGCCGCAGGGTCGCGCCGCTGCCAACGCTGCCGACCACCGCGTCCAAGCCGATGGTGGGGAACTCTTCCAGGAAGGGCTCCATGCCGATCCAGTGGTCGCCGAGGAACATCATTGCTTCCTTGCCGAGCTCATGGGTGATATCCACCATTTCCCGGGCCAGCTTGGCAACCTCCCTGCGTTGGAAGGCCATAAAATCCTTGTATTCCCGGGTGGGGACGCGGTACTGGTTGTTGTGATACCCTTCGTCAATGATAAATTCCGGGCGGAAGCGGTAGCCCGCCTCCTTTTCAAACTGTTCCAGGATATAAGGGGATACCGATGCGGAATAGCCGTACCAATCGACGTATTTTTCCCGCCGCAGCTCGTCAAAAACGAGGGTGAACTGATGGAAAAAGGTTGTGTAGCGGATGACGTCGACGTAAGGATGGGACGCGATGAACCGCCGGAGACGCTCCATGCTGTAGCGGTGGGTTTTGGGCTGGCGCACGTCGAAGGTAATCTGGTGCTCTACGTCTGTCCAGCTGTTGGTAACAGCGTTGTACATATGCACTGGGTCCCAGATCAGGTAAGCGAGGAAGCTGACCGTATAGTCATGGAAAGGGATAGGCGATTCCAGGACCACGCAGCCCGACTGCCCGTCATAGTGCCAGCTATCGGGGCTGACCGGTTCGCCGGCGGAGCGGTCCATGACCTCCCACCAGCGTTTGATGTCGTCGCGCGTGTTCACCGCCATGAGCTCGGTGCTGACCCCCTGCATCAAGGGGATCGAAAGGGAGCCGCAGCCCCCCGCGGTGTGGAAGCCGGTCATCAGGTAGCACTGCTGCACCTCGTCCGGGTTTGCTTCGGCCCAGGCGTTGTCCCGGCGGGTGGTGTAGTAGGTGGCATATACCTTTGCCCCGGCGCTGCGGAGCGCTTCCGGGAAATCGGTGCCGTCGCAGTCGCGGATTGCGTCCGCCCCCCAGCGGCGCAGGAGCTCCAGGGTTTCCGGTATTACATCTACGTCGGTAGGGATGGTGACCCTGCCATAGTTCTCATGCTTCATTGCGGCCCCTCCGTTATTGATTTTTCGGGTCCTGGAAGGCCCTGTTATAAAGCCAAAGCGTACACAGCAGCAGTGCGACCCCGGCCAGCATGATCCCTAACCCGGAAAGCTTGCCGGTCAGCCCCCAGCCGTAAAACAGCAGCGCAAGCCCCGCCAGAAACATCAGCAGCATCAGGCCGATGCGCAGCCCAGGGTTTTCTTTCCAAAATTCCATGGTTCCACCTTACCCTTTCAGTCCGCCGACGGTCATGCCCTGTGTCAGCTTTTTTTGTACGCAGATATAGAGGATCAGCGTGGGCAGCATCACCAGCACAAGGCCCGCATACAGGATGCCATACTGCGCGGAGGATTGCTGCGCCTGCATCAGATTCAGCAGCCCGACAGGCAGGGTCTTCTGCCCGGTGGCGCTGCTCATGAGCGTCATGGAGATGATGTACTCATTCCAGAAGGAGAGGAAGTTGAACAGGATGATCGTGATGATGGAGGGCTGCGCCATTGGGAAAATGATGCGCAGCATGGTCGTCCCGTAGCCCGCGCCGTCGATGTAGGCGGCTTCCTCGAAATCGCCGGGGAGGGTCGCGAAATAGCCGGACAGCAGGTAGATCGTGAAGGGCAGCGCCGTGGAGGCGTAAACAACCGCCAGCACGAGCAGGTTGTTCAGCAGCAGCGTTTTGCCGAAAAAGTAGTTCAGCCAGCTGTCCCAGTCGCGCAGCATCAGGAAGATCGGGACGACGATATAGTTGACATTGATGAACAGCCCCGCCATAAAGCAGGTGTTCAGGAATTTCCTGCCGCGGAAATGGAAGCGCGACAGGCAGTAGGCCGCAGGCAGCGCAACGGCAAGCAGGATGGCCAGCGCAAGCGCCGTGACGGCCACCGAGTTCAGCATATAGCTGCCCATGCTGGCGGCGTTCCAAGCGTCGACAAAGTTTTGCCAGTAGAAGCCAGCGGGCAGGGCCCACGGGTTGCCGTAAAATTCGCTGTTCTGCTTGATGGACGCCAGGAAGACCCATGCGACCGGCACGAGGATCAGGACCGCCAGGGTGGCAAGCGCTACATAAACGAAAGCCTTAAACAGCGTATCGGTAGAAATGCCCTTTTTCTGTTTCATGACCTGCCCCCCTTACATTTCCAGCGGTTCCCGTTTGGTCGCCTGGTTGACCAGCAACGACAGCAGGAACGAGAACAGGAAGATCACCACGCCTGCCGCCATCGAATAGCCGTACAGGCCCGCGTCCTTCTGGTTGTACATAAAGCTCAGGGCAACGTCCGCCATGCCCTTTGCAACCATCGCTTTTACAAACAAGAACGCCATGTTAATCGTCGAAATGATAAAGAAGGTCAGCGTTGTGCGGATATTGGTCCAGATCAGCGGGAGCGTAATCTGGAAAAATTGGGTGATGCGCCCGGCGCCGTCCAGCTCCGCGCTCTCATACAGGCTTTCCGGGACGGCGGACATGGACGCCATGTACATGACCATATAATAACCGATCGCCTGCCAGACCATGGCGATAATGATGCTGATGACAACCATCGGCTGATCCTTCCACAGCACCATTACAGACTGGCCGGACAGGAGGGACAGGATGCTGTTGAGCATCCCGTTTTCCGGCTTGTAGATTGCAGAGAAAATACCCGCAATCACAACGACAGACAGGATATTCGGGATGTAAAATACGACCCGGAAAAAGTTCTGCCCACGGATTTTCTCGCGGGTCAGGATGCCTGCGAACAGCAGCGCAAAAAAGAAGGTGACGATGGTCACGACCACGATCAGCAGCACCGTATTCTGCATGGAAGAAATAAATTTGGGGTCGCGCAGCAGGGTTTTGAAATTTTGCAGCCCTACAAAGGTTTCGGTGGGGGAATAGGCCCCGCGCTCGAACAGCGACATGCGGAAAACGTTCAGCGTGGGCAAAACCATAAAAATGAAAAACAGGAGGGTTGCCGGAGCGACGCAGGCGAAGACGAAGCGGCTGCGCCCTTTATTGGAACGCATAGAGGTCTCTCCTTTCGGGTTGGGGATGACACAGGCGGCAGTGAGCAGATACTGCCCACTGCCGCCTGCTTAACGGTCTGTGCGGTTTGTGCTGCCGGAAGGACGCCCCCGTCCCGCCCGCAGGCGGGAAAGGGAGCCCAAAGGGACAAGTCTGCTTGCGAAACAAGATGCCGCTTGCGGAGCGCTCGGAAATCGTGCGCTGCCACGCAAACGCATCACCGCGCGCCCTAAGGGCGCATGGGATGGCGGCAGTTTTGCCCCGCTGGCGCTGCTAGCGCAGGGCGCCTGCCCGGCAAGGACACGTCCCCGGAGGGGCGCTCGAGGTTACTCCATCAGGTTTTCGCGCATCAGGTCGCTTGCCGCCTTGATGTCGCTGATCCACTGATCAACGGTAGTGGTGCCGCTGACAAGGCCGTTGAGCGGGTCAAAGAAAACTTCGCGCACGGTGCCGAGGCCGGCAACCGCGTTGTACGCTGCAAAGCCGCCCATTGCAGCCTTCGCGCCGCTGTCATAGATCGAGTAGAACATCTGGTTGTCGCCTTCCAGGCTGTTCGCAATGTCGAGCACAGGCTGGATTGCGCCGCCCTTTGCGAAAATCTCGCAGGCCTTGTCGCTGTACAGGAATGCGAGGAACTGCTTGGCTGCGTCGATGTTGGAAGCGCCTGCCGGAATCCACGCCTGCTCAAACCAGGTGTAGCTGTACGCGTCGCCGCCCTCGGAGACAGCGGGGATGGCGGTCATGCCCCACTTGAAGCCGTCCGCGCGCGGTGCTTCGGCCATCTCGCCGACAATCCAAGTGCCGTTGGGCATAAACAGCGCTTTGTTGTCCAGCACGAGCTGCTGGTTCTGGGTGAAGTCCTGGTCGTTCGCCTGGGCGGGGGTGATGGGGTTGGTGTAGGAAGCCAGCTTGGCGAGAATGTCAAAGCAGGTCTTCGCTTCCGGGGTGTCCCAGATGCCTTCTTCGTAATGGGTCGCCTTTTCAAAGAAGTCGGGGCCGCCCGCAACATACATCATAGCGGGGACGAAGGAGTCAAAATAACCGGTGGTCGGATAAGTAAACAGGGAGATGCCTTCGGCAGCAGCCTTGTCGCCGAGCTCCCACATCTCATCCCAGGTTGTGGGGACTTCCCAGCCCTTCTGCTCGAACAGGCCGGCGTTGTAGAACAGGCCGCAGGGGGAATAGAACATCGGCGCGAGGTAGGTTTTGCCGTCGCCGTAGGGGTTGGTGAGCGAGGTGTCGGTGAAGCCGCCCGCGAGCTTGTCGCTGACCTTCGCGGTTTCGCCCGGGACCGTCATCGACAGGACGTCGGTGATATCCGCGATGTTGCTGTCCTTGATGAACTGCTCGGTCAGGCCGGCTTCGCGGCCGGTCGCGAGGTGGATTACGTCGGGGTAATCGCCGCCCTGCATCGAGGGGCCAATGACGTTTTCAAGCGCCTTGTCGGTGATCAGCTCGACTTCGATGCCGGTCTCAGCCGTGAAAGCCTCGCAGACTTCCTTCCACATGTCGGGATAGGCTTCCATGTAGCCGGACGCCAGCGCCGCAACCTGGATGGACTGCGCTTCAGGCGCATCGCCAGCGTCTGCCGGGGCGTCGGCCGGGGAATCCGCTGGGGTGTCGCCGGACGGCTGGGGCGCTCCGCCGCAGCCTGCCAACAGGGAAAGGAGCATCAGAAACGCAAGGGTCATACTTAACAGTCTTTTCATCTTTTGAATCTTCCTCCGATCTTTCTCAATCCTGTGAAGGGGGAGCAATGCACTGCGCGCCCCCATGCTTATAAAGTTAGTATACACTTCTTTTCCTGGAAGACAATCCCATTCTTGCTTTCCTTTTTAGAAATCTTGCTTATTTTTGCATTGTGCGATAAATATGAACAAATTAAAGAGAAAATTTTAGCTATTATAAACAATGGAAAGGAAAGCTTACAGCTTATTACAGATAAGTGGAACAAAAGCACGGGCAAAAGAAAAAACATTTTTTTAGAAGTTGCACAACGCTGCGCTTTGCTTTATAATAGAAACAGGAAGGCTGGCGCGCTGGTTTTCGGAATCTTGCGGAGGAGGTGCAGGGATGAGCACCCATCAATATATCCTGCCGGAAGAAACGGCGGCGGGTACCGGGGCAAAGCTGCTGTATGTGACGAGCGCCCAGTACAGCGCAGAATGGAACTCTTCACTGCACACCCACGCCTGTGCAGAGCTGTTTTTTATCACCGGCGGGAACGGGATCTTCCAGGTGCGGCAGGAACGGTTCCCGGTTGCGATGGGAGACCTGATGGTGGTCAGCGCGGGCGTGCCACACACCGAGACCAGCCAGGGCGGGAGCCCGATGGAGTATGTAGTGCTCGGCGTGGAAGGGCTGGAAACGGTCCAGGGGCGGGACGGCTGCCTGCTGCTGCACCTGCCGCCCGGGAGCGACGGGGTCAGCAGCTGCCTGCGCATGCTTATGCAGGAAAGCCGCGAGGGCAAGTCAGGCTGCGACCGGGTGTGCAGGAGCCTGCTGGAAGTCATTTTGCTGCGCCTGATCCGGCGGGAGGATTTTGTGCTTGCGGAGAGCGCGTCCGGGGTACGCCCCACCCGCGAATGCGATCTGGTGCGGCGGTACATTGATAACCACTTCAAAGAAAACCTGACGCTTGACCAGCTGGCGGAAATGGCGCATATCAATAAGTTCTACCTGTCGCATACCTTCCGGCGGGCATTTGACACCTCGCCGATCAGCTATCTGATTACGCGGCGTATCCAGGAGAGCCGGTTCCTGCTCAGCGAGACCGACCATAGCCTGTCGCAGATTGCAAGAATCCTGGGCTTTTCATCGCTCAGCTATTTTTCGCAAAGCTTCCGCAGGCTCGAGGGGGTCAGCCCGCTTGAGTACCGCAGGCAGCACCGGCATGAGGGGGCGGCGACATGAAGCGGGACGGTATTTCCGGGGGCATGATGCTTTTCAGCTATGATGAACTGAAAAAGCACGTGCAGGAGGATTTTGAACGGTTTTGCGGCATGGGGTTTGATGAAACGCAGGTTCTTCCCGCGGTTTTGGATGAATTTCAGCATGGGCAGGACTTTACTCAAACGGAAAACATATGCATCCATGTGATTTTAGTGTTGTGCTATGAAGAAAACGGATGGGACGCCGCGCCGGTCAGGTCAAAAATAAAACAGCTGACCAAAGGGGAATGCTATGAGAGCGCCTGCCCTGCGCTGGGGGATGCGGCGGACAGGTTTCCGTCAGATTTCAAGGCAGCCATGGAGCAGCCGCACCTGCCCGCTGTGCAGGCAGGTGCGTAGCATAAATTCAAAGCAATTTGGAAGGAGAGGATCTCTATGTCAATTCTGGTATGCGGCGGCGCGGGTTATATCGGCAGCCATACCTGTGTGGAGCTGCTGGAGGCTGGCTGCGACATTGTTGTTGCGGACAACCTCTGCAATTCCTGCGAGGAAGCGGTGCGCCGGGTGGAGCGCATCACAGGGAAGGCCGTGCCGTTTATCCGGTCGGAGCTGTGCAGCGAAGAGGAGGTGCGGGAGCTGTTCACGCGGTTTCCCGATATCCATGCGGTCATCCATTTCGCGGGGCTCAAGGCGGTTGGCGAAAGCGTTTCCAAGCCGCTGGAATATTACACCAACAACCTTGTCAGTACCCTGACCCTCCTGCGGGTCATGCGGGAGCATGGGGTAAAGGATTTTGTCTTTTCGTCCTCTGCGACAGTCTACGGCGACCCCGAAACCGTCCCGATCTGCGAGGATGCGCGTACCGGCGGTACGACCAACCCTTACGGTACGACCAAGCTGTTCCAGGAGCGCATTCTGGCGGACTGCTGTGCGGCTGACCCGTCCCTGAATGTTGCGCTGCTGCGCTATTTCAACCCGATCGGGGCGCATGAAAGCGGGCTGATCGGCGAGGACCCGAACGGCCTGCCGAACAACCTGGTACCCTATATCGCTCAGGTTGCGGTTGGGAGGCTGGATCGTCTGCACGTCTTTGGCGACGATTACCCGACCCCCGACGGCACCGGCGTGCGCGACTATATCCACGTAACCGACCTTGCGCGGGGGCATGTCGCAGCACTGAAAAAGCTGGAAACCGGCTGCGGGCTGTTTGTATGCAATCTGGGTACCGGGAAGGGCTACAGCGTACTGGATGTGCTGCACGCCTATGAGAAAGCCTGCGGGAAAACGCTGCCCTACACGGTGGACCCGCGCCGCCCCGGTGATATCGCCGTTTGCTACGCCGACCCAACAAAGGCGCGGGAGGAGCTCGGATGGGAAGCCCAGTATGGCATTGCGGAGATGTGCGAGTCGTCCTGGAAATGGCAGTCGATGAACCCTGACGGCTACAAAGGCGGAAACACCTAAAGCAGCCACCTCAGCGCTCCCGTCCCGCCCGCAGGCGTGATAAAGTTTTTACTCGATTTTTTTCCAAAAAAATCGCGGGTGCAGGGCAGAGCCCTGCTCAGGCAGCAGAAAAATACCGGGGCTCCCGGTTCAGGAGGGAATGACACCATGCCAACAGCCGAACAATATCTCAACGAAAGCCTTGCCGCTTTTGACTTTGGCGCGCCTGTCGTGAAAACAGAGCGCCACGGGAAAGGGCATATCAACGACACCTTTGCCGTATATACCGCGCAGGAGGGCGGCAGCCGCTTTATCTTGCAGCGGATGAGCCCGGTTGCGTTTAAAAAACCTGCACAGCTGATGGAAAACATTGTGAATATCACCGACTACCTGGTTCGCGCCCTGCGCGAGTCCGGCGGCGACTGTGAACGCGGTACGCTGCGTGTGATCCGTACACGGGATGGCGAGCCGTTCTTCCGGGACAGCGCGGGCTGCGGCTGGCGCGTGTTCCCCTTCATTGAAGGTACGGTCTGCTGCCAGTCCGCCGATACGCCGGAGCTGTTTGCCGCGTCCGGGCAGGCGTTTGGGCAGTTCCAACAGTTGCTGCGGGATTATCCGGCAGAAACGCTGCATGAAACCATCCCGCGCTTCCATGACACGGAAAACCGCCTTGAAAACCTGAAAAAAGCGGTAAAGGCCGATGCGCTTGGAAGGGCTGCGGAATGCCGCGCGGAAATTGACTTTATGCTTGCGCGCGAAGCCGACTGCTCGGTCGCGCTCCAAGCGCTGCGCGATGGGGTTCTGCCCCTGCGCGTCACGCACAACGATACCAAGCTGAACAACGTGCTGATGGATGAAAAGACCGGTGAGGCCGTCTGCGTGATTGACCTGGATACCGTGATGCCGGGCCTGGTAATCAACGATTTCGGCGATTCGATCCGGTTTGGCGCAAACCACTGTGCCGAGGATGAACCCGATCTGGAAAAGGTCAACCTCGATCTCGGGCTGTTTGAAGTGTATACAGCCGCGTTCCTGAAAGGCGCTGGCGATACGCTTACCGACGCTGAGTGCAGGTTCCTGCCATGGGGGGCAAAGCTGATGACGCTTGAGTGTGGGATGCGTTTCCTGGCCGATTATCTCGAAGGCGATGTGTATTTCCATACCCAACGAGAAGGGCAGAACCTGGACCGCTGCCGGACGCAGTGCAAGCTGGTTGCCGATATGGAACGGCATTGGGATGAGCTCGAAAAAATTGTGGCAAAGTACCGCTAAGGTGCAGTATTGGAGAATCCAGGGCGCAGCGAAGCCTGCGCCCTTCCTTTTTATTGATTCCCAAGTGGAGAAATCTGGGCGGAATGCTTGAAACGCTACCTTTCATATGATATAATATAGGAACGAAATGAGCGCCGTTTTTTGTGAAAAATTCCCAAAACAGCAGCGCGTTCAAAAAGCGAAAGGGGGTGCTGGCGATGCAGCCATGTGGCCGGTTCGCACCTTCCCCAAGCGGGCGGATGCATCTTGGCAATGTGCTGTGCGCACTTTTGGCATGGCTGTCGGTGCGTGCGAGGGGCGGGCGGTTCCTGCTGCGTATTGAGGACCTCGACCCTGAACGCTGCCCGCGCGCGCTTGCGGATCTGATTGAGGACGACCTGCGCTGGCTGGGGCTCGATTGGGACGCGGGCGGCGCTGCATCAGGGGAGACGTATTACCAGAGCAGCCGCACGGCGGTTTACGAAACATATTACGAAACCCTTGCACGCAAAGCGGAGGTTTACCCATGCTTTTGCTCAAGGGCCGCGCTTCATGCGGCTTCCGCCCCGCACCTGTCCGACGGGCGGGTTCTGTATGCGGGGACCTGCTACGGCCTATCTCCTGCGGAAACAGCGGAAAAACGGCGCAGCCGCTGCCCAGCAGCGCGGATCCATGTGCCGGATGAGACGGTTTCGTTTGTCGACGGCGTGCAGGGCGCATATTCCGAAAACCTTGCGGCGGAGTGCGGCGATTTCATCCTGCGGCGGTCGGATGGTGTGTTTGCATATCAGCTTGCCGTCACGGTTGATGATGGATTGATGGGCGTGACAGAGGTTGTGCGCGGCCGGGACCTGCTGGAATCGACGGCGCGGCAGATTTGGATGCATCGGCTGCTTGGGTTTGAGCCGCCGCAGTATTTCCATATCCCGCTGCTGCTGGACTATGACGGGCGGCGGCTGTCCAAACGCGACGACGATCTTGACCTCGGGATGCTGCGAGAACGGTTCCCGCCTGAACAGGTCGTTGGGGCACTGGCGTATGCGGCGGGTTTAGCAGGGTCGCCCGCGCCGGTGCGGGCAGCTGATTTGGTGACGGGCTTTGACTGGGCGAAGGTGCCGAAAACGGATTTGTATTTGCCGAATGTGTTCCGGCAGCTGTAATAATGCCGCTCAAAGAAGAAGCCAAACAAGTACAGCTGGAATGAGCTGTTTTGTGTTTGCCGTCCCGCCCGCAGGCGTGATAAAGTTTTTACTCGATTTTTTTTCAAAAAAATCGCAGGGGTCCAGGGGACAGCGTCCCCTGGCTCTGCGCGGGCTGAAATCGCAGACTGGGAAAATCCGTTGAAGGGAGAACAGAATTATGCAAAAGTACATCATGGCGCTCGACGCCGGTACAACAAGCAACCGCTGCATCATTTTTGACGGCGCCGGCAATATCCGTGCTTCGGTGCAGCGCGAGTTCCGTCAGTATTACCCCAAGCCGGGTTGGGTCGAGCACAATGCGGACGAAATATGGGAAACACAGCTTGCCGTTATGCAGCAGGCGCTGTCGTCCGCGCGGCTGAACGCTTCCCAAATTGCCGCCATCGGCATCACCAATCAGCGCGAATCGGTAATAGTGTGGGATAAGGCGACCGGCAAGCCGGTTTGCCCCGCGATCGTATGGCAGTGCCGCCGTACTGCGGAATACTGCGACGAGCTGCGCGAGCGCGGCTTCGCCGAGATTATCCGCAAAAAAACAGGGCTCGTCCTGGATGCGTATTTCTCAGCAACTAAGCTGAAATGGATCCTTGACAACGTCCCCGGCGCACGGGAACGCGCGGAAAGCGGCCTGCTGCTGTTCGGGACGGTGGATACCTGGCTGATCTGGAAGCTGACCGGCGGGAAGGTACACGCAACCGACTATTCCAACGCGTCCCGCACCATGCTTTATGACATCCACCGGCTGTGCTGGGATGAAGAATTGCTGAACCTGATGGGAATCCCTGCGCAGATGCTGCCAGAGGTGCGCCCGTCAAGCGGCATTTTCGGCGAGACGGACCCAGGGCTGCTGGGCGCGCCGGTGCTGGTTGCTGGTGCGGCGGGGGATCAGCAGGCGGCGCTGTTCGGGCAGACCTGCTTTGAAGCCGGGGAAGCAAAAAATACTTACGGGACGGGCTGTTTTTTGCTGCTTAATACGGGCGCTCAGCCGGTTGACTCTTCCCATGGGCTGGTCACAACCATTGCGTGGGGTCTGGGCGGCAAGATTACATATGCGCTTGAGGGGTCGATTTTTGCGGCGGGCGCGGCGGTGCAGTGGCTGCGTGACGAGTTGGGGCTGATTTCCTCGGCGGGGGAGACCGAAGCGCTGGCGCGGGCGGTGCAGGATACGAATGGCTGTTATCTTGTCCCGGCGTTTACGGGGCTGGGCGCGCCTTATTGGGACCCTTACGCGCGGGGTATCATTTGCGGCCTGACGCGCGGGGTTAACAAAAACCATATTGTACGCGCGACGCTGGAATCGATCGCGTATCAGGTATGCGACGTTGTTTCGGCGATGAGCGCGGATGCGAACCTGCCGCTTTCCGGCCTGCGTGTGGACGGGGGCGCGAGCGCGAATGATTTTCTGATGCAGGTGCAGGCTGATGTATTGGGAACCCCGGTCGTCCGGCCGAACAATGTCGAATCGACTGCGCTGGGCGCGGCTTATTTCGCAGGGCTTGCGGTTGGCTTCTGGGAGAGCAGGGAGAAGCTGCGCTCTTCCTCGGCGGTGGTCTTCCGTCCGGGGATTGAATACGCTGAGCGGCAGCAGCGCTTGGAGGGCTGGCGCGCCGCCGTCCGCCGCGCGCGGGCGTGAGCGTGCTTTCGCCAAAGGGCTCTGCCCTTTGGAAACCCGCCAGAGGGCCCTGCCCTTTGGAAACCCGCCAGCGGGCTCTGCCCTCTGGACTCCCGCGATTTTTTTGTAAAAAAATCGAGTAAAAACTTCATCTCGCCTGCGGGCGGGACGGAGGACGCTCCGCGGTGAAGCTGTGGGATTATCGTTTTTTTGATTATTAGGATTGGATGGAAACGTCTCTCGGGCTTTGCATGGCTTGGGGGACGTTTTTTGTTATATGGGGGTGCTCTCCGTTCGGGTATCTGCGAAGGGAATATACAAGTGGCGGTTTTGGTGTCCAAACATAAAAAGCTGCCCTGATATTCCCGGGATGGCGAGAAATCAGGGCAGCTGTCAAGCAAAGGATAGAAATGATAAGCGGTTTGGATTGCCGGTTACAGGGATTCGATGACGTAGGGCGTCGACTGATAGACGTAATAATTGAGCCAATTGGTGAAGAACAGGTGCGAATGCGAGCGCCAGCGGACGAGCGGCTCCTTGGTGGGGTCGTCGTCCGGGAAATAGTGCTCGGGGATTTTGGGCTCCATGCCCTTGCTCTTGTCGCGGATGTACTCGGCTTTCAGGGTGTCCTGGTCGTATTCGCTGTGGCCCAGGACAAACAGCTGCCGCCCGTTCATTGCTTCGACGATGTGCACGCCAGCTTCGTCAGAGCGCGAGAGCAGGCGCAGCGTCGGGGCGGCGCGCACATCGGCCTCGCGCACCTCGGTGTGCCGCGAATGAGGGACGAGGAATACATCGTTAAAGCCGCGGAAAATGGGTTCCTTGGGGGTCAGTACATGGTGATAAAATACACCGCTCTTTTTTTCCGAAAGCTCGTATTTGGGGATGCCATGGTGGTAGTAAAGCCCTGCCTGCGCGCCCCAGCAGATATGGAGGGTGGAATGCACGTGGGTTTTTGTCCAGCGCATAATCGCGCAGAGCTCGTCCCAGTATTCGACCTCTTCAAAGGGCAGCAGCTCTACCGGCGCGCCGGTGATGATGAAGCCGTCGTATTTCTTGCCTTTGATGTCGTCGAAATATTTGTAAAAAGTCAGCAGATGGTCTTCTGGCGTGTTTTTGGATTGGTGGGTGCGGGTTTGCACAAGATCGATTTCGATTTGCAGCGGCGTGTTGGACAGGCAGCGCAAAATCTGTGTTTCGGTCACGATTTTCAGCGGCATTAGGTTGAGGATCGCGATTTTCAGCGGACGGATATCCTGTGAAAGTGCGCGGCGCTCGGTCATAACAAATATATTCTCACTTTCCAGCACGGCGCGGGCTGGCAGGCTGTCGGCAATTTTGATAGGCATGATCTCGGTGCTCCTTTCAGTTCCTTGCTTTTATTATACATCAAAATCTGGCAAGTTCCAATGATAAAATGGGTGCAGGAAGCATTTTTGTGGAAAGGGGGCAAAGACCCTTAGTCCTCCAAGGTGAACAGCTGCTCGACAGGGGTTTCGAGCAGGCGGGCAAAATGCATTGCCAGCGCAAGCGTGGGGTCATATTTGTTGTTTTCGACCGCAATGACTGTCTGGCGGCTTACGCCGAGCAGCCGCGCAACGTCTTCCTGACGCAGCCCGCGCGCCTTCCGCAGCTCCTTAATCCGGTTTTTCATCGATCACCGCCCGCCAATTACCAGGGAAACGCCGACAAACAGGATCAGCAGTGCAAAAAACAGCACTGGCAGCGCCATGCGGAGCAGGGAAGGGGCCTTATATTCCTCGTCGCCTGCAACGGCGCGGCGGGTGAGAAGCTGTTGGACGCCGATCTGGATGAAGCAGGCGGCGAGCAGCAGCAGGCAGGGCTTCTGATCAAGGGCGCCGCCGTTGGAGCGGACAACCCAGCTTTCCCAGCACGACCAAAGGAATAATGCTGCTGCAAGGAAACGGAAGCTGTATGCCTGGGCACGGAGGGCGATGGAGTGCTCCATTTCGTCCATCCTGCGAAAGCCGAGTTTTTCCAATAGATTTTTCATAAATGTGTCCTCCTGTTAGATAAAGTCAAGTGCTCTTTACATTTATAGGATACACGATCACAAACGAAATGTCAAGAGCTTTTAACATTTTGAAGCAGGAAAAAACCCGGCAGCAATCAGCCGGGTTTTTAGATGCAGTAGAATCGCAGCAGCCCCCGTCCCGCCCGCAGGCGGGGGAAGGGAGTCCAGAGGGCTGAGGCCCTCTGGTGGGGTCCAGGGCCACGCGCCTGGCCGCGCCTCGCAAGGCGCGGAACCCCCTGATGCACTGGGGTTAATGCGGCAGTTCCTCGGAAGGAAGGTCGTTCGGGGTGGGCTCCGCGTCCGCAGGGGCCGCTGCCTTCAACTCCTCCTCGGTCGCGCCGCCGCCGATGCGGTCGGGAACCTCCTCGCCGTCAAACAGCTTCCGGAAGGTGTTGCCGTCAATCGTTTCATTGCGAAGCAGGTACTCCGCAACCCGGATCAGCTGCTCCTTGTGCTCGCTCAGCAGCTTTTCACAAGCCTTGTACCCCTCGCTGATAATACGGTGGATTTCATCGTCGATCTCCGCCGATTTGTGGTCGGAAAAGCCCTTGTTTGCCGAGAAATCACGCCCCAGGAAAATTTCCCCGCCTGTGCCGTCATAGTCGATCGGGCCGATTTTGTCGCTCATGCCGTAGTTGATGACCATCGCACGCGCCATCGCGGTCGCCTGCTTGATGTCGCCGTATGCGCCCGTCGAGATATCATCCAGCATCAGCTGCTCCGCGACACGCCCGCCTAGGTCAACAATAATATTCTCTTCCATATACCGCCGCGTCCGGTAAGCCTTGTCATCGGTCGGCAGCGGCATGGTAAAGCCGCCCGCACCGTTGGATCGCGGGATGATCGTGACATGATGCACCGGGTCCTGCGTCGGCAGGACGTGGAAGCAGATGGCATGGCCCGCTTCGTGATATGCCGTCAGCCGTTTGTCCTTCTCGCTGATGACATGGGTCTTCTTTTCGACGCCCATGACCACTTTGAGCAGGGATTCCTCGATTTCTTCCAGCGAAATCAGCTTCTTGTTGCGCCGCGCCGCAAGCAGCGCCGCTTCGTTCAGCAGGTTTTCCAGATCCGCGCCGCTGAAGCCTGCCGTCGTTTTCGCAATCGAATCAAAACGGACGTCCGGGTCGAACTGCTTGTTGCGCGCATGGACCTTCAGGATCGCTTCGCGGCCCACAACGTCTGGGTTGCCGACATAAACCTGACGGTCAAAACGCCCGGGACGCAGCAGGGCCGGGTCCAAAATATCCTTGCGGTTGGTCGCCGCAATGACAATAACGCCTTCATTCGCGCCGAAACCGTCCATTTCGACCAGCAGCTGGTTGAGCGTCTGCTCGCGCTCGTCGTGCCCGCCGCCAAGGCCCGCGCCGCGCTGGCGGCCGACCGCGTCGATCTCATCAATAAACACAATGGACGGCGCGTTCTTTTTCGCCTGCTCGAACAGGTCGCGGACACGCGACGCGCCCACGCCGACATACAGCTCGACAAAGTCAGAGCCCGAGATCGACAGGAACGGTACGCCCGCTTCGCCCGCAACCGCTTTCGCAATCAGAGTTTTGCCCGTGCCCGGAGGGCCTACCAGCAGCACGCCCTTCGGGATGCGCGCGCCGATCTCGACAAATTTGCGCGGGTTTTTCAGGAATTCGACAATTTCTTGAAGCTCGGCTTTCTCTTCCTCCGCGCCCGCGACATCGTCAAACATGACCTTTTTCTTCTGGTCGGACGCGAGCCGCGCACGCACCTTGCCGAACTGCATCGGGTTGCCGCCGCTTCCGCCCTGCTTGTTCATCATAAAATACCAGATCAGGCCGAGGATCACGATCAGTACCAGGTATGGGATGAACATCATCCACCAGGGCTGGCTTTTCAGGTCGAACGTCAGCGTGCCGGCGTCCATCTGCTCCTTCAGCTCCTCGCGCAGCTGGTCGAGGAACAGGTTGAAATAGGGCAGCTTATAAGACATGCTGTGTCCGTCAGGGGCTTCCAGATAGAGCATCGAGCCGTCGTAGACAATCGCCGAGACCTCGCCGTTTTCCACCATCCGGTATACGTCTGAGTAGGTCAGCGGCTGGCTGACGTCGCTTGTCAGCACGTAGGTGACCGCAACCAGCAGCGTCAGCAGGATGAGGATGTACAGCCCGAAGCCCTTCATCTTCTTGTTCAAATTGGTTTCACACCTTCCTTTAGGGGGTTCTTTTATGCCTCGCCGTAAACGGAAGGCTTCAAAATGCCGATGTAGGGCAGGTTGCGGTATTTCTCCGCGAAATCCAGCCCGTAGCCAACGACAAATTCGTCCGGGATTTCAAAACCCAGGTAGTCGATTTTCACATCGACCTTGCGGCGGTCGGGCTTGGACAGCAGCGTACACAGCCGGATCGAGCTCGCGCCGCGCGCTGTGAGCACCTTCATCAGATAGCTCAGCGTTACGCCGGAGTCCAAGATATCCTCGACGATGATGAGGTCGCGCCCGTCGATTGAGTTTTCCAGGTCCTTGATGATCTGGACCTCGCCCGAGGTCTTTGTCCCAGCGCCATAGCTGGATACGACCATGAAATCGACCGTGCAGGGCACGTCGATGCGCCGGGTCAGGTCGGCCATAAAGACGTATGAGCCCTTCAGGACACTGACGACCAGCGGGTTTTTGCCCCGGTAGTCCGCAGTGATCTGTGCACCAAGCTCATCGACTTTCTGCCGGAGCTGTTCTTCTGTGAACAGCACTTCCTTGATGTCGTTTTTCATTTCTTTTGTTACTCCTCTACGCTCAATTGCAAAATCATTTCGCCGCTTCCGCAGCGGCTGTGGTCGAGGCCCAGGCCCTCCACGGCGATTATGCCGTTCCGGTCCGCAAATACCGCGAGCCTGCACCGTTTTTCGCGTGGGATTTTCTTGCCGATCATCAGCCGCTTGAGCGTGTCCGACCCGCCGGACGCGGTCAGGCGGAGCCGGTCGCCGGGCCTGCGCGTGCGCACGGCCAGTGAATCAAAATCTATTGTACCACAATCTGCGGAAAAAGTATTGAATTTTTTGTGAATTACCTGCTTTTTTTTGCAGATTTCCCCGCGCACCCATACCCCCGGACGGAATTCCAGGGAAAAGGGGGGGCGCAAAGGGGTTTCCGGGAGGGGGGGCGGCGGTGCGTTTGTACCTTTTTCCAGGTAAAACAGGCCGTATTCCCGCCTTGCGGCCAAGCCGCCCGGAAGGGAAAGGGCGGCGGACGGGTTGGGGCTGTCCAGCAGCGCCGAAAGCAGCGCGATGTGCTTTTGACCGATCTGGGACATTGGCGCGCCCTGCCTGCGCAGCAGGCTGTGCAGCATCCGGCCGCGCAGGTCTGCGGGGAAAGCGTCTGTGCGCCAGCCGCCGGATTCCTGTGCCGCCGCCAGCCGGGACTGCGCTGCCGCGTCCAAATAGGCCTCGTCGGTGCGCAGCAGCCCTGCAAGGCGGGACGCCGCGCCCGCCGCGTCCGGGTTGACCGAGCGCAGAACCGGGATGACCTCATGGCGGATGCGGTTGCGCGTGTAATCGCCGGACAGGTTGGTGCTGTCGGTAACATAGGCTTGACCGCGCGCGGCAAGGTAGCTTTCAACCTCCGCGCGCGTGCAGGAAAGCAGCGGGCGGACGATGCTTCCGCGCACCGGCGGGACGCCGGACAGGCCCTTTGCGCCTGTGCCGCGCACAAGGTGGAACAGCATCGTTTCCAGGTTGTCGTCCGCCGTGTGCGCGGTCGCCGCATGGGTGCAGCCCAGCCGCCCGAGCGCCTGCGAAAGCGCGCGGTAACGGAGGGTGCGCGCGGCTTCCTCGGTGCCGAGCCGGTGCGCGGACGCGTAGCCGCTGACATCTGCGCGCTGCACGTCCAGGGGGACATGCAGCCGCTGGCAGAGCGCCCGGGCAAACGCTTCGTCCCGGTCGGACTCCGCGCCGCGCAGGCAATGGTTCAGATGGAACGCTGAGACGGGATAGCCAAGCTCCAGCAGCGCCAGCAGGAGCGCTGTGGAATCTGCGCCGCCAGAAAGGGCTACGCACACCCGCGCGCCTTCCGGCAGCATGTTTTCCTGCGCAATGAGCGCCGCCGCCTTCCGCGGCACCGCGTGCATCACATCGAATGGATGCGGTCGGGGTTCGAGAAGGTCGTGTACTGGCCGACCCACTGCAGGTTGGCGGTCCCCGTCGAACCATGGCGGTTTTTCGCTATGATGATTTCAGCGACGTTTTTATCTTCGCTTTCGTCATCGTAGTAGTCGTCGCGGTAGATGAACATAACAATATCCGCGTCCTGCTCGATCGCGCCCGATTCGCGCAGGTCGGACAGCATCGGGCGCTTGTCCGCACGGCCTTCCACCGCGCGCGACAGCTGGGACAGGCAGACCACCGGCACGTTCAGCTCCTTCGCCATGATTTTAAGGCCGCGCGAGATTTCGGCGACTTCCTGCACGCGGTTTTCGCTGCGCTTGCCGCCCGATTGCATCAGCTGGATATAGTCGATGACGATCATGCCCAGCTCGTCGCCCAGGCGGCGGCATTTGGCCTTGATTTCCGCGACTGTGATCGCCGGGTTGTCATCTACATAGATGTGCAGCTTGCTTAAAGTATTGGACGCCATTGCGATTTTTGTCCAGTCCTCCGGGTCAAGGTTGCCGGTCTTCAGCTTTTGGGAGTCGATCAGCGCTTCGCTCGCGAGGAAGCGGGACGCCAGCTGGTCCCGGCTCATTTCCAGCTGGAACACGACGACCGATTTCCGGCTGGCCTTCGCCCCGTTGAGCGCAAGGTTCAGCGCGAAGGCCGTCTTGCCCATGCCGGGGCGCGCGGCGACCAGGATCAGGTCGGATTTGTTGAGCCCGGTCAGCTGCCGGTCGAGCTCATAGAAGCCGGTCGAGATGCCTGGGATGCTGCTGTCCGATTTGGACAGCTCATCCAGCCGGGCGTACAGGTCCAGCAGCGCCGATTTCAGCGGGGTCAGTCCCTTGACCTCCCGGCCGTGGCGGATGTTGTAGATGCGCTGCTCGGCAAGCTCCGCGATGTAGCCCGCGTCGCCCTCGCCCGCGATTGCAGTGGCCTGGATTTCCCCCGCCGTCTGTGCGATGGAACGCAAAAGGCTTTTGTCACGCACGATGGTGGCATATTCGCGGACGTTCGCGGCGGTTGGGGTCACATCCATCAGTTGTAGGAAATAGGCGCGCCCGCCCGCGTCGTCATAAAGCCCCGCAAGCTTGAGCCGGTCAAGGATGGTGACCGCATCGATTTTTGCCGCTTCGTTGAACATGGTGTAGATGGTTTCGAAGATGCGGCGGTTTTCTTCAATGTAGAAATCGCTGCTGTGCAGCAGCTCGATGACTTCGGCCACACAGGACGGGTCGACAAGGATCGAGCCGATTACCGCCTGTTCGGCTTCGGCGCTCATGGGCAGCTGCCGGGACAGTAATTCGTCCAAAAACGTTCATCTCCTTTGCTGTTTGCGTATGCGCGGCTGTGTGCCAGACAGGGAGGGGGTCAGGCTTCCGCGACCTGCACGGTGATCTCGCCGCTGATTTCCGGGTACAGCTTGGCTTTTACTTTGTAGGTGCCGAAGGATTTGATCGCTTCGTCCATGACGATCTTGTTTTTGGCAACGTCAATGCCGTGCTGTGCCTTGAGGCTATCCGAAATTTCCTTCGCGGTGACCGCGCCGAACAGCCGCCCGCCGGAACCCGCCTTCGCCTTGACGACGACCGTGCATTCCTTGAGCTTTGCCGCGGCGTTGCGGGCCGCTTCCTGCTCCAGCGCAATGCGGCGCGCTTTTGCCTCGTCCGCCTGGCGCATGACATTCAGGTTATCCGCAGTGGCAATCTCGGCGAGCCCGCGCGGGATCAGGTAGTTGCGCCCGTAGCCCTCGCTGACTTCGATCAGTTCCCCTTTTTTGCCCTGGTTCTTTACGTCCTGCTTCAAAATGACTTTCATGGTTGGTTTCCTCCTGAAATATATGTTGTTTTATTTTTTAACTGGTTGACTGCCCGCAGGCTATTGGCTTTTGGGCTCCGCAGGGCGGTCGGTGGACGCCAGATAGTCCGCGATTGCGCCGCGGATCAGCGGTTCCGCTTCCGAAACCGGTACGTCCGCCATCTGCGCGCCCGCTGCCGACTGGCTCCCGCCGCCGCCGAGCTTCTCCATCAGCACCTGCACGTTTACTTTGCCGCTGGAGCGCGCCGAAAGGATCGTGTCGCTGCCGCTGCGGAAGGCTACGATACTCGCCTGCACGCCGCTGATGTTTAACAGCTCATCTGCGGCTTTTGCCGCCGTGGCGCGGTCCTTCTCCTCGTCCGTGACCGCGAGGATTACCCCGCCGCCGCAGTCGGTCGCACCCGCAATAATGTGCTGCCGCGACATGTATTCGTCAAAGGTTGACTGGAACAGCGTTTTTACGCTGGTAACCTCAGCGCCCGCGCGCTTGAGATAAGCGGCCGCTTCAAAGGTACGCACCCCGGCCTTGACCGAAAAGCCTTTGGTGTCAAGGTAAATCCCCGCAAGCAGCGCCTCGGCTTCCGTGGGCAGGAGGCTGCTTGCCGAAATCATGTATTGCAACAGCTCGCTGACCAGCTCGGACGCCGAGGAGGCGTAAGGCTCGTGCAGGCTGAGCACGCTGTGCTCAATATAGCTTGCCGCGCGGCGGTGGTGGTCGATGACCGCGACCTTGTTGATGGATTCCAGGAGCGCGGGGGATTCTACATAATCCGGGCGGTTGGTGTCTACCACGATGAGCAGGGTGTTAAAATCGCACATCACCATTGCGGCGTCCGGGCTGATAAAAAGCCCGTGGTATTGCTCCAGCTGGTCAAACCGCGCGATGAGGTCTTTGGATAGGTTGCGCTCCAGGTCGACTACGATATGGACCGGCTTTTCCCGTTCCCGTACAGCGCATACCAAGCCGATTGCCGCGCCGATGGCATCCATGTCCGCGCGGGAATGCCCCATAATCAGCACTTGCGAGGAATCGCGGATCAGCTGGCTCAGCGCGTTTGCAACAACGCGCGACTTGACCTTTGTGCGCTTTTCGACTTCCTTTGACATGCCGCCGTAAAATTCAAAGTTGTATTTGTTTTTTATGACGGCCTGGTCGCCGCCGCGTGAAAGCCCCATTTCCAGGGCAAGGCTCGCGAAACGGAAGTTTTCGTCGAAGGTGTCGCCGTCTTTGCCAACGCCGATGGACAGCGTTGCAACAACGCCTTCGTGGCTCGTGATCTCGCGCACTTCGTCCAGGATGGCGAATTTGCGGTTTACCAGCTTTTGCAGCTCGCCGTTTTCCAGGACGAAAATGTATTTGTCGCGGTCGTATTTGCGCAGCATCCCTTTGGTTGCTGCCGCCCAGTCGACGATACGTTTGTCGATCCCTGCGAGGAGGTTCGACTTTTCCGAGTCGTTCAGGTTTTTCAGAAGCTCTTCATAGTTGTCCACCGCAATGATCGAGATCACCGGGCGGGTCTGGTCATATTCGTCGCGCAGGCGCACATAATCGGTGCATTCGACAAAATACAATACCATCAGCGCGCCGATTTCGTGCTCGCCTGCAAGCAGGCTGCCGAACACACGGAAGCTGTTGCGCCCGATGCGGAGCTCGGTCGGATATTGCTGCCGCCCGTCGATCAGCCAACGGGTATCGAAGGTTGGGGCAATTTCGTTGATGCGTACCCCAAGGACACCATTCTGATAGCCAGTTACGGTGTTGAAGCTGTCGTTCGACCATAGGATTTCCCCCGTTGTTGCCATTGCGACAAGCGCCGGCATCGGCAGGGTCGTAATAGAAGTGCGCGAAACCTGGTCGATCTCGAGCGAAAGCGACCGCATGTAGTCCATGACGGCCCGGCGGCGGCTGCGGCTTTGCAGGCGGTCGTGCAGCAGGAGCAGTATGCACATTGCCAGAGAAACCAGCCCGAAAACGTGGTTGAAGGTCATTCCGACGATTGAAAATACCAGGAAAACCAGAAAATATAGCGTAAAACCGGGCTGGATGATTTTGCGTAAATCTTTGTTCAAGGGGCTCATGCCTCCTTTCAGGCATAAAAATACACATATAGTATAGCAAATCCCTCTATAAATGTAAATAAGAATTGTTGGAATCTGCAAAATTCGCACGGCGCAGGGGTTGGATGGGCGGGGGGCTTCAATATGAAGGGGCATACTATATAATATGTATATTTTCAGCGGAAAAAGGCGTGCCAGGAAAAAATTCGAAAAAAATCGAAAAAAGGTGTTGACAATCGTCGGAAGGAGTGGTATTATAAATAAGCTGACCGGCACGGAGGGAAACAAAAAGTTCCGAAAAGA
>QXXE01000103.1 GCA_009911355.1 Clostridiaceae bacterium | reverse complement strand
GCCGAGGGTAAGCCCTACCTGGTCTACATGACGGCGGGCGCCAACAAATTCTTGCGCATCTACTACGGCAGGGTGAATGTGAAGGCAGCTCGCTTACAACAAGCTGGCTGCCTTCTGTATCCCACGCAGCGTTATTCTGCCTCTAGGTATTTTCCGTTTTGAATCTCGAAAATGCGCATTGTTTCAATGCCTTCACCGTTTCCGCCCTTGTATGAAAACGTACCAGCCAGTCCGACATAGCCGTCAATGTCATTATATGCCTGGCGGAGTTCCGGGCCACGATCTACGCCTGACGCTTCCATTGCTTCTGCGATCATCATAACACCATCATACGCACGGAAAGCGTTATCGGACTCTGGAGCTGCGTTGAATTTCGCCATATATCTTTCCAAGAAGTCCTTCATTTTTGCATCTTCGGCATCCTCCGGATTCTCATAGACCAGATACTGAGCGGCAAAACACACCCCATTTGCTGCATCGCCCGAGTTTTCCAGCACCTCTGGCAGCGTATAACTCTCAGAACCAAGAATTGTCCCATTGAATCCAGACTGACGGAGCTGCTTTGTCACAGCGCTCAAGTCATCCCCCAAACACCAGATAAATACGGCATCCGGTGATGCTACATTTATCTTTGCAAACTGGCCGGTAAAATCGCGGTCACCATTTGTCATGGTTTCACCTGCAACAAATTGAATATCATAGCTCGAACAGGCTTCCTTGAAAGCATCTGCCCCGGAAGTCCCATATTCATCGTTGCTCGTAAATAACGCGATACGCCGAAGCCCTTGGCTGTCCGCATAACTTGCAAGCTGCTTTGCCGAAATCGTAGAGTTGGAAATTGAACGGAATAAATACGTATAGCCCTGTTCCAACCACGCTGGGGAGGTACCTCCTGCAACACAAAGTGTCTGCGATTCCTCAATCACGGGACCAGCTGCCTGGACATTGGCGCTATGCAGCGAACCAAAAATAGCATTGACTTTATCCACCTGCACCAGCTTCGTTGCTGCTTTAACGGCTTCCTCCGGTGAGGACTTGTCATCATACGAAACAATCTCTACCTGACGGCCCAGCACACCGCCTCCAGCATTAAGCTCGTCCACGGCAAGCTGCGCACCGTTCAGGGCGGCTTGGCCGGCCTGTGCCGTCCCCCCCGTCAGCGGACCAAAATAACCGATCCGAATATTCCCGCCTGAATCGGCAGAATTGCCGCCGCCTGCATTGCCACCGCAACCTGTCAACAGGCTGGCAAGCAATGTCCCACATAACAGCCAACTAAGTTTCCGTTTCATAACCATTCTCCTTTTTTTGTCCAGTGGCGAAGCCGACAGCATGATATTCGTGGCGGACTTGGTCAGTCACAAAGGGAACTGTGCCGCAACGACGTCCGCGCAATGCACATCCAATTCCCCCTCTGGGCTACCGCTGCTCATGATACCGGCGCTTCCTGAGATTTTTTGTTGCCTTTTGCTGTTAACAGCATACCACACCGCCACTGTGTATGGGAATCAAATATTTTGCAAATCTCTTTCACTTTTATAGAAAGACCCATCTCTTGCGTCACATCTCGCCGTTGCAGCGTCATCCCTCCTTATACTCCGAGGGGGAAACTCCTGTGTGCCGTTTGAAGATAGTCGAAAAATAGGTGGGATTTTCATAACCGCATTGATTCGCCACTTCATATGTTTTATATTTTTTACTTGCCAGCAGCTTTTTAGCATGTCCAATCCTTACGCTTGTCAGATAATTGATAAATGAAATCTGCGTGCATTGCTTGAACAGCGCGCTGAAATAATTCGGGGAAATCCCCATTTCACACGCAACCCGGTCAAGAGTCAGGCTGGAGTCGGCGTAGTGCGCTTCAATATATATCTTTGCGCGCTCCACAGTACTTTTACCTGTACGGCTATTACGATTGATAAAATCGCAAAGCACTTCTATAAAGCGATAAAGTTCCCAAAGCATGTCTCTCAATGTCGTGCAGGTCAGTATTTTCTGGTAAGACTCCAGCGGGTTTTTCACCACGCTTTCGATCGGGCAGCCAATGTCAATCATCAGTTTTCCAATCTCGTTATATATAATCCCAACCAGCATCCTGGAATATAAATAAGAATTGTGTCCTGTTGACTGAATATCCTTTGACAAAAGCTCAAAATCTCTCCGAATGCTGTTTTTATTAAAGCTTGCGATCGATTGCAGTACGCGCTTCGCATTTGGCATGCCTGAGAGCGGGTCAGACGAATCTTTTGCAGCATCATCCGCATGGATATCACGGTTTCCACCCAGCTGAAAAGCATAATGAACCCCTTTTTTGAGCAGACTGTAAGCAGTGCAGCAATCCTCTACTGACGGGTAAATTTGTGAAGTTACGGTAGTAAACGCTATCTGTGTCTCTGATAAGCGCAGACGCCGGACAAAAGAACGTAATTCAAAGCGCAGATCCTCCTCCTGTTCCCCAAAAAACAGCAGAATATATCTTCCCCCTGGCTCCTCAATGATTATCATCGAATCCCCACCGAGCTTTTCAATTGTAAATTCCATCTGCTGTGTCATTCCAAAAATGGATTCCTCATCCATCCCGGAGGTAATATTATCGAAATTATCGATTTGGAGCAATATCAGACCAATTATCCGCCCCCGCTTCACCTGTACAGGGATTTGCTCTAGGAAGGTCTGTCTTGTGATGCGTCCAGTCATATAGCGTAACAGAAGCTGCTGATATCGGTATTCATCAGCGTGCTGAAGACGGATACGCAGTTTCTCGACCTCATCCCTTTTATTCCTGATCCGATCCAATTCGTCGACAATCCTCGTTAGCGTTCCGCATAAAGCCGGAATATCAATCGGCTTCACTACAAAATCCGAAACACCCAGTCGGATTGCGGACTGTGCGTAAGAAAATTCACTATAACCCGTAATAATTATAATTCGACACCCTTCATAAGATTGACGGATCTTTTCGATCAATTCCAATCCACTTAAATGCGGCATTTGTATGTCTGTAAGCACAATATCAGGTGCGCCTGCCTGTATGCCGCGCAAAGCCTGTTTCCCATTTTCTGCAGTCCCGATCAACTTCAGCCCAAGTGCTTCCCATGGAACGGTCTCCGATAAGCCTTCTCGGATCAGTTGCTCGTCATCTGCTAAATATACGGTATACATCCCTTCAATCCCCTTTCTGCGTCGCCGGTAATATAATTTTCACAGAGGTTCCAGTACCCTGTTCGCTGGTAAAACTAAGCCCATACTCCGTGCCTGCCAGGATCTGAATCCGGTCATTCACGTTTACGACCCCATAGCTGTTGGTTTTATTCTGCCCGGTATGAAGGATTGCTTCACGCAACGCATTGAGCGTATCGCCATCCATACCAGCGCCGTTGTCCAACACTTCAATTTCGATGTGCCCGTCGATCAAAAGCGCCTGTATAATTAGCATTCCCTTTCTTTCGCACGGTTTTATGCCATGATACAGCGCATTTTCTACCAGCGGCTGGAGCATGAGCTTGGGGACCAGACAATTATGAATTTCGTCTGATGAATAAATCAAATACTCAAACTGACTCTCATAACGAATTTTTTGAATTGCTAAATAACTTCGGATATGCTCCAATTCTTCCTGTAAAGGGATTACATCATGCCCTTTTGATAATCCAATCCGGAAAAAGGTAGTCAATGCGGAAATCATCTTACTTGCCTTTTCCCCATCTCCTCTGCGAATCAGCCAATTAATAGAATCTAATGAATTATACAGAAAATGTGGATTGATCTGCGCTTGCAATGCCTTAAATTCGGCTGTACGCATCCGTTCCTGTTCCATTTTTAAAGTTTCGATTAGCTCACCGATCCGCACACTCATTTCCTGTGTGCTAACCGCTAAATCGCCGATCTCGTCCAGCCGATCAGGCGATAGCGGGTATCCGAAATTCCCTTTTTCTACTTTTCGTATATAATTTTGTATCTTCCGGATCGGCTGCAATTCGAAATCCGCCAAAAAACGGGATAGAACTACATTTATAAAAAATGTCAACAGCGTAATAAATAAAAATATCGTAAAAACACTTTGGCTTTCATCCCTGAGCTCGCTTTTAAAAACAATACCGACTACTCGCCAGCCAGCAATCGGCAGAAAATTGCTAAGAATAATCCGGTCACGTAATATGAAGGTTTTGGACTTTTCTTGCTGTGCATTCTCCTTAAGCCGAAGAATGGCACTCTCTATAACCTGCTCACCTGCTTCTGCTTCATGCAGGAGGATCCCCTGCCGTTCAAATTGCAAATATTTTACACCCCTTTGACCCAAATCGCCGCGCATAACTTTATTGAGATATGTTTGCCGCACTTCCACGACGACAATTCCACAGGATTTCCCGTTTTTTCCAAGCGGCATCAACCGAGCCGCACCTAAGACCGGATTATTCATATTGTCTACAACAAATGACCCCTCCTCGGAAACCATCCATTGGATATCTTCATGGTTCCGAATGGACCAATACTGTTCTGTACTCATCCGGACCTGTTCATACCCTTGACGAATATTATAATATCGGGAACGTGCAATTTTACCATTGTCAAAACATAAGTATATACCGTCAATCTCCGGATGCATTTTAGACAGCTGTTGGAGTCGTGCATTTAACGCTGCTATCCGTGTCCCATCGCATGTATCCTCCCAAAAACTTGTTTCCTGCAGAATAGACTGTACTTCTAAATCTGCCGTTACATAGTTCGCGGTAGACTGCATCGCATTCAATACTTGCGCAACGCTTTCACAATCTTTTTCTACCACCTGCGCAGCGAGCCGAAGTGCGCTGTCCGAAATCCGGACATCTGACGCACGGTAAATTAATGATCCCGCGGTTATGATCGGAATCATCATCAATAATGTAAAGTATAAAATCAACCGCCGGTAAAGTGATTCCCCGAAAAAACGTTTAATCCACATAGAACCCCCTTGTTTCTTGACATGCCCAACTCCATGCATCTATCTCGCTGCCGATATCCATACAATAGTTCTTTCAAAACGCATATAGCACATCAGCCGACCTGTCTTCAAGGTCGGCGATGTGCAATATACCAACGTATCAATGTCTTTTATCTTTAATTGTTGAAAAAACAACCGCAGCAACAATAATTGTACCCTTCAGCATCATCTGCGGGTATGAAGATACATTCATTAAATCCAGAAGGTTATTGATAATGCCAAGTATGAATACACCAATAATCACACCGCTGATATTCCCTTTTCCTCCTGTAAAGCTTGTTCCTCCAATGACAACAGATGCAATGCAATCATTCGCCAGTTCTTCCCCATTCGTAGGTGCTCCAACGCCCAGACGGGCAGTCAATAGGATCCCCGCCACAGCGGCACAGAATGCGCAAAAAGCGTACGGAATTATCTTCCACTTTGATACATCCAGGCCAGATAATTGAACGGCTTCCTCATTCCCACCAATTGCATAAACGACTCTTCCCGCCGTAGTCTTTTTCATGATGAACCATACAATCACAATATAGGCGATCATTACAACACTAAGCGTTGGAATGGTTCCCAAAATACGTCCTTTCCCGATGAACTCAAATGTTTTTGCGCATTCCGCATTTTTCCACGAAATCGGTGCGGAATTTGTATACCAATATGCGATGCCGCGCGCAAATTCCATCATGCCCAATGTAACAATAAATGGGGCAATACGGAGCTTTGCCACGATGACACCGTTCACTATTCCCAGCAATACGCACATAAGTAATGCACCAAGGCTTGAAATCACAAGATTGTTCGTGCTAACCAAAAGAGAGGCGCAAAACACGCTGGAAACCGCCATCACAGACCCGATGCTCAAATCGATGCCGCCGGATAGAATTGCCACAAACATTCCAAGCGATGCCACCATATTCGACGCCTGCTGAATAAAAAGGTTCTGAAGGTTCAGTGATGTCAAAAAGGTTGGAGTCAGCACTGCACCGATTGCAATCATACAGACAAGCACGCCGATTGGAACTGCCTGCTCCTTTAAATATTTCTTTAACTTAGTGGTTCCCATAATAACCTCCTCATGTTATTTTTGGCTCCCGCATGATATCTCCCAAACTCACGGTTTTCAATGAAAAGGGTATAGCGTACGAGGACGCGAAAAATTCTGCGCAGTTGACACTGCCACACGGTATGAAAAAGCCCGGCTTGTTGTTTTGTTGTTTTTCATTAACGTTCTTCAGCAGAGCCTTCTGACTACCTGCAAACATCTTTTCGCCGTCATTCACACCGTTTTTAACCGCGATTGCGAGAAAACGCGCAGTCATTTACAGTACATCCGTGACCAAAGTCTGCTCTTTTCAATGGATTCGTTTCTTTCAACATAAATAATGCTGAAGTTTCCGAAACACCAGATTACTTCTTACCGACGGCACCGCTGCCTGCTCCATTTATTGATTTCCGTCCATCGGATATCGTCAACTGTGCCTTAAACATCTTTATACATATACTGCAGCATCAGTTTGGTATCTTGCATTTCCATCGCATTCAGTTCCCCTGTAACATAACCACTACGCATAACAATCGTGCGATCACAGGTTCCCTGTATCTCTTCCGTTTCGGAAGAAATAATAATAATCGATTTTCCTTCGGCTCGCAGCTGCTCCAAAAGCGCGTAAATCTCCGCACGCGCTCCAACATCAATCCCCTGCGTCGGCTCATCAAAAATCAATATTTGGGGCTGTGCCGTGATTGCCTTTGCAATCACAATTTTTTGCTGATTACCACCGCTTAAATCTTGAACGTCACTTTCAATGGTATCCATTTTCACTTTAAGGGCGCGCACAAGTTTATCAATCGTGGCGGCTTCTTTTTTTTCATCCAAAATACCGAATAGCTTCGTTGCAGAAGACAATCTCGAAAGTGAAATGTTCTCTCGAATCGGCCGACAAAGAACCATCGCTTGTTTTTTTCGATCCTCCGGCGCTAAAAAGAGCCCATATCGCACTGCATCCTTAGGACTCTTGATTTTGACCGCAGCGCCATTGATTTTAATGGTACCGCTTTTTAATTTATCGGCACCGATGATTGCCCTTGCTGTTTCCGTGCGACCGCTGTTTACCAATCCTGCGATGCCAAGTATTTCTCCCTCCCGTAATTGGAAGGAGACATCGTGGATCGCTTCGTTTGTCAGGTTTTCAACCTCCAATACACACCGGTCGCTTTTCCGATTTCCTCGTGCTACATACATTGCTCCAAGGTTCTTGCCTAGCATATATGTGATCAGATCATCTTTTGTTAGATTTTTATTTTCCAGAACGGTCACGAGTTCGCCATCCCGCATGACCGTTATCCGGTCGCTCAGTTGAAAAATTTCGTCCATGCGATGAGAAATGTAAATGATTGTTACTCTTTCACGCTTTAGGGAAGCGATAATCTCCATAAGGATATTTACCTCACTGTCCGAAAGCACTGCGGTTGGCTCATCAAACACAATCAGCTTGGGTCCGCGCAACAATACACGGGCAATCGAGATAAATTGCTTCATCGCCGCGCTGAGATCTCCCACCCGCGCGTCCGCGTCAATCGGAATATGGTAATGTTCCAACAATTCGATTGTCCGTTCCTTTAGCCTTTTGAACTGTACAATTCCGCCCTTCGCAAACGATTCGTCACCCAGACAAATATTTTCCGTAACAGACAGCTCGTCCATCATCTCAAATTGCTGATATACCTGAGCAATTCCCTTCTTCTTTGCCGTAATGGTATTATTTTTGCGGATTTCCTCGCTCTGCATCGTGATTGTACCTGTATCCTTTGTATATACACCTGTAAGGATCTTCATCAAAGTGCTTTTACCAGCGCCATTTTCCCCGACCAATGCCATTGTTTCACCTTCTTCAACGATGAAATCAATATTTTTCAAGGCTTTTACTGCGCCAAACGACTTGCAGATTCCCCTCATTTCCAGTATATTGGGCATAATATTTCCTCCAAAAATCCCTGGATAACAGATAACAAAAAGCTTTTATAAAGCTTTTTGTTATCCTTATCCTCCAAATTATTTAGAATGCAGAATCCGGGTCATAATATTGCTCCACATTTTCCGGTGTAACCAATGTGGGTTGCAGCCGCAGGGTTTTGGAATCCGGTATCGTACCATCATTCAGATAAGCAAGCAGTACACGAACTGCTGCTTCGCCAACTTCATATGGCGAGTTCAGTCCCAATGCTACAATGGGACCGTCATCACGCATAATTTCATATGCGGATTTTGACCCGTCAACCGCACCCATAATCAGGTTTTCCTCCACCCCAAGCTGTTCAGCAGCAGAGGTTGCGCCAACGATATGCGCATCGCATGTTCCAATAATACACTTCAAATCCGGATTTGCGGCGATCATATTCTGCGCAGTAGTCAATCCCGATTCTTCGGAATATGCGCCTGCGTATAGGAAAGTCCGTTCTTCAATCTTCCCCTCGGTATCAACCTCTGCAATACCATCCCGCGCACCTTCATTCCTAGACGCCGCAATGGAATTTCCATCCGTTCCACCGATCATCCCATACGGGATCTTATCCAAGTCTGGATACATTTCAAGCAGGCGCTTTGCTAATTCTATCCCTACCATTTTTCCAAGTGAGTAAGCATCCGTAACACATGCAGTCATATATGCTGAGCCTTCTTCAGGGGGGACATCTACCGCTACAACAGGGATTCCTGCCGCAGCGCAGTCATCCAAAGCAGACGTTACCGTCTCCTGCGGATTTGCAGGATTAATGATAATTGCATCCACATTTTGCGCAATGAACGTATTGATCTGATCCACCTGCATTGCAGCATCATCGTTGCACTGCACTAGATTTACGGTCACACCCGCTTGGCTCAGAACCTCATTCACATGATCATACAGTGCCTTGAACCAACCTGTCGAGACATCCGTCATTGCAACTCCAACCGTATAGTCCTGATTCGCCTTGATTTCTGGCAGATCAGAAACTGCTACGTAAATTATATCGGCGCTAATTGTATCATACAGATCGGTTAAGGCATTTGAGTTTCCCTCATCCGCTTGATTGACACCGTCGGCAGACGGGGCAGTAGTGGGATTGGCTCCGTTTCCGGAGCATCCTGTCAGTAGGGTCAGTGTCAAGCCGCAACACAGCATAAAGCAAAGTACTTTTTTCAAATTCATTTTTTTCTCCTTTTATTAAAATATACATCTTATCCAACAATAGCGAAAGGACGGATCGGAGAGCCAGAGCCGTTTTTTATTTTCAACGGAATTGCCATAAAATAGCAACGTCTCGGCAGTTTGCTTAAATTCATCAACATTTCCATGATGAATATTTCATTCGGCAAAAAACAGTTATGATGTCCATATGAAAAATGTTCATATCCATTTTCCACCGGGGTATCACAGGCAATAGTATCTGCCCCGACCGCGCGGACATGTCGCTCTGCAAATAACTCGCAGGCATCTTCTGAAAGACCAGGCTCATTCAGCGCATAATATTTCCATGTGTTGTCCAGCTTCCAGTATTTCTGATAGCCAAAATCCAACAAAACGATATCCCCTTTTTGTGCCGAGTCCCCCATTTCTGTTTCCAGCGTACGGATTTGATCTTTGTCAATACGTTCGCCAGGCTTGGCATCCAGTTTGTAAAGATCATATTTGATAGCTGGCCCCATAATCATATTCGGAGGATACGTCTCGACGGTTCGATCCTGCATATCCGGTAAAATATGAGCCGGGCAGTCCACATGCGCCCCCGTGTGTTCTCCCATTACCAACGTTTGGCAGTAATACCCATCATGCTCATGGGTAATCGTAGGATCAACAATAATTTGCGGATGCGTTGGCCATTTGGGCATATTATGCTCAATCACTGGGGATAGGTCAATGATTTCCGCATTACCAATCAACTGGTCAAGACTGTTCCAATACTTCATAAGCATTTCTCCTTATCATCTGTTCCGAACATCTTATAAACTACTAAAATGTTTTGCTACTATATTTTTACCATATACGTTTCACGGACGGAATCAACATTTTTACGATTTATGTTCCACTTTTATCGTATTGCAGTTATTGGGGGAACCTTAGTTTACATATGATACAAGAATAGCTTCTTACAAACATTTGTGTTCCGAATTCGAATTACGTTATAGTGCTCCATCCCGTCATGAATCCGATTTGGTCTTGAAGTAGGATTTTCGCAGCAGGGAAAAGAACGCAGATAGGCTAACATTCCTGAGAAGCAGCAATGATGTGATATAGTTTTAACCTAAAACCTTTGATAATATCGTTACAACAATATTTGCCGCACGACGGCAAAAGAAAAAAAGCCGTCGTTCAGCAGAGGTCTTTTCACACGTCCTTTTGGCGCGGCGGCTTTGAAAAATCGAAGCCGCCGTTTCTTTTTATCTTCTCAAGGAATGACGCGGTATCACCGTTGAAAGCGGCGGCTAAAGGAGGTAGCCGCCATGAAGCACATACCATATCGACAAAATCCGACGGTCATTGACTTATTAAAAAAAGCCCGCCCACTACCGGGGAAAACTACGTCTATCAATATGAACTGTCTAATCATCTGAATACTGCTTTCAATACCTATGCGCCTGTCCGGGCTTTTCGGACAGGCGCATTTTGCTGCTCAAAAATTTTTTTGAAAAAAATCCGAAAATCTTCGGCGTTTTTTTCAAAAGGCAGTATTGCCCCGCGAAAAGGGGGAAACACCACCAACTTTCCAACGAGAAAGGGGGTGAGAATGTGGAACCTAATCGCAGGGAGTTTATAAAACAGTGCGCTTTCCAGAAGTTTTGTAATACGGTACTGCACAATGAAGCGTGTGACGCTCATAAAGAGCTGCACAGGCATAAGGCAAAGGAGATTACCTTTTCCGACTTGACCTTAGAAGAAGCGCGGCAGCTTCATACCTTTGATGAATATTTCAAAGGGGAAACCGCCTTTGAAAGAGCCGGGAAGAAAATCACGCCGAAGCTGCTTCTTGAAGCAATCCGTACTTTGCCGGAAGAAAAGCGCAAAGCTGTACTCCTGTACTGTTTCGAGGGAATGAACGACACCGAGATTGCGGAGCTGTTCGATACGTCGAGAAGCACGATACAGTACAGTACAGGCGGACAAGCTCTTTTGAGCTGCTAAAAAAATATCTGGAGGAAAATGCTGATGAATGGGACGAATGGTAACGAACCCGGCTACCCGGAAAATGCCCTTGTTCCCTATCCTGTCATTGTGGCAGCGACAAAGGGCGACCCGGACGCTATGAAGATTGTCTTGCAGCATTTCAGCGGCTACATAGCCCGCCTCTCCATGCGGAAGCTGTACGACGAGCGCGGGAACGTCTATTTTGGCGTAGACCACGACATTCGGGAACGGCTGCAAGCAAAACTGATGATGGCTGTCCTCACCTTTAGGACAGAGGAATAACCGCAACGGCGGCGGGACGCTTTCTCTCACCCCCTTTTCCGTTCCGCTGTTGACGTGGGCAGCACAGCCATTTTTGAACCTTGAAAAAGAAAGCGGCGCAAGATAACGGCGGCGCAGCATAGGGCAAATCGGATACGTTCCTTTTGCGTCGAGCCATACGGCGGGTGCGCCATGACGCTATCCGGGTGAGGTTATCCCCACCCGGACAGCCGAGCGACCAACACCGCGCCGGAAAGCAAGTGTAGCGGCTTGCGGGCGACGACACGCAGAATATACAATGATACTTCCTTACAGCCACAGTCCGAGCGTTAAGAGCGTCGCAGGCAATGGGTAGGGCTGCATGAGAACCATGCCGGGGTGAAATTCCCATGAGGTTATGCTAATAACCGTCCGATTAAAGCCTTTGTTTTCTTGAATAGTGGACTTGCTGCTATTCATAGACTGTATTATATGTTTGCGAAAGAAAGGGGGATTTTCTTTGACGCAAAACCAAACGCCCGTTACCACAACGGAGCATAAAATCGGAAAAGTTACTTACCTTGTATGTTCGTCCGCAAGTGAACACGCGACGGACACACTGGATAAAAAGATAAAAAAGCTCATTCGCAAAGACATGGAGCTGAACCCCGCAAACGCCCGGAAATAGGGCGTTTCTTCACATTTTATACATGA
>QXXE01000102.1 GCA_009911355.1 Clostridiaceae bacterium | reverse complement strand
GTGCAGCGGCTGGCGGAGCTGTCGGTCGGGGCAATGGAACAGACGACGGCGAAGTGCCTGCGGGAGCAGGTCAAACAGGGCGCGGCAGGCCGCGAGGAACTGTTGAAGCTCGGCGCGCAGGTGTTTGATGAGGTGAAGGGCAAAGTCCTGCCGGAAGCGCAGGACGTTATCACGCGGAACCTCGGCAGCTTCGACGGTTATCTGTCGGCCTGCATCGAAAACGCCGTACTCAGGGTTAAGCAGGCAGACCCTGCCGCCTGCCTTGGCGATCCTGTCTTTGCAGCTATGGACGAATAAGGGGGCGCGTATGGATGTTGTACAGATTACCGCTGTGATCGGCGCGGCGGCGTCGCTGCTCTGCACGCTGGTTGTCGGCGCGCTCACCTATTTTATCAAAAAGACGCTTGCGGGGCTGGAAAGCGCCGATAAACAGAATGCGGAGCATATTGAACGGGTCGAGGAAAAGCTGAACGACCTGAAATCAGACCTTCCGCTCGTCTATGTGACACGCGAGGACTACATCCGCACAATGAACCGGATCGAGGACAAGCTTGACCAAATCTTATACGGGAACAGAGGGAAGGAGGAATAGGCTGATATGGCGATTGTAGATGAAATGACCGAGCAGGAGATCAACCGGAACAAGGCGATCCGGGGGTATATTGTCCGTTCGCTGGCAAAAGGCAATCAGAACGCGCTGCTTGTCCGGCAGATTACAAACGCACTGGTTGCGGATGGGCTGATCTACTCCCCTGACATTTCCAAGCACATTGAATATCTCGAGGAGGCGGGTTACATCATGTTCACCAGCAGGAGCGCGAACGCTTACAACGCTTACCGCAAGGATGCGGTCATTAAGCTGACCCGCAAGGGCGTTGACCTGCTGGAAGACACGATCCAGGACCCGGGCGTCAATGTCTAAGGCGCGGCGGCGCACGCGCGTCAGCTCGACGGTAGACCGGCTTCCCGATGAGGTGCGCGCCGAGCTCGATTTGCGGCTTTCCGACACGGCGAACACCTACAGCGAGCTTTCGGACTGGCTCAAATCGGAGGGCTACGAAATCAGCCGGTCGGCGATTGGGCGCTATGCAATCCGCACCACGACGGCGGCGCAGCGGGTCGCCGAGACCATCCAGCGCACGCAGGCAATCGCAAAGGCGGTCGAGGAGCATCCCGACCTCGACTACACCAAGGCCGCGTCGCTGGTATATGTGGACGGGCTGATGCGGCGGCTGAGTACCGCCGAGGACGAATTTGACGAAATCCCGCTGGATAAGGCGGGGCGGCTGCTCGCATCGTTCTCGCGCAACGAGACCTACGAGAAGCGCACCCGCGCCGAACTCAAGAAAAAGGCCGAGCTTGCGTTTGACCAGCTGGAAACCGAGCTGACAGCGGCGATCCGGCAGCATCCGGAGCTTTCCGGCGAGCTGCACAGCGTCCTCGCGCGGGCGCGGGAGAAGGTGCTTAGCGATGGCGAAGATCAACCTTGACGAATACCTTGAGCGGCTTTCCGAACCGGAAGACCGCGAAACGGCGGCAAGCCGGGACTACCAGCACGCGCTTTTTCTCAAATATGTTGTCCGTGAAACCGGTTTCCCGGAGCGCCGGAAGCAGCTGCTTGCAGACTTCCGCGCAGGAAAGCCGCTGACCGGCGCAAAGGGCCTGCGGCGGCAGCTGGGCGCGGTCGACCTGGAATATTTCGGGCGGGCCTACCTTGCGCATTATTTTGTACGTGAGTCGCCGCCGTTCCATGCGGAGCTCGATAGCATTTGGCGCGAGGGCGTGATGAAGGGCTTGGACCCTTACCGCAACGCGAAAGAAATCAGCCGTGCGGACGGCTGCCGCCGGGCAATCGAAGCCCCGCGCGGGCACGCAAAAAGTACGACCTTCACTTTTAAAGATTCCATACATGCGGCAGTCTATGCTTACAAGCACTATGAGATCATCCTCTCAGACAGCTCCGAGCAGGCGGAGGGCTTCCTTGCGGATATTAAAACCGAGCTGGAAGAAAACGCCGCCTTGCGGGAAGACTTCGGAAACTTGGAGGGCCGTATCTGGAAATCGTCGGTCATTTTGCTTGCAAACGGGGTCAAGATTGAAGCGATCGGTTCCGGAAAGAAAATACGCGGGCGGCGGCACAAGCAGTGGCGGCCCGACCTGATCGTCTGCGACGATCTCGAGAACGACGAAAACGTTTATACGCCGGAGCAGCGCAAAAAGCTGCGGGACTGGTACTATAAAGCGGTTTCAAAGGCGGGAGATACGTATACCGATATTGTGTATATCGGCACGCTGCTGCACTATGACGCGCTGCTGGCAAACGTTGCGAAAAACCCCAGCTACCGGACGGCAAAGTATCGCGGCGTAATCCGTTTTGCGGTGCATACCGAGCTTTGGGACGCGTGGGAAGCGATTTATACAGACCTCGCAAATGAGAACCGTGAGCAGGAAGCGCTGGACTTTTTCGCGGCAAACCGGACAGAAATGCTCGAGGGCACGGCTGTCCTTTGGGAAGACAAGCTTTCCTATTATGACCTTATGGTGATCCGCGTTTCGGAAGGTACAGCGTCCTTTAACAGCGAAATCCAGAACGACCCCATAGACCCAGAAAATTGCACCTTCCAGGAGGAATGGTTTGATTTCTGGGACGATGAGGGCAAGGCGCAGCCGGACTTTTCCGACCCGCGTTTCCTGTTCATCGGCGCGAACGACCCCTCGCTCGGCAAGAACCGGAAATCGGACACCAGCGCAATCATCACGCTTGCGAAGGACACCCAAACCGGCTTTATTTACGTCCTGCTTGCCGATATCGCGCGCCGCCAGCCCGACCAGATCATCACGGATGCGCTTGAAACCAGCCGCCGCCTGAAACGCGAATACAAGCGCCCATTCTGTCAGTTTGGAGTGGAAACCGTGCAGTTCCAGTATTATTTCGCCGAGATCATGCGCCAGAAGAGCGCGGAAGCGGGCGAATACCTGCCGATTACCGAGATTGCCAGCGTGCAGAACAAGGACGCGCGTATCCAGTCCTTACAGCCGTTTGTAAAAAACGGCTACCTAAAATTCAGCAGGCGGCATAAAACGCTGCTTGAGCAGATGATGCAGTACCCGATGGGCAAGAACGATGACGGCCCGGACGCGCTGCAAATGGCGGTGAAGCTGGCAGTCGACGCGAAAAACAGCGGCAAGGTCAATTATAAAAGCGTGATTTCCCGTGCTATCAGCTTTGGGCGCGGGGCGTACTAAAGGAAGGAGTGACGGTTATTAAGGATTTGGAAAACACCATGATCTGCGGCGACAGCCTGAGCGTGCTGCGGGAGCTGCCCGATGGCTGCATCGACGCAGTAATCACCGACCCGCCCTATGGCATTGGCTATGTATCGAGGAATGGGAAGCAGATTACAAACGACAAAAGCCCGTTTATTTGGTTCCTGTATGACGCGTACCGGGTACTCAAGCCAAACGGCGGTGCGCTGGTATGCTTCACCCGCCGGGACGTGCAGCAGGCGTTTATCGACGCGATGCAGATTGCGGGCTTCCGGGTGAAAAGCGAGCTGGTCTGGAACAAGGTCCATCATGGGATGGGCAATACGCGGGCGCAGTTCGCGCCGGTACATGAAAATATCCTGTTTGCGGTGAAGGGGGCGTTTGCCTTTCCCGGCACACGCCCGCGCGACCTGCTCACCTGTGAAAAGCTGGACAGCGCCCATCGGATGCACCCCACGGAAAAGCCGGTCGGGCTGCTGGAAGATATCATTACCTCGGTCACGCGCCCGGGCGACCTCATTTTAGACCCGTTCGCGGGCAGCGGCTCAACGCTGGCGGCGGCAAAGCAGACAGGGCGGCGGTACATCGGCGTAGAGCTGGACGCGGGCTGTTTTGAAACCGCGCGGCAGCGCCTAGAGGGCGCGCCGTGAACGCCCGCAGGCGGCGCGGCACGCCGCAGCGCCAAAGGCCGGAAATCCGCGAAATCGCCGTCCAGCGTGTCACGGATAAATACAGCGAATACCCTTCAAATGGGCTGACCCCGGAACGGCTCGCCGGGATTTTCAGGGAGGCTGACGCGGGCGATGTGCTCCGGCAAATGGAGCTGTTTGAGGATATCGAGGAGAAAGACCCGCACCTGTTCGCCCAGCTGCAAACCCGTAAGAACGCCGTTACCGGGCTCGATTTCGAGATCATCCCCTTCGGCGACGAGCCGCGCGACCGCGAGATCGCCGACTTTATCACCGAGCAGCTTGGCGGGCTGGAAAGCCTGGAAGAGATCGAGACCGACCTGCTGGACGCGATTGGCAAGGGCTTTGCGGTTTCAGAAATCCTATGGGGCTATGACCACCTGGGGCGCGTCGTGGCGCGGGAGATTATCTCCCGGCAGCAGAAGCGGTTCTTCTGGGATTCGCTCGACGATTCCTTCAAAGTCCGCACGCCGGACGCGCCCGAGGGCGTGCTGCTCCCGGCAAACAAGTTTATCGTCCACAAATACAAGGCCCGCAGCGGACACCCTTCGCGGGCAGGCATCCTCCGGGTCGTGGCGTGGATGTACCTGTTTAAGAACTACGACCTAAAGGATTGGGTCAGCTTTGCCGAGATTTACGGCCTGCCTATGCGGCTGGGCAAGTATCAGCCGGGGGCGAGCGATGCAGACAAACGGGCGCTCATGCGGGCGCTGGTGCAGATTGGCGCGGACGCGGCGGGCATCGTCCCGGACGGTACGTCGATCGACTTCATCACGACCGAAAAATCGGGCTCCGTTGACCTGTATGAACGGCTTGCCCGCTTCTGCGACGAACAGATCAGCAAGGCCGTCCTTGGGCAGACGCTGACCGCAGATTCGGGCGGCGGCAGCTACGCGCAAAGCAAGACGCACAACGAGGTGCGGCACGACCTGATTGTCGCGGACTGCAAAGCGCTTGCGGCGACACTGCGGCGCGACCTGATCCGCCCGCTGTGCCTGTTCAATTTCGGGGAAAGCCAGCGCATCCCCAAAATCCGCTTTGACTGCGAGGAGTCCGAGGATTTGCTGCAAACCGCGAACATCCTCGGCGCGCTGGTGGAAAAGACCGGGCTGCGCGTGCCTGTCAGCTACATTTATAAGAAGTTCAGCATCCCGGAGCCCGAGGACGGCGAAGAAATCGCCGCGCCCCGTACAAACTCAGGATTGGGCGCGGCGGCATTCAAAGAAACGCCCGCAGCGCCGCTGATTCCCCTGAAAAAAGAGCCCGAAGCGCCGCTTGGCACGCAGGAACACATCGACAAGCTTGCAGCCGCCGCAATCCGCCGGGGCGCTGGCAGCTTCCGCGACATGTTTGCGCCGGTTCTCAAATTACTTGACCGCACGGACAGTTTAGAGCAGCTGCGGGAGATGATGGAGGACGAGGAAGCCGTCGCAGCGCTTTATCGCTCAATGGATACAAAAGCGCTTGAAACGCTGCTGCAAAAGGCAATGGCCTGCGCAAACCTCGAAGGGAGGGCGCTGGAAGATGGACATTGAAACACTTTTCACGCGTGAGGACATGACCTTCGCAGAAGCCGCGCAGTATTTCGGCGGGCGCGTGCCGGTCACGGCAGACGAATTTTATGCGATCGCTGAAGAATATCGGGGGCTGGCGTTCACGGTCAGCGGCTACACGGCGGCGCAAATTTTGAAGCGCTTCTATGAAGAATTGCTGGCGGCGATCGAGGAAGGCTGCACGTTTTCGGAATTCCGGCTAAACATGAACGATTTTCTCAAAAACGAGGGCTACGAAGGGCTGGAACCTTTGCAGGCGGACAACATTTTCCGCACGAATATCCAAACCGCCTATCATGTCGGACACTACCGGCAAATGACCGATCCGGCGGTGATGGCGCTGCGGCCCTATTGGCAGTATGATGCGGTAGACGACGCGCATACCCGCCCTTCCCATCTCGCAATGGACGGGCACGTCTTCCCTGCCGATTCGCCGGTCTGGGATACCTGGTATCCCCCGAACGGCTTCCGCTGCCGCTGCACCGTGCGGACGCTGTCCAAAAGGCAGGTCGAGCAGAAGGGGCTTATGGTCGAGACTGCGCCGCCGCTTGGCATTCATCCAGACCGGCATTTCGCGTCCAACGCGGCAAAGGTGCGTTTCGAGCCCGACCTTACGGGATACCCGGAACCGCTTGCGAAAGCGTTCCGGACCCGCGAAAAGGCAGGCGGCGGAAAAGCGCCCTGAGAACGCCTGTAAGCGTTTCTGACTTCCGGGGGCATCTCTTCCCGGCCAAGCTGCCAGGAACGCACCTGCCCCCGTGCGCACGCGTGCGCACAGCATCCCAGAAAGAAGGTCACATCATGAAAGGCTATATCACGCTGCAATGCAGCAAAATCGCGCTGGATGGCGCGCCGGAGGTGATCCCCGTCCTGCCGCTTGGGCATGTGGTCAGCTCAAAGGGTGAGTTCGACGTAGACGCAGAAAGCCTTGCGGCAATCAACGCCAATATCGCAAAACGAGGCGTTGACGTGGTAATTGACTACGAGCACCAAACGCTAAAGGGCACGCAAGCGCCCGCCGCCGGATGGGTCAAGGAGCTGAAGCTCGCGGACGGCTGCATCCAGGCGGTTGTGGAATGGACGCCGCGCGGCGCGGAATATCTCAAAAACCGCGAATACCGCTACCTGTCCCCAGTCGTCAGCGTCCGCAAGGCGGACAACAAGGTTGTGCAGCTGCATTCGCTGGCGCTGACCAATACCCCCGCGATCCAGGGCATGGCACCGATTGTAAATTCCGATACCTTTGAAGGAGGACAACCCAATATGGATATGACAAAACTGGCGGAGCTGCTCGGCTTGGACGCGAACGCAGACGAGCAGCAAATCATGGAGGCAGTCAAGGCTTGCCTCGCGGAAAACAAAAGCCTCAAAGATGGGCAGCAGCTGCCCGCCGACGACAAAGTCGTTGCGAATAAGACGGTCTGCGAGCTGCTCGGCCTGAAGGCAGGCGCGGCGGTTGAGGACGTAAACGCCGCGATCATGGCGCTGAAAGGCGGCGTGATCGATGGAGTGAATGTGCTTGAGGAGCTGAAAGCCCTCAAGGCGCAGAACGCAGGACGCGCTGCCGAAGAAGCGGTCACGCTGGCGCTCCGGGCGGGTAAGCTGACCCCGCCCCAGAAGGACTGGGCAAAAAGCTACGCCCTGAGTGACCCGCAGGGGTTCGCGGCGTTCGTCGAAAAAGCCCCGCAGATCGTCCCGATGGGTGAAGCGGCCCCCACTGGCGGCATGGCGCTTGGAACCGACCAGCAGGACAGGATCAGCATGATCGCCTGCAAGGAGTTCGGGCTCAGCGAAGAAGATGTGAAGAAATACGGCATGGAGGGCTGACACATGGCGGCATTGACTATGGAACGGGACACTCCTGAAATCATGAACGGTGGCAGGCTGCTTGCACTGCCTGTCAAGGGCGGCGTCACCATCTATCAGGGCGCGATCGTCGCACTGGATGCAGACGGCTATGCCGTCCCCGGCAAAAAGGCGACGGGGCTGACGGCGGTCGGGCGCGCGGAGGAAACGGTGACAAACCTCGGTGCGGACGGTGCGAAAGCTGTGAAGGCTCTGCGCGGTGTGTTCGTCTATGCGAACAGTGCGACCGCCGCAGACAAGGTCACGGCAAAGCGCCTTTTGCAGCCGTGCTATATCGAGGACGACCAGACGGTCACGGCTGCGGCAGCGGGCGCGTCGGTTGCGGGGCTGGTGCTCCAGGCCGATGAAAACGGCGTTGCGGTACAGCTGGGTACGCCCGTCCCAGCTGCCGCTGCGGCCACTACCTGACACCTATTCTAATAAGGAGGACAACCTACTATGATGATCACCCCGCAGAATTTGCGCGGCATTTACGTCGGCTTTAACACCATCTTTAATAAGGCGCTCGGCGATTATAAACCGCTTTATCCGGAGATTGCGACTGTAACCCCGTCCACCACCGACACCGAAACCTATGCATGGCTGGGCGATATCCCTGGTATGCGCGAGTGGATCGGTGAGCGCGAAATCCAGAACATCACAGCAAGCGAGTACACCATTCAAAACAAATCCTACGAAGCGACGATCGGTATTGACCGCGACGTGATCGAGGACGACCGGATCAGGCTTTGGAGTTCCAACATCTCAGCCCTTGCGCAAAACGCGGCAAAGAACCCGGACAAGCTGATCTTTCGCCTGCTGGCAGAGGGCTTCACGTCCAAATGCTTTGACGGCAAGCCGTTCTTCTCCGACGCGCACAAAACCGGCGGCAAAACGGTTTCCAATATGAGCCATGCAAAGCTGTCGCTTGATGCGTATGTTGCCGCGCGCGCATCCATGATGTCTCTGACAAACAGCAAAGGCGAACCGCTGGCGCTTGTCCCGGACAAGCTGGTCGTGCCGCCTGCTCTGGAAAAAGAAGCGCGTGATATCCTGGTTGCGGACTTCATCAATGGCACAAAGAACACCATGCAGGGCACGGCAAAGCCGCTGGTTGCGCCGCAGCTGGCGGGGCATGATTCGGCGTGGTTCCTGCTGTGTACGACGCAGCCGGTCAAGCCGCTGATCTACCAGGAACGCAAAAAGCCGAAATTTGTATCCAAGACCAACGAGACCGACGACAACGTCTTTATGAGTAAGCAGTTCCTCTACGGCGTGGACGCGCGCGGTAACGCGGGCTACGGCTTCTGGCAGATGGCCTACGGCAGCGACGGCAAATCCGCCTGACTAGCGAAAAGTTCCGGGTAGAGCTGCAATGCTTTGTAAAATGGCTCGCCCAGATAGGCGTAAACCGCTAAGTAGATGATCAGGTCATGCGGATCGCCGAGATCATCGGCAGGCTTGCCGATATATTTTTCAACAAGGCCGTCGGCAAGCAGCTTGTCCTGGCAATGGTTTGCAAGGCGTTCAATCCGGCGCGTAACATTTACCGGCTTTTTATCCAGCAGCTTGGCTGCTGCGGGGTATATATCTTTGGTAAAAAGCAGGTCGTCAATGCTGATGTGCTGAACAAACAACCGCTCAGCTGTGATGTGTACGGCGTAGGACAAAGGGTGTATATTCTTTCGGGTCATGCCCAGGATGGTGCGTATCAGGACTTCCGGATAGATTTGCATTTCAAAATTATCCTCCATATTAAGATGATTTTATCATATCGCAAATCTGGCGCCTTACGATAACGGGCGACTGCGTTCGCTTGCACTCGTCAGCAATACAACATAATATCCATTTTTAGCTAAGGAGAATAATAGATGCATTACAGCACCCGTGAGGAAGTCCGCGAAATGCTGAAAGAAGGGGCGCTCGACCCCATCCTTGGCGACGAATTCCGGGGCGGCGCGGACGAGCGCGAAGCGCTTATGGCCCCGCTGATCGACGCCGCCATCGCGGACGCAGACGGAGAGATCGACGGCTATCTTGCCAAGCGATATAACGTTCCGTTATCAACTATACCCAAAGTAATCAACAAATTCTCGAAGGATATCGCGCTGTATAACCTGTTTTCGCGCATGGGCATCAAAAAAGACAGCGACGCGGAAATCTATCTGACCCGCTACAACGCGGCGGTCAGGTTCCTGACGCTGGTTGCCGAGGGCAAGGTCTCCATCGGGGCCGATGAGGACGGCGACCCGGTAAGCGCGGCTGCAACCGGGTTTACGGTGCAGTCCAGCCCGCGCCTGTTCAGCCGTACCAGCATGAGGGGGCTTTAAGATGTACAGCATCCGGCTTGAGGGCGACACGCGGACAATGCTCGGCAAAATCCGCAGCCTTGCCGGCCTGGACAAAAAGAGGATCAGCAGCGCTCTCGGGCACGCCGTCCGTACTTCAACCTTGCAGCGGTTCAAACAAAGCAAAGGCCCAGACGGGCGGCGCTGGAAAACCTCTGTCCGTGCGGCGCTGGAAGGCGGCAAGACGCTGGTGCAGACCTCGCAGCTGCGCAGCTCGATTAGGGTCAAGGCCGACGGGACCGGCTTCGCGGTTGGTACGAACGCAAAGCACGCCGCGACGCACCAGTTCGGCGAGCCGGGGCGCACCATCCGGGCGCGGAGGGCGAAAGCGCTGCGCTTCCAGATCGGCGGGCGGTGGGTATCAAAAAAGCAGGTGCGTATCAAAATCCCGGCCCGGCCCTTCCTCGGGCTTTCCGAGGAGGATATGCAGGAATTAAAGGCCACGGTTGAGGACTACATCGCGAAGGAGGGTTAAAACCGTGCTTTACGCGGCTTGCAAGCAGTATTTAATCGAAAAGCTCAAGCAGGCGGGCGTGCAGACCCGCATCTATACCACTCACAAGGCGCTGGAAAAGTGCGTGGAATCCCACGTCGGCGCGGTACTGTTTGAACGGGAGGACTGCGCCCGGAACGGCTCCAAAAAGCGTTTCCGGGATGAAGAGGGAGCGAAACACAAGCGGCGCAGGGTCTATGACCGTTCCCTCACTTTCAGTACCGTGATCGGCGAATATACCGACGACGCAGCCGAGGAGATTTTTGAGCGTTTCCTTGCCAGCCTGGACACGGGGCTTTACGTGGACGGCAATTTTGTCGAGATCACGGTGGAGGGCTCGGATTGGGTGGATACGGACGATTCCCTCCTGCGCGCAAAGGTCGCCGTTCAGACTGCGGTCACCTTCCACGGCGGGCTGTACCGCGATACTGGCTATGCGCCGCTGCGGCATGTTGAAGTCAAAGAGGTTGAAAGAAATATGATGAGAAAGGAGCCTGCAAATGGCAACTAAAACGAATTTGCCGGACGGCGCAGCCGAAATGCAGCCGTCCGCGCAGCCCTTGGAAATGCTTCCCATAGAAGAGCATCGCGCGCGGCTGGGCGTGGGCAAGCCGGTTTTTGCCGGGGTCTGCGCCGCAAACGGCTGGAAGCCCGGGAGGGTCATGTCGGAGGCAGATTTTTGCCTTGCCGTAAAAACATTCACGGGCGCGCCGATGGGGACAAGGGCGGTGAAATAACATGCTGAGAGACGTTAACACCCATGTTTCAGACGGCCTGCTTGGTTTCGCGACTGCGACCGGCGACGGCTTGCACGTGAAGATCGGCGCATCGCCGGTCGTGTCCGACACGCCGGTGATCGTTACCGGCGATATGGACGCGGCGAAAATCCGGACGCGGCTCGGCCTGTCCCCGCTGGCGGACGCGGCGATGGACGCGGTGCAGGGCGGCGCGGCGCGCCTGTTCTGCATCCCGGTTGCCGCTGCGACGGCGGGCACGATTGGTGAGGTACAGAAGGAGGGCAAAGGCGGCGGCAGCGTAACGGTTTCGGGTTCACCGAACAACGCCTTTTCGGTGGTCGTGCGGCTAACCGGCTCCGGGGAGCTCAATACCGCAGCCTTCCAGATTTCAATCAACGGCGGCTACAGCTTCACCGACGAGGTCACTGTCCCCTTGACCGGCGATTACGAAATCACAGGCACGGGCCTTTCCTTAAAATTCACGGAAAAGACAGACGAAAAATATCTGAATTCCTTTGCGGTAGACGATATGTATTCGTTTGAGACCACCGCGCCGACAATGACAAACGGCGACGTTCTCGCAGCATTTGACAAGCTGAAACAGTTCTCACAGGAATTTGAGTTTGTCCACATTGTAGGCGAAAGCGCGCTGCCGCTCTGGCAGGCGCTCAGCGAAGCACAGCAGGAGCTGATGGCCGTATACCACAAGCCCGCGTTCGTACTGCTTGAAGCCGCTTTCCCGACCGAGGACGGCGACGGCAGCGGCGATCTTTACGACTGGGCTTTCCAGATGGAGGCCGACCGCAGGAAAATCCGCAATACCGATCTTCAGGTGTGCGCGGCGTGGGGGCAGCTTGTCCGGCTGGACGGCACGTCGCAGGCGGTCAACCTCGCGGGGCTGGTTTCCGGGCTGTACGCCAAAGCGCCCGTGCAGGTCTGTATCGGCAAAACGCGGCTCGAAGCAGGCTTCGGTATCCAGAGGACGACGCTGACCGGTCTGCTCCCGGCGGGCTACAACAACACGATTATTGAATTTCTTGACAATGCTGGGTATCTGACCTTCCGCGAGTACGACGGGCTGGACGATTTGTACGTGTACCACACCAAAATGATGTGCCCGGACGGCAGCGATTACCGCTATGCTGAGGATGTGCGCGTGCGTAACAAAATCATCCGCGAAATGCGGAAGAAGGGCCTG
>QXXE01000101.1 GCA_009911355.1 Clostridiaceae bacterium | reverse complement strand
TGATGAAGGTCATCCCGCAAATCAATGTTTTTGCGATCAATATAGAGTTGAAGGTCATCATCGGCCTTGCAATGCTGCTGCTGATGCTGGCCCCGTTCAGCGAGTACCTGCTCAGTGTGGAGTCGCAAATGCTCCATGCGCTGGAAGAGGTGCTGGCGCTGATGGGGTAGGCGGGCGGCACACAGACTAGTTTACCCCGTATCTGAGGAAGGAGGAAATGGATGAGACGCTTGTTGCAGCTCGCAGCGAAGAACTCGATTGCCTTGGGCGTAGTCGTGATCGTGCTGTTCCTCATCCTCCCGCTGCCGGCAGAGCTGCTGGACGTGCTGCTTGTCATCAATATCGCACTGTCCATCATGATCCTGCTGATCACCATGAATATCACGGAAGCGCTGGAATTTTCAATATTCCCATCGCTGCTCCTGATAACGACGCTGTTCCGGCTGGGCATGAACGTTTCGACAACCCGCCTGATCCTGTCCAACGGTTATGCCGGGCAGGTTATCGCGGCGTTTGGCGCCCTGATTACAAGCGGCAATATTGTCATTGGCTTCATCATATTCTTCATTATCGTCCTGGTGCAGTTCCTTGTCATCACCAAGGGCGCGGAACGCGTTGCCGAAGTTGCTGCCCGCTTTACGTTGGACGCGATGCCCGGCAAGCAGATGGCGATTGACGCCGACCTGAATTCCGGGCTGATTGACGAGCAGGGCGCGCGCCAGCGCCGTGAAAAGATCCAGAAGGAAGCCGATTTCTACGGCGCGATGGACGGCGCGACCAAGATCGTCAAGGGCGACGCGGTCATGTCGCTCATTATTACGGCGATCAACCTGATCGGCGGCATCATTATCGGCATGGTAATGGGCGGCGGCGACCTATCGACCGTTGCGGCGCAGTATTCGACCGCGACCATCGGCGACGGCCTGGTTTCCCAGCTGCCCGCGCTCATGATCTCGACTGCGACCGGTATGATCGTCACCCGTTCGGTCTCCGAAGGCAGCCTGAACACCGACGTAATCGGCCAGTTCGCAGCGCAGCCCAACGCCATCATGACGACGGGCGCAGCGCTGGTCTTCCTTGCGATCATGCCGAACACGCCGCATGTGCCGCTTGTGATCGTTGCGGTTATCCTCTTTGCGATCAGCTTTTTCATCCGCCGCAATATGCGTGCGCAGGAGGCCGCGGAGGTTGCGGCACAGGTGCAGGAGGTTGCACCGCCGCCGATTGAAACGGCGCCCTCCGAAACCGATTATTATAAGGATATCAACAATGTTTATTCGCTGCTGTCGGTCGAGCCGATTGAAATGGAGGTCGGCTACAGCCTGATCCCGTTGGTTGATGAGAGCAGCGGCGGCAAGCTGATTAACCGGATCGTCATTTTCCGCCGGCAGTACGCGCAGGAAATGGGTTTTGTCATCCCAACCGTGCGCCTGCACGATGGCTCAATGCTGGGGACGAATCAGTATATTGTCCGCATCAAGGGCGAGGAGGTTGCGAAGGGCGAGATCCTGGTGGACTATTATTTGGCGCTTGAGCCGTCGAACCCGTTGGGCGAGATCGACGGCATTGAGACCATCGAGCCTGCTTATGGCATCCCCTCGCGCTGGATCCTGCCGGAAAACAAGGAAATGGCGGAGATTTACGGGTATACCGTCATCGACCCGCTGTCGGTTATGCTGACCCACCTGTCCGAGACCATCAAGCAGCACGCTTACGAGCTGCTGACCCGGACGGAGACCATACAGATCGTCGAAAACCTGAAAAAGACCTCGCCCGAGCTGGTTGAGGAAGCGTGCCCGGCGATTGTTTCCTATGCGCTGCTGGAAAAGGTGCTGCGCAGCCTGTTGATGGAGGGCATCCCGATCCGCGATATGGTCACCATCCTCGAAACGATGGTGGATACCATGAACAGCACGCGCGACCCCGACCTCATTACCGAGGCGGTGCGCTCTTCGCTCAGCCGCACGATTACCCGCCGCTTCTGCGAGAACGGGCAGCTGCGTGTGATTACCCTCGACAGCGAGGTCGAGCGCCGTGTCGTGGCGTCGCTGACCAAGAACGACCATGGCATTTACCTCTCGATGGGTCCCGACCTGCTGCAGCCGATCATCTCGCAGATCGCCGAATGCGTCCCGAAATTTGCCGATCTCGGGCTTGCCCCGGTGCTGCTGACCAGCCAGGTCATCCGGATCTATCTCAGCCGCTTGCTGCGGCAATACTTCCCGAACCTCTGCGTGCTGGCATTTAATGAGATTGTAGGCACCGCGCAGATCCAGTCGCTCGGGAATATCACCCTTCAATCTGGGAAGAAGGCGGTTGGCATATGAGAAGTGCCGCTGCTGAGAAGGAGCGCACGGTAGAGGAGCTTTTTGGCGAATACCTGCGCACCCGCGCGGAAGATATCAAGTGGGAGATCGTGCTGCGCCACAGCAATATGATTAAAAACATTGCGCTGCGGCTCCAGGATGTGTATTCCAGTTTCGCGCAGCTTGATGACATCATCAATGAAGGGCTGATCACGCTTGCCGATGCGGTCGAGAAATACGACCCGGAAAAGGGCGTCTTTGAGGCGTATGCGTCCATCCGTGTGCGCGGCATGATTATTGATTACGCAAAGAAGCAGGACTGGGTGGCAAGCTCGGTGCGTAGGCGCGTGCAGAAGATCGACCAGGCGGCGGCGGAGCTCGCGGCAGGGCTTGGGCGCGAGCCGACCGAGCAGGAGGTTGCCGAAGAGCTGGGGCTGACGCTGGCGCAGTACCGGCGCGCGGTCGGTATCTCGTTTACCCGCAACGTGATTTCCCTGGAGGAGCTTGTCGAGCAGAACCGGGAGCACTGGGCGGCGGGCGACGCGCGCTACCCAGAGGAGGAGCTGCAAAGGACCGAACTTGTTGAGGTGCTTGCGCAGGCGATTTCCTCCCTTGAGAAAAATGAACAGCTTGTGCTCTCGCTTTACCATGAGCATGACCTCAAGCGCACAGAGGTTGCAGACATCCTCGGCGTCAGCCCTGTGCGGGTTTCCCAGATCCATACAAAAGCGCTGCGGAAACTCCGCAAGCTGCTTGCAAAGTATTTTAACAATGACTAAACAGCTCTGAAAGGAAGGTACGATCGAATGTTCAAGGGCTTTTATAACCTGACGTCCGGGATGCTGACGCATGGGCGGCACCTCGACGTGATTTCCAACAACATGGCAAACGTTGCCACGGCCGGCTATAAGGCGGATACGTTTACTGCGACCACCTTTGAGGACGTCCTCTGGTCGCGCGTGGGCAACAAGGACAAAAGCTATGTGGGCATCGGCAACCAGAGTTATATCACGGTGCCGAGCGAGAACTACACCGACTATACGACCGGCAGCTATGACGAGACCGGCGAGCCGCTCGATTTTGCGATCGAGGGCAATGAGACCTGCTATTTTGCCTTTAACGGCATCAATGGGCGGGTATATTCGCGTGCCGGTGCGTTTTCACTGGATAACGACGGCTATCTGACCCTCCCCGGGGTTGGGCGGGTGCTCGATACAGAAGGGAATGAGATCTTCATGCGCACCGACAAGGTGCATGGGGATTATTACGGCGGGATTTACACCGATGACAACACCTTTTTGGGGCGGCTTGGCGTTTACCGCTTCCCGGAGGACGCGCAGCCGATCAAGGACGGCGAGGCGCTGTTCGTGCCGAACGGACAGGAACCTGAGGTGGTGGATGATGTGCGCGTGATCAATGGGCTGCTGGAGCGTTCCAATGTCGACCTGATCCAGCAGATGGTGCGCATGATCTCCGAGCAGCGCGCCTACCAGAGCGCTGCGCAGGTTTCAAAGATGTACGATGAATTGATGACAAAGGCGACCGGCGAGCTCGGCCGCATGTAAAGGAGGGGACCAGCTTGAATATGTCCTTTTATACCGCGGCAGTCGGGGCGCAGCAGCAGCAGCGCCGCCTGGACGTGCACGGCAATAACATTGCAAATGTCAATACCTATGGCTTTACCGCGAAAAAGCCGGTTTTCAAGGCGCTGATCAACGACTTTATGGCCGGCGCCGAGGGCGCGGAGCTCCCGCGCGGCACCGGCTCCTTCATGATCGCCGCCGATTCCAGCTTCCGCGCGAACGGCATCCCCGAGACTGGCCGGCCGCTGGACTATGCGATTGAGGGCGACGGGTTTTTCGCCCTTTGGGAGCCGCAGACCGGCGAGTATTCCTATACCCGCGACGGTTCGTTCATTATGAGTTCTTTCCAGCGCGAGGTGATGGACGACAACGGGGAACCCGCGCTGAACGAGGATGGTACGCAGCAGTATGAGACTGTCTGGTATCTTTCAGACGCGCTTGGGCGGTTTGTGCTGAGCGATGAAGGCCGTCTGATCGAAGTCACCGACCCGAAGGAAATGCTGCCGGTCGGCATCTTCGATTTCATCAACGTCAACGGTATGCTGAGCGTTGGCGACAACCGCTTTGTCCCGATTGATAAGAATGAGCCGGTCCGCGTTGGGACAGGCAAGCTGATCCAGGGGCATCTTCTGGCGTCGAATACCGACCTTGCCAACGAGATTGCAAAGGTGATCGAATCCCAGCGCTCGTTCAGCTATGCGCTGAAGATGGTGCAGACCTCGGACGAGATTGAGACGACGGTTAACAACCTGCGCTGAATATTTTGGCAGCTGGCTGCCTGAGAAGGGGATACTGCTATGACAATTAAGAATTATGATGAATTGACCGCGATGGAGATCGACACCCTGCGTGAGATCGGCAGCATCGGTACGGGCAATGCCGCGACCGCGCTGTCCTCCATGATCGGGCGGGAGGTACGCATCACCTATCCTGAGGTGCGGATTATGGGCTACAACGAAGCGATTGAGTGGATTGGCGGCCCGGAGGCGATCACGGCGGGCGTGCTGGTAGGCATCAGCGGGCAGCTCAACGGCATCATGCTTTCGGTACAGCCGCTTGACTTTGTGAACCTGGTGTTTGGCACAATGTTTGAAAAGTCGCTGGGGGATTACAGCGAGCTCGATGAGCTCGGGAGCTCGGCGCTGATTGAGATTGGGAATATCATGATCTCGACGTTTATCAACGCCCTGTCGGGGCTTGCGGACGTCAAGGTGGAACTGACAGTCCCCAGCTTTACGGTCGATATGCAGGGCGCGATCCTGGCCGTGCCGATGGCGGAGTACGGCGGGCAGAGCGACTACATTATGACGATTGGCGCGAACTTCATGGTCGGCGGCTCAGAGGTCCCCTGCCGGCTGCTTCTGTCGCCCGACATCCGGTCCCTGAATTATCTTTTGAGAAAGCTGGGTGTCTTAGATGGCTAATGGGGTGAAGCCTGCGGTGGTTGGCATCGCGGATATGAAGCTTGCCCGGAACGGGGAGAAACTGATTACGTATGCGCTGGGCTCGTGCATTGGCATCTGCCTGTATGACCCCAAGCTGAAGCTCGCGGCGCTGGTCCATATCATGCTGCCGCTGAATATGGAGGCGGGGCGCAAGAACCCGCTCAAATATGCTGACACCGGCATCCGGGATACGCTCAAGGCGATGGAGGTCAAGGGGGCTTCACGCGCGCGTATTACGGCAAAATGCGCGGGCGGCGCGAAGATGTTCGAGGTTTCCGGCAAGGGGACCCTTGGTAACATTGGGCAGAGGAACATTGAAAGCGTGCGCATGGTCCTCAAGCGCGAAGGGATTCGCCTGGTCGCGGAGGACGTGGGGGGTTCGACGGCCCGCACGTTGTCGTTTGATTCAGAAACCGGCATGGCGCAGATACAGTCCTACGGCAAGCCGCTTACGACCATTTAATGAAAGAGGGGAGCGTCAGCAATGAGCACAGAAAAAAACGGTATCCTGCTGGAATCCGGCACGAATGAGATCGAGATCATGGAGTTCACGGTCGATAGTGTGCTGTATGGCATCAACGTGGCAAAGGTAAAGGAAATCATGATTTCCGCGCCGGTGAAGTTTATGCCCCACACCCATCCGGCTGTGGAAGGCATTTATAAGCCGCGTGATCTGGTGATTACGGTCATCAACCTGCCGCGATATCTGGGCATTGACAGCTTTGAACCGTCGGATAAGGACCTGTTTATTATTACGAATTTTAATAAGATGAATATCGCGTTCCGTGTCCAGACGGTCGTTGGCATCCGGCGTATTTCGTGGATGGATATCCAGAAGCCGGATAAGACGCTCAGCGGCAGTGAGGAAGGGGTTGCCACTGGCATTGCGCAGTGCGGCGAGGATCTTGTGACCATCCTTGATTTTGAGAAGATTGTGGCGGAGATCGCGCCGGAGACTTCCATCCAGATGTCCGAGATTGAGCAGATGGGGCCGCGTGAGCGCGACCAGCGCCCGATCCTGATTGCGGAGGACTCGATCCTGCTTTCCCGGATGATTCATGAAGCGCTGAAAAAGGCGAATTACACCAATACCTCCATGTTTGGCAATGGGCGTGAGCTTTGGGAGCGTTTGTGTGACATCAAGAGCCGTGGGCGGATTGACGAGGAAGCGGCGCTGATTATTACTGATATTGAAATGCCGCAGATGGATGGGCACCGTCTGACCAAGCTGGTCAAAGACGACCCGCAGCTCAAGAAGATCCCGCTGATTATTTTCTCGTCGCTGATTACCGATGAGATGCGGGTCAAAGGGAAGGAACTGGGGGCGGATGAGCAGCTGACCAAGCCGGAGATCGGCCATCTGGTTTCCATCATGGATCATCTTCTTGCCCGCGGGCAGTGACGACAGGAGAAGTAAATGGAAAGCAAATATATTGTACGGCGGCCTATCAAAGACCGGGAAAAGAAGATTATCGGTTATGAGATCGTGTACCATGGGGAGAATATGGCCTATGGCAGCGAGGAGCCGGGGCAGAACGCGAACGATTTTGCGGTTGCGGACACGGTTTACAGCTTCCTGACGCAGAATGCGGAAAAGTCGCTGAAGGGCTCGCTGAACTTCATGACCTTTAATACGACGCTGCTGATGAAGAAAGCGCCGCGCCTGTTTGAGAAGGAATCCCTTGTGATCCAGATTGATGACAGTGTTATTATCCATCCGCTGGCGATGCATTTTGTGCAGCAGTACAAGAAGGAAGGCTACCGGATTGCGGTCAATGAGTTCCAGTTTGCGCCGCGGTATCTTTCGCTGATTGGCGAGATTGATTATATTAAGGTGAATGTTGCAAGCATGCCGGAAATGACGCTGCATAATGTGATTGAGATTGCGCACAGCATGGGCAAGCAGTGTATTGCGACCAATATCACCAATGAGGAGCTGTATCAGAGGGCGCTCGGCATGGAGGTTGACGCGCTGGAGGGGCCGTATGTTGCGGAGCAGCTGGCGACGAAGGCGCACACGAGCGGCTATTTGCAGAGCAGCTTTTTCCGCCTGATGGTAGCGGTAACGCGCGAGCTGCCGGACGTTGAGGAGATCGAGCAGATTATTTCGGTGGATGCGACGCTGACCTATGGGCTGCTTCGGATTGCGAACTCGGCGTATTTTGCGATGCGCAACCGGGTTACGACCATCCGGCAGGCGGTGATGACGCTGGGGATTGGGCAGCTCAAGCAGTGGGTGTATCTGCTGAGCGCGAGCGGCGAGAACAACATGGTTGACGCGGCTTCGGAGGAATTTTTGAAGCTTTCGTTTATGCGGGCGAGCTTTTGTAGCGAGCTGATGAACCATGCGAAGGGCGTGCCGATTTCGAAGGGCGACGCGTATCTGATGGGGATGCTTTCGACGCTGAACTATTTGATTGACGCGCCGTTGGAGGAGATTCTGGCGGAGATCCCGCTGCCGGATGAGATCCGTGCGGCGCTGCTGACCCGGGAGGGGCGTGCAGGCAAGCTGTTTTCGCTGGTGCTGAGCTATGAGCGGGCGGACTGGTCGGCGATCAATGAGCTTGCTGAGGAGCTTGGGATTCCGACGAACCTGCTGACGAGCTTGTATTTCAGCTGTGCGGATGTGGTGGATGCGACTTGGCAGCAGATTACTTGCCAGGAGCCCTCTCAGGAGGGCGAGGAAGAGCCCGAAACCCCCGAAGTGTAAGGAGAAAAACTCGCCCTTGCGGCGAGTTTTTTTATCGCCTTCGCGGCGCGCGCCAAAGGGCGCTGCCCTCTGGACTCCCGCCAAAGGGCTCCGCCCTCTGGACTCCCGCGATTTTTTTGTAAAAAAATCGAGTAAAAACTTCATCTCGCCTGCGGGCGGGACGAAAGGCGGGGCGTTGCTGGTTTTGTTTTGAGGATAAATTAGGATGGTTGTTTTGAGGAGGTATTTTTATGCATGAGGGCAAGCTTCAAGCCCCGACGGTTTATACGGATCTTCATTTTTCAGGCTGTGGGGTTTTCCGCTGCGTGCCTTCCGAGGTGCAGGGGCCTGCGGTCAGCGCGTCATTTTGCCTGCTTTGCGTGTCCGCTGGGAAGGGGGAGGTTCGCCTTGGCGATGCAGCCTGTGTGCTTGCTGCGGGGCAGGGGGTTGTTGTATATCCGGGCTGTACGTTTTCGCTGGTATCGGACGAGTTTGACCCGTGGGCTTATTTTTGGCTTGCGGTGGACGGCAGGAGCGCGCTGGACTGCATGAAAGCGCTCGGGTTCGGGGCAGGGGAGCCCTTTGGCTGTGATGGTGCGTCGCTGTGCGCGCTTGCCGGAGAGGCAAAGCAGATGGGGGGGCCGGGACTGGAAAATGAATTTCTTTTGCAGGCGCTGCTTTACCGGATGTTTGCTTGTCTGGCACGCGGTGGCGCAGGGACGGAGGGGGCTGCTGCGCCGCCTGACCGGGAAAGCCTGCATGTGCGGCGTGCAGCGGAGTTTATCCGCACGCACTATGCCGATGGGATTACGGTTGCGGATGTTGCGAAGCATGTTTCGCTGAACCGCAGTTATTTGTCCACGTTGTTTCAAAGTGTGATGGGGACGTCGCCGCAGGAATATTTGTCGCATTACCGGCTGTCCCGTGCCGAAGAGCACCTGATGCACAGTGATGCGTCCATTGCGACGGTTGCGCGCAGCTGCGGGTATCAGGACCCGCAGGTTTTTTCCAAAGCGTTCCGGCAGCGTTATGGGCTTACGCCTGTGAAGTATCGGGCGGCTGGCAGGGAGAAGGGATAACAAAAAATGGGAAAACGGGCGGGGGAAGCGCCTTTCCATGCAGTTTTCCTTTTGGGGGATATGACAAAAAGAGAAAAAACTTCTTGCAATTTGCTTTCAGATGTCATACAATATAAAGGAGACGCGGGATTTTTTTCCGTGGGCTGCGCGGTGTTTTGCGGTGCTGTGCAAGTTTGCGTCCAAGTCTTAAAACCTGGTCTCTGCGATACTTGACAGCGCGCTGTAAATCCGATACCATATTTGCTATACGGTGTTTATGGCCGGAGATTGAAATTTCACAGGAGGCGCAGCTTTTTTAGAATCAATTTGCAGCTCTGCAAGATAGAAAGGATGGACTACCCATGCATAAAAAAAATGAAGCGATCATGAACGCGGTCGCCCTTTTCCTCAAGAGCGAGTATCATACTACCATCAAAGAGGCGAAGCCGGAGCAGGTGCATTACGCACTTTCCCGCACGCTGATGACCCAAATTGCCGACCGCTGGCAGGAGAGTGCTGAAAAGCATCAGAAAGCCCGTCACGCGTATTACTTTTCTGCGGAATTTCTGATTGGCCGCGCGATCCAGAATAATATGCTTTCCCTGGGCCTGACCAGCGATATCCACGATATGCTCCGCGAAAAGGGCGCTGACCTTTCCATGCTGGAGGAGATTGAGGACTGCGCGCTGGGCAATGGCGGCCTGGGCCGTCTTGCTGCCTGCTTCCTGGATTCTGCCGCGACGCTGGACCTGCCGCTTGACGGCTACGGCATCCGCTACAAGTATGGCCTGTTTAAGCAGACCATCGTAGGCGGCTTCCAGCAGGAAGAGGCTGACGACTGGACCCGTTTCGGCGACCCGTGGAGCCTCCGCCGTGAGGATGAGGCGGTTACCGTTGAGTTCCGCAACCAGACGATCAAGGCGGTCCCCTATGATGTGCCGGTGATTGGCTACGGCACCCACAATGTTGGCACGCTGCGTCTGTGGCAGGCTGAGCCGCTGAAGGCGTTTGATTTCAACCTCTTTAACGACCAGGCTTACGACAAGGCGGTTGAGGAACGTAACCGCGCCGAAGATATCTCGCGTGTGCTTTATCCGAATGACTCCACTGACGAGGGCAAGATGCTGCGCCTGAAACAGCAGTATTTCTTCTGCTGCGCTTCGCTTCAGGATATTATTAAGAAGTATAAGAAGACCTATGGTAATGATTTCTCGCATTTTGCCGAGCTCAATGCGATTCAGCTGAACGATACCCATCCGGTTATCTCGATTCCCGAGCTGATCCGCCAGCTGATCGACTTTGAGGGTGTTTCCTTCGACGATGCGCTTGCGATCTGCAAGCAGGTATTCTCTTACACCAACCACACGATTATGGCGGAAGCGCTTGAAAAGTGGGGCAAGTGGCTGATGGAAGCGACCATCCCGCGTGTGTTTGAGATTATCCGCATGATCGACGAAAAGCTCGCGCAGGAGCTGAACGAGCGCGGCATGCCGGGCGACAAGGCGTATTCCATGCGCATTTTGCAGCATGACACAGTGCATATGGCATATCTCGCGATTTTCGCGTCCCGCTATGTCAACGGTGTTGCCCGTCTGCATACCGAGATCCTCAAGACCGACGCGCTCAAGGATTGGTACCAGCTGTACCCCGAGCGCTTCCAGAACAAGACCAACGGCATTACCCAGCGCCGCTGGCTCGCGCTGTGCAACCCGGAGCTTTCCGGGCTGATCACCGAGCTGCTTGGCTCCAAGGATTGGGTCACTGACCTGTCGCAGCTGAAAACGCTGGAAAAATTTGCTGATGACGAAGCGGTCCTCAAGCGCTTCATGGAGATCAAGCAGCTCAAGCGGGAGCATCTGGCAAGGTATATCAAGAAGCAGGAGCGCGTGCTGATCGATCCGGATTCGATTTACGATGTGCAGATCAAGCGCCTGCATGAGTACAAGCGCCAGTTCCTGAATATTCTTGCTGTGCTCGAGCTGTATTTTGAAATTGCTGAGGGCTCGCTCAAGGACTTTACGCCGACGACCTTTATTTTTGGTGCGAAGGCAGCGCCGGGCTACCGCCGCGCGAAGGGCATCATCAAGCTGATCAACGAGGTTGCGCGCCTGATCGACAACGACGACCGTGTACGCGGCAAGCTGAAGGTCATCTTTGTTTCCAACTATAATGTATCCTATGCGGAGAAGATTGTCGCGGCGGCGAATGTTTCTGAGCAGATTTCCACGGCGGGCACCGAGGCGTCCGGTACTGGCAACATGAAGCTGATGCTGAATGGTGCGGTCACGCTGGGCACTTATGACGGCGCGAATGTTGAGATCGTTGAGGAAGCGGGCCGTGAGAACAACTATATTTTCGGCGCGACTGTCGAGGAAGTTGCCCAGGCCGCACAGCAAGGTTACAACCCGAAGGGCATTTATGACAGTGATCACCGCGTAAAGCGCGTCCTGGATGCGCTGGTGAACGGTACGCTCAATGACGGCGGCACGGGGATGTTCCGTGAGCTGCATGATTCCATCCTGTACGGCGCAAGCTGGCACAAGCCGGACCAGTATTACCTGCTGCTCGACTTTTCCCGTTATCTCGAAGCGAAGAAGCAGATCAACCGCGATTATAATGACAGCAAGGCGTTTGCGCGCAAGTGCTGGATCAATATCTGCAACGCGGGCAAGTTCTCTTCTGACCGCACCATCGCCGAGTATGCGCAGGAAATCTGGCATATCAATAAAATCGAGCCTGTACAGCAGTAAAAGCTGCATCAGGCATGCAATGGAAGTACAAAAGGGCCTGCCGGAATCGGCGGGCCCTTTTGGGATGGAGCGCTCCCGTTTTGCATCAGCAAACGGGGGCGTTTGCGTGCCAGACGGCCGGTTCAGCCCCTCTGGTACTTGGCTGCATTTCTTGTGTCGGGAGACAACGAATTTGAGAATTCCGGGAAAGGGCGGGTTTGAACAGGAACAGGCACGAAAAGGCGGCTAAACCTCGAAACGGCGGCGGGACACGAACATTTCAAACCGAAACGGCGTTGAAATTCTCAAGTAAGTTGTCCCGGGATGCGAA
>QXXE01000100.1 GCA_009911355.1 Clostridiaceae bacterium | reverse complement strand
TTGCCTCCTTAATTCTCTTTGATTATACATTAAATCCTTGCGTATGAGGTGTCAACTAAAATGGTACAACATCACTTGACCGAGGAAGAATACGCCGAGTTTTCCGAGCGTGTCACCCTCTGCAAAATGAGCCAAGCCGAGTTTATCCGGCAAGCCCTTATTAAGTCAAGCATACGCCCGGTTATCACCGTTTCCCCGGTCAATGATGAACTGCTTTCTGCCGTTGGGAAACTCACAGCCGAATACGGGAAAATCGGCGGGAATCTGAACCAGATTGCCCGCTGTCTGAATGAGTACGGCGCACCTTATAACGCCCTCTCCCAAGAGGTACGAGCCGCCACAGCGGAGCTTGCCGCCTTGAAGTTTGAAGTCTTGCAGAAAGTAGGTGAAGCCGTTGGCAACATTCAAACATATCAGCTCTAAAAATGCCGATTACGGGGCGGCTGAACAGTACCTAACCTTTGAGCATGACGAGTTTACCATGAAACCCACACTGGACGGAAACGGGAGGCTTGTTCTCCGTGACGATTACCGCATTTCCTCTCTGAATTGCGGTGATGAAGATTTCGCCATAGCGTGTATGCGTTCCAATCTGAAATACGGCAAGAACCAGAAGCGGGAGGACGTAAAGAGCCACCACTATATTATTTCCTTTGACCCCCGTGACGCACCAGACAACGGCTTGACCGTAGACCGGGCGCAACAGTTAGGCGAGCAGTTCTGTAAAGAACATTTCCCCGGACACCAAGCCCTTGTCTGCACCCACCCGGACGGGCATAACCACAGCGGAAATATCCATGTACATATCGTAATCAATTCCCTACGGATTGAGGAAGTACCCTTGCTGCCCTACATGGAAAGACCAGCCGACACAAGAGAGGGCTGCAAGCACCGCTGTACGGACGCAGCTATGGAATATTTCAAAGCGGAAGTCATGGAGATGTGCTACCGGGAAAACCTCTATCAGATTGACTTGCTGAACGGGAGCAAGAACCGCATTACCGAGCGTGAGTATTGGGCGAAGCGGAAAGGACAAGCCGCACTGGATAAAGAGAACGCTTCCCATGCCGCCGCAGGAGAGCCGCCCAAAGTCACAAAATTTGAAACCGACAAGGAGAAGCTACGGCGCACAATCCGAGCCGCCCTGTCCTCTGCCGTTTCCTTTGAGGATTTTTCCGGGAAGCTGTTGCAACAGGGCGTGACCGTCAAGGAGAGCCGGGGGAGATTATCGTATCTCACGCCGGACAGGACGAAGCCCATCACCGCCCGGAAACTGGGTGATGATTTTGACCGTGCCGCCGTACTGGAAACACTCACCCAAAACGCACAGAACGCCGCCAGAGCCACCGAAACGCTCCTACCCCAACAGGAATACCCCCACAGCATAAAAGACCGTTTACAGCGGAATAAAGCCGCCATAAACGCCCCGAAAAATGACGCTTCCCAACGGGAAGTTGTACAGCGCATGGTAGACATAGCCGCCAAGAAAGCCGAGGGCAAGGGGAAAGGCTATGAGAAATGGGCGACCTTGCACAACTTGAAGCAAATGGCGGCTACCATGAGCGTTTACGAGGAATCCGGCTTTACTTCCCCGGAGGAACTGGAAACCGCCCTTGCTGCCGCCAATACAGAACTGCATGAAACCACCGGGAAACTGAAAGCCGTGGAAAGCACTTTGCGGGAGAAAAAGGACTTGCAGAAACAGCTATTGGCGTATATCAAGACCAAGCCAGCCCGTGACGGACTGCGGGCGCAGAAAACGGAGAAAGCAAAGCGAGCCTACCGGGAACAGCATGAAAGCGAATTTATCATTTCCGAATCTGCCGCCCGGTATTTTAAGGCACAGGGAATCTCCAAGCTGCCAGCTTCCAAGACCTTACAAACGGAGATTGAGCAGCTTACCAAAGAGAAAAACGCCCTTTACAACGAGTACCGGGAGAAGAAAGAGAACGTCCGGGAATTGCAGACCGTGAAAAGCAATCTTGACAAAATATTGCGCCGTGAGCCGGAACGGGGAAAGGGGCGGGAAAATGAACGGTAAACGCCCCTACATGGACTACCAGCAGTACAGAGCCGCCCGCCGTCTTGTGCATGAGTGCTGTAACTACGATAACGGCAACTGCATTGTGCTGGATAATGGAGAGCCTTGTGTATGCGTCCAGAGTATCAGCTATTCGCTTATCTGCCGCTGGTTCATTACCGCCGTTCTGCCGCTGGACGGGAAACTGGAAGCCGCCTTACTCCACCGGGCAGACAGGAAACGCTGTACCGAGTGCGGCGGGTATTTTCTCCCCAAGTCAAACCGGGGGAAATACTGCCCGGATTGCGCCGCAAGAGTGCGCCGCCGGAAAGAAGCCGACAGACAGCGGAAAAGATACCACCTTTCTACGCATTTAGGCTATGAAAGAAGCCCGTAAATCAAGGCTTTTTTGACCGCCCTCAAAGGGTAGCCGATACATTTATCCTTTACCCCCGAAAATGCCGTTTTAACTGCGTAACAGGAAGCCACAGACAGGAGGTGAGAACCATAACCGATTACATCACAGCAGACACCATATTGCCCCGTTTTCTGCCCTATCCCTATTTTCTGCTGAAAATGGACTTGTCGCATACCGCAAGGCTGCTCTATGGGCTGCTTCTTGACCGTTCCACCCTCTCACAGAAGAACGGCTGGCAGGACAGCGAGGGCAGGACGTATATTGTCTATCCCGTTTCGGAGATAACGGAAATGCTGGATAAAGGCAGCACCGCCATAAAAAGCGCACTGAACGAGCTGGACGCTGCCGGGCTTCTGGTGAGGGAACGCCGGGGCTTCTCCGCACCCAACCGCCTTTATATAAAAATACCGCAAATGCCAGTGGTACAGTTTTCCGACCATATGACCGCCATACAGCCGGAAAACCGACCCTCTGATAGCCGGAAAAGCGACCCTCATAAGGACGGAAAAGCGACCTTTGCGTTGGACGGAAAACCGACCCCTAACCAACTTACTATAAACCAACTAAAAGAGAACCAACGAAAAGGAGTGAGTGGGGAGCAGCCCGCACCCTTTGGCAGATATAAAAACCTTTTCCTCTCCGAATCCGAGTATGCGGAGCTGAAAGGGGAATACCCGGACAGGCTGGAACGGTTCATTGAGGAATTGAGCGAGTACATAGCCGCCTACGGGAAAGTGTACGCCAACCATGCCGCCGCTGTCCGTATGTGGGCAAAACGTGACAGGAAAGGCACAGGAAAGAAAGGAATCCCCGATTATTCCTACAAGGAGGGCGAGAGCCTTTGACCGCATAGACACAACGCCCCGTAAACAGGGCGTAAAAGACCATGAACAAGGAGGACGATTTTATGAGTGATTACGATAACGCCATTTTCCGGCTTGCCACGGCACAGGAAGCAGAGCTGGAGGACTATATCGGGGAGGACGGGCTTTTATATTGCGGGAGCTGCCGCCAGCCCAAAGAAGCCTACTTCCCGGAGGGCAAGACCTTTTTTGGACGTGACCGCCACCCCAAAGAATGTGACTGCCAGAGAAAACGCCGGGAAACGCTGGAAGCCAGCCACCGGGAATATAAGCACCGGGAGGAAGTGGAACGGCTGAAACGAAAGGGATTTACAGACCCGGCTATGCGGGAATGGACGTTTGAAAACGACAACGGGAAATGCCCCCAAATGCACAAAGCCCATGCTTATGTGGAGTGTTGGGAGGAAATGAAAGCCGGGAATATCGGTTATCTGTTATGGGGCATGGTAGGCACAGGCAAAAGCTATTTCGCCGGGTGTATCGCCAACGCCCTCATGGAGAAAGAGGTTTCCGTGTGCATGACAAACTTTGCCTTGATACTCAACGACCTTGCCGCCAGCTATAAGGACAGGAACGAGTACATAGCCCGCCTTTGCAGCTTCCCTCTGCTTATCCTTGACGATTTCGGCATGGAGCGTGGCACGGAATACGGGCTTGAACAGGTTTACAACGTGATAGACAGCCGATACCGAAGCGGCAAGCCCTTAATCGTGACAACAAATTTGACGCTGGAAGAATTGCAGAACCCGGAGGACACCGCCCACGCCCGCATTTATGACCGCCTTACGGAAATGTGTACCCCCGTCTGCATTACCGGGGAGAATTTCAGGAAAGCCAGAGCAAGGGAGAAAATGGAACGCCTTAAAAAGCTGCTGAACGGAAAGGAGATTTGCCTATGACCGACACGCCCAAGAAAAGCACCGCCACCACCGCCCGCCGCCCGGATTGCGTGACCGAGGTACGCCGGGGGAACACCGTCCTTGTGGTTTCCGGCTACTTCAAACAAGGCACTACCGCCACCGCCGCCGACAAGATGATGAAAGTGCTGGAAGCCGAAAGCGCAGCCGGACACAAGCCGCCTTTTACCGCCTAAGTTGTGGCATGGAAAAGCGGTCATGCCGTGGAGCGTGACCGCTGGAATAGTAATAAATGACACCATGTTTATTTCTTGCTTGATTGCCGTATTTCATTTGCCAGCAGCACGATACCATACAAACCGCAAATCAGTAGAATTATATCTTCATAGGCATTGAAGATGACTGATTTTATTCCGGTCAATCCCCATATGGTCAGTAAAGCGAGGAGCAGATTGTTTTTTCTTTTATAGCCAGCATAAACCGTCATGCTTATGCTGATTACGGGGCAAGGCATGATGTATGTTACCATTTGCGGGAAAGAATTACCTAAAAGAATGGAAACAAAAGGGTACGCTAAATAAAGCACCAGTAGAAACATCTGAAATGCGGTAGGTGTTTTGAGTATATCGTCCTTGTTATGCAGACTTTCGTATAGGAACAGAACACCGCAAGTGATATACAAGGGAAATGCAAAAAATTTCTGAATAGGCTCTGTTCCATACCAAGCGAAAAATCCAATGCCTATGAAGAGGTTAATAATCCCAAGCGAGAATTTTGCCGCCCACTTTATTTTTTTTGTATAGGACAAAGCAACCGCTATGAGTAAAAAAACGAGTAATGCAATTTGGATTATCCATGTTTGTCTGTTGTAATTGCCGATAACATCCCAAAAAACTTGTGCGTCCATGTGTTGCCCCCGTAGATTTAGTTTGTCACTTTGTAACGAACTAAAGTATAGCATAAAAATTTGATATTTTCTATAATAAGCTACTTGCTATAAACCGTAACAAAAAACCGTGATATTTTTCGACATAAAGAAGCAAAAAGGACTGTACAGACAGCCCCGCCCTATGGTATACTAAGCCTACGGAATAGTGGGACTGGCTGTCGGAAACGGAGGACATTATGCCAAGACAGACCACCCAAAAACTGATTACCGCCCTATATCCGAGATTGTCGCACGAGGACACGCTTCAAGGCGAATCCAACTCCATAAGCAACCAGAAGCGAATCCTTGAAGCCTACGCAAAACAGAACGGCTTTTCCAACCTCAAATGGTACACGGACGACGGATTCTCCGGGGCAAATTTCCAAAGACCCGGCTTCCAGTCCATGCTTGCCGACATTGAAGCGGGGCTTGTGGGAACGGTTATCGTAAAGGATATGTCACGGTTAGGGCGGAACTACTTACAAGTGGGAATGTACACGGAACTACACTGGACAAGGGCATAAAAGAATAATGGCCTGACGGTATGCCCGCCGTCAGATTTTCCATTCAATTTGCAGCTTCTCACTGGTGGCGCGAATAACGGTAATCATCAAATCCACCACCCGCTGCTTGTCCTCAAAGCTGACATTTTCCCAATCATCCAGGTAATTGGAAATCGTGTCAATCTGCTCCGGGGATACGGCCTCGGCGGTCAGCTTGGCAATCTCGCTGGCAAGGGCCTGGCGGCGGCTGTCCAATTCCTCAATCTTGGTGTTGGCGTAGGAGATCAGCACCGGGGTCGCGCCCGTCAGCGTGTCCAACAGCTTTTCAATCTCGCTTTCCACTTGGGCCAGCTCCATCTGCTTTGCCGTCAGCTTCGGGCTGGCGGCTCTTTTCTTTTTGCGGCCCGTCAGCGTTTTGTAGTTCTCCAGCTTCTTCACCATCTGCTGGTAAACTAATTCTTCCAAATCGTGGAGCCGGACAGCACCACAGCCAGGGCAGGATTTATTTTCTGCGTGCTTCGAGCAGCGAAAATAGAGATGCCCACAAGAATGAGCTGCCATCAGAGCGTAGCCGCAGTTGCCACACTTGATTTTCCCGGCCATCCACGAATGGCGGGCTTTCCTCGCGGGCTGGTAACTTTGGCTTGCCATAATTTTCTTTCGCACCCGAAGCCACAACTCAGACGGGATGAAGCCCTCGCTGGGGGCCAGCACCAACATCTGGCCTTGCAGATACTTGTGCTTGTTATCGGTGCTGCCCTTGCTCCGATAGTAGTAGCAGCCGTTTGTCCCTACGAAATCGGCGGCATCGTTGTAAATCTCCGTCCCCTGACTTTTGAAAAACTCGTATATATCCAGGTCAGCCATTGCGTAAATTGGATTGCGGAGGATAAGGCTGATCGTTGACCTGGAAAACGGCTTTCCAAAGAATGACCTCACACCTTGGGCCGTAAGCTGGGTGGCGATATCGTGGAGCGAAATGCGAGGGTCGATGTACATATCGTACATCTTGCGAACAAACGCCGCCTCAGTTGGTTCAATTACCAGCTTCTTGGTATGGATGCCGTCAATGATGATAGGCTCCGTCCGAAATCCATAAGGCGCTCGTCCTCCCATTTTGAAACCTCGCTGACACCGGGCATACCATGCGTCCTGCACTCGCTTCTGGATGGTTTCACGCTCTAACTGTGCGAACACAATGCAGATGTTCAGCATCGCCCGGCCCATCGGTGTGGACGTGTCGAACTTCTCTGTGGAGGATATGAACTCTACGTTGTATTCCTGGAACAAAGCCATCATGTTTGCGAAGTCCAGAATGGAACGGCTGATGCGGTCGAGCTTGTAAACGACTACCCTGGCGATCAGCCCGCGCTTGATGTCCTCCACCAGCATTTGAAACTGGGGCCTATCCGTATTCTTGCCGCTGTAACCCTTGTCTTGATATTCCTTACAACTCCCGCCTCTCAATTCGTATTTGCAAAACTCAATCTGACTTTCGATAGAAATACTATCTTTCTTGTCGATGGACTGTCTTGCATAAATTGCGTCAATTCGATTGTTCATTTTGCGCTCCCTTTCTGAAAAGAAACGGAGCTGCTGACGCTATGATTATACCATCAGCAGCCCCGCAAAGCAACGGCGCGGCGAAAATTTAGCTGGCCGGTTCCTCCGTCTGCCGGTGGCTGGCGTACTTGCGGAACACCTCATAGAGCCGCTGCTCCAACTCCCGGCGCTTCACCGTCTCCTGCTCCGGGGTGAGAATGGGCGTGAGGTTTTCCAGAGGGATTTCCCGGCCCTGGAAATTGACAATCTCGGTCTGTTTCTTGTAGCTGATATGCTCCATAGGCAACTCCTTGTTTTCAAAATTTTCATGGTGGACATTTGTCCGAAAAGTGGGCGCTATTTACTCACACTCGTTTTGTTTATACTTGTTATTGTTCTTATAGTTCTTATTAGGGGCCAGCTTTTTTGCCTGCGTCAGCCGGATTTCTGCCCTATTACAAGAACAATTTTCCGGCCATGGTGAAGGACAAGTTTTTATCCATCAGGGGTGGCTAAATCTTTGTCCATCAGGCAGTTTCACATAGATATGATTGGGCTTGGAGAACTGCTGCCGCCTGCGCTCAATCAGCCCCGCCGCCTCTAATTCCGCCAATACGTTCTTGGCGGTAGTCATGCTCTTGCCGAGCATTTCGGCTATTTTCTCAATCGGGAAGATGATGTAAACTCTCCCGGCCTCGTCCGTCCACCCGTTGAGCTGGGACAGCCGCGCCCGGTCAAGCAAAAGGGCATAGGTCAACTTGGCGGTAAGGGTCAAGCCCATGTCCAGCAGGAACCAGGGGAAGAAGAAATAGGGCGGCAATTCGGTAGTTATCATCATGTAGTCGGTCATGGTTAGCCTCCTTGGTGTGGGGCTGTCAGACCGCCGCTGTGGGCCGTTAGAGGCCCGTTTTCGGGGGCGGAAAGGAAATGTACCAGGCCCCCGTTGAGGGCGGTCTTGAAAGCCCTGATATTACGGCATTTTCAGAGGGTACTTTTTCTACGCATCAGCCCGGTTTTTCTTTGCCCAGGCCCGCTTGCTCCGTTTGGCACGTTCTGCGGCACAGGTGGAGCAGTAGAGGGTGTTGTGCTTGGATGGGGCAAACGGCCTCCCGCACTCCCGGCAGCGCCGCCGTCTGACAGCGGGGGCCGGGAACAGCGCGGCGCACAGGCCAGCGTCCAGGGGAAGGACGGCGGCGCGGAACCATTTGCAGATTAGGGAGTAGGTAATGCTCTGCGGACAGACACATTCCTCGCCGTTGTCCAGGAGCAGACAGTTTCCGCAATCGTAGTTGCAGCACTCCCGCACCAGCCTCCGGGCCGTCCGGTACTGTTGATAGGTCATGTGTGGGATTTCGGATGCGCCCATTTCACACGCTCCCTCTGCAAAATCCTAAAAGCGTCAGATTTGTGTTTTTAACGTGAGTGCCAATCTGACGCTGGCGATACCTGACCCGCAGGAAAGGAACAGACGCAAAGCGGGTGTTCCTTTCCTGCGGGTGTGCAAGGGGTTTGGGGAGTGCAGCTCCCCATCGCGTCCGAAGGACGCAACGCCCCAGGCAGGGCGCACGACACCGGAACGGTGTATAAGTGCGCCGTAAGAAACGGACGCACTCTTGTTGAAGCAGATTTATCGCGGACATCTTGACCTCCTTGGCATAGGAGGAACAAGCCGCCGGAGCAGCTTGTCCCTCCCGGTGATGGGGCAGTTGCCCCTCACCTGGTAGCCATCATGCCGGGGTGATCGTCAGGGCGATCAGCGGAAAAATTTGAAAAACTTTTTCCGAACACCCTCGATGCTCTCATGGACTGCGGCCTTGGAGCAGCCGCACATCCGCCCAATCTCTGCATAGCTGAAATCGTACAGCGCATAGAGCAGAAACCGCTCCCGCTGGGTAGGCGTGCAGAGGGCCAGCACCGCCAGAATTTCATCCAGTGTTTCCCGCTGGCAGACCAATTCCTCCGGGGTGGCGCAGTAGGGCAGAACGCCCTGGGCGGCAATTATGTACTCGTCACATTCACGCCCGTCCCAGTGCCGCCGCTGCTCCCGGTCAAGGCTCCGCTCAGTGCGCTTGGCCAGCTCCCAGAACTCGTCCAGGGTGGCGGCGTCCTCATAGGTCAGCTTGCGGCTGTATCTTTTGATGGTGATCTCCATCTTGTTGTCCTCCTGTTCAGATTTGGGGTAAGCGAAATCTGAACAGGAGGGGCGGACCTCGACACCGGGGCCAGATGGAGTGGCCCTCGGAAAAAACAAAAGCACCCGAACAGCACAAGGCTATTCGGGCGTTGGAAGAGATTGTATAGGCAGACGGAAAACGACTATTTTCGCAAGCCTGGGTAATATTCGCCACCGTAGGGGGCAGGCTTTTTTTGACCGTAGTTTACACAATAAAGAGGACACGGCAATACCTCCTAACGGTTGCCGTGTCCTTTCAAAGCAAAAGAGCCGATAACCGCATTTTACATCTGCGTGTTATCGGCTCTGCGTCTGTGCGTCTGGCTCTGTGATAACTGAAACCTTAAATTTTTCTACATGAATGAGCGTTTCTTTCCGGCATTTGGGGCAGAACAGGGGGAAATTTATCAACTCCGTATCGGAACGCATTTTGATACGGGTCTTACTGCCGCACACAGGGCATAGCAGCCATTCAAAACTTCCCTTGGCGGTATCACTGTTCATCTTTTCTGCTGCCGCTTTCGTGGCGCAGTACAACGCTGCTGATGATGCCGAGGCCACCCAGCACAGCGCACCACTTGGACGGAAACACAACGCCCGCCGCCACCAGGCCAGCGCCGACAGCAAAATTGCACACCGAGGCCGCTTTCAGCGTTTTCTTTTTGGGGTTGGGGAGCGATACCGAAATCCCCAGCTTTTCATTCAGCTTTTCGCAGGCATGATTGACTTCTTTTACCATTGTCTTACCTCCTAAAAATCAGTTGTATGCCATGATTGGCTATAAGCAGTACGCCGACACAAATTAAAATCCATGCAAGCGTGTTCTTCTTTTTCCCTTTTCTCTTATTTAAGAACAGGAAAAGCACCCCCACAACCGTAACGCAGATGCCGACGATCAACGAAACGATTGAGATAAGCTGCATCGTTTCCGCACCGGGAACGGGAATAAAGCTGGGAATGGGAAAATTCATTTAGCCGCCTCCTTTCTGTCAGTTGCTCAAATCAGAAGAAACCATTTTGTGGACGGTGATTGCGGAAAAGCCCGCGCCGATCACACCAAACACGATAGCCGCAATCGGAATGGACATCAGCCCTGCGCCGCTGCCCTGGGAATTGGAAACGATGGCGGCGATAGCAAAAGATGAAACGATGGTCGCAATCGTGGACTTCTTTATCATGCCGATGTAGAGTGGGAGCAGGCCCAGCAAAACAGACGACAATGCTGTGACAGCTTGTGTCATTAGATTTGCAGGGCTGACAGTGACAAAGGGGAAATATTTGCTTACAACGGACAAGCAGGTAAATTGAAAAACGCCGGACAGCACGTGAAACAGGAGCATGACGCCGCATATCAAAATGATTTTCACAGCAATCAATTTCCCGCGCTGGACAGGATAGGTAAAGAGTAGGTTTATCGTTTTGTTTCGGTATTCTTCCACGACAAATACCGAAATCAAAACCGCCTCCCAAACGATCAGCGCAGCCCGCACAAGCATGATTGCCAGCGTCAGCGTATCCAACTGCGCGGGCGGCAGGCCGGTCACAGCAACCCCGCCGCCTGCGTTCAAGAGGGAGGATGTAAACGCGCTCAACAGGGCAATCACGATATTTGCGGCCAGCAGTCCGATGAAATGTGATTTGAGAGAAACCCTTTTCAATTCCAGCTTAATGAGGTTTAGCACCGCTTTTACCCCCTCCCAGCAATTCCAAATAGTAGGTTTCAAGGTTCATGCCCTTTTTCTCAATTTCCGCCATGGATATTTCCGCAAGCATGGAGCCGTGGTCTATGATACCGATAGTGTCCGCGATTTTGGATAGTTCGTCCAGGATATGACTGGAGATTAAAATGCTCGTGTGGTACTCCCGGTTGATTTGCCGGAGAAGTTCCCGGACTTCAAGAATACCCTGGGGGTCTAAACCGTTGATTGGCTCGTCCAGAATGAGCAGCTCCGGCCTTGTCAGAAAGGCCCTTGCAATGGCAAGCCGCTGTTTCATACCTAAAGAAAATTTCCCCACCGCTTTGCCGCCTGTTTCCGAGAGGCCCAGCATCGCCAGCGTTTCCCCGATGCGTTCATGGCCTGCGCCCATGTAGCCGCAATGCAGCTCCAGATTTTCGCGGGCGCTCAAATGCTGATAAAAAACTGGGCTTTCTATCATGCTCCCAATCCGGGAGAAAACAGGGTGGTTTCCCTTTTCAATGCGCTCCCCCAATAGGGTAATCGTTCCGGCATCCGGGGTGATGATGTGATAGAGCGTTTTCATCAGCGAGGTTTTACCAGCGCCGTTTGCGCCTAAAAATCCGTAAATCTCCCCCTGTTTCACACCCATGGTTATATCGTTCAGTATGGCGTTTCCGTCAATACTTTTGGATAGATGGCAGGTTTCAACTGCATAGGTCATGCCTGCGCCGCCTCCCCGGATTGGTTCAGCCGCTTGAAAATCAGCGTGACCCGATGGGCGAGGCCCACAAGAGAATACTGCGAGCTGCCCAGGTAGGGGTGGGTGAGGGAGGACACCAGTTCCCAGCCCTCTTTGCCCCAGCGGTTTAACTGCGCGGTCAGCTTGTCCTGGGAATGTTCCATGTCCTTACAGTCCACAGTGACGGTTTTGTACTCGAATGTTTCCATGAAAGCTCCTTTACTCAAAGATACTGCTCACAAGAATATCTGCCATACGGTCAAAGACGGCGAAATAATCACAGGTGACAGCCAGCGTTTCTTTTGCGTTAATAGTTGACAGCAGAGCACTCAAAATCCCATATGCCTGGGACGGTTCCACCTTCAAAGTGAGATTTGCGGCCTGGACAGCCTGCTTGAAAAACTCAAAGCTATCAAACTTGATTTTTTGCATGGTTTCTTCTGGGAGTTTTGTCACGAAAGACTGAAAATCCGGCGTGTTGACGTTATACAAAAACGGCTTGCTGTCATACTCCCGGAACAGTTCTTTCATGGACTGGGCAAACCCCTCCTTGGTTTGACTGCTCCTGTTAATGGCAAGGACTTTCTCGGTCAGCCTTTTTTGTATCCTAAAATCCCGCGAAGATTTTAACCTACAGGAAGAGGGATATGGAAAGCGGAGAAGATATCTTTGAGT
>QXXE01000099.1 GCA_009911355.1 Clostridiaceae bacterium | reverse complement strand
GGCCCTCCTCGGGCAGCGCCAAAGGGCTCCGCCCTCTGGACTCCCGCGATTTTTTTGTAAAAAAATCGAGTAAAAACTTCATCACGCCTGCGGGCGGGACGAAAAAAGAAACGGTTTATCTTAAAATTTCAGGAAATATTATGGCTGAAACTGCTCGATCTCTTTCATAAGTTCATCTACCAACCGCTCCTGCGGAACCTTACGTAGAATTTCACCATGACGGAAAATCAGCCCCTCGCCGTCGCCGCCCGCGATACCGAGATCTGCATCCCGCGCTTCCCCAGGGCCGTTTACCACGCAGCCCATCACCGCAACCTTGAGTTTCTTGCCCTGAATAGACGCGGTTCGGCGTTCAACCTCGTGAGCGATCCCGATTAAATCAATTCGAGTACGGCCACAAGTCGGGCAGGAGACAACATTGATTCCGTCCTCATTCAGCCCTACCGCCTTCAAAATCGCAAAAGCTGCGCCGATCTCCTTCACCGGATCATCGGTCAGCGAAACACGGATCGTATCACCGATCCCCAGCGCCAGCAGCCCGCCAATGCCCGCCGCTGACTTGATCGTACCCATATATTCAGTGCCCGCTTCGGTCACCCCAAGATGCAGCGGATAATTTGTCTGCTCATGCATCACCTGATAGGCCCGCATGGTATAGGGGACGGACGAAGATTTGATTGACACGCAAATATCGTCGAAATCAAATTTTTGCAGCAGATTTACATGGTACATTGCGCTTTCCACCAGCGCTTCCACACACGGCGAGCCGTATTTCGCAAGGATTTCACGCTCAACCGAGCCAGAGTTAACGCCAATCCGGATCGGGATATGCTTTAACCGTGCCGCGTCAACAACCGCCTTGACCTTATCGTCCGAACCGATGTTGCCAGGGTTCAGGCGTATTTTATGTACGCCCGCCGCAATTGCTTCCAGCGCAAGCTTGTAATCGAAATGGATGTCTGCAACCACTGGAATAGGCGATTTTTCGCAGATTTCGCCCAAAGCGTGCGCCGCCTCCATGTCCGGGACGGCGCAGCGCACAATCTGGCATCCCGCCGCCGCCAGTGCGTCAATCTGAACCAGAGTCGCTGCTGCGTCGCGTGTGTCCGTGTTTGTCATGGACTGTACCGCAATGGGCGCGCCGCCGCCAATTGGGACGCTGCCGATTTGAATCTGCTTTGTCATGGGAACCCCTTCTTTTTCATCTGTTTTTTTCATGTTTTTGTATTTTTGATCCGAATTTTTAATCTATATCACTCTGCCGCTTTTCGCATGGAAACGATTTCCTGAAATCTTTTCTGGCTTTCCGTCCCGCTGGCCTGCTCCCTTGGCGGGAACTGTCTGTCAAAGGCTTCCACTGCGGCTTCCTCGACAAAATACACCTCATCCTCCCGGTAACGACCGCTGGCCCCCTGCAGTGCCCCTTCTGAGAGAGGGAAGGCTTGCAGCGCCGCCGCATAATGGTTATCATCCGTTCGGATACCAAACCGTTCCGCAGGCAAAAAACCTTGCTTCCCATAATAATTCGGATCGCCACACAGAAGCAGCGCCTCATATCCCAGCGAACGAGCCGCGCGTTTCACATGCCCCAACAGCTGCCCTCCGACGCCTTGCCGTTGATATGCTGGCGCGACTGCAATTGGGCCGACTGTTACGACTTCCCGGCGCGCACCGCTGTCACATTCGATCACGCCCTTCGCTGCCATCACGCAGCCGATCGGATTGCCGTCCAGCACCGCGACAAAATCCAGTTCCGGAAGAAACGCCTTGCTTTCCCGCAGGATATGCGTCAAATAGTGCTCGCAGCAACCCGGTACAAACAGGTTCCAGAACGCATCCCGCACCAGCTCCTCAACTGCACAAAAATCCTCCGGCTGTTCCAAACGGAAGATTACCCCTTGCAGCTTGCTTATTTCTTCTGCCAATCCCTTTTGATCATTCGTTATTTTCATGACCATCGTTTATTCCATTCGCTATTTTCATCTTTCCACGAGTACGTGCTTACTTATTACAGAAATTTATCCCTTTATCCGGGCTAACGCGCAATCATCCGCATGATATCGTTTCCCGTCGCGTAGATAATCACTGCGAACAGCGCAAGCATGAACGCCGCGTTAATATACCCCTCGATCTCCTGCCGCATGGGCTTGCGCCGCACTGCTTCAATAAGCAGGAACAGGATGCGCCCACCGTCCAGGCCAGGGATCGGCAGCAGATTCATCACACCCAGGTTAACCGAAATAAACGCTACCAGTGCCGCATACTGCTTGAACCCATAATTTACGACCATATCCATCATCGCGCCGGTTACGCCGACGGGCCCGGAAAGCTGATCCATCCCCACCGATCCGGTCACAAGCTCATACAGCGACCGCCAGACCAGCTGCGCATAATCCACAGAGTGCAGCATCGCTGCCCGCGCGACCCGCAGGAAGCTGATGCCAGGATTGCTGACAAAGTACAGCACCAGCATGATCAAATATCCGATCAGGAAATTCATGGCAACGCCCGCCACCAGAATGACAAAGCGTTTCCAGCGTTTTGCCCGCGGGAACGAGCGCGGCGAAGGGATAAACCCCGGGTTTTCCAGCAGGTCTTCACCCTCCATCACGCATGCGCCGCCGATCGGGAACAGCTTCAGGCAATATACCGTTTCGCCGATCCGTTTGCTCACCAGCGACGGCCCCATGCCCAGCCAGAATTCATTGACCTGCACGCCGCAGAGCTTTGCCGCGATGCAGTGCCCCGCTTCGTGTACCAGGATCAGCACGCTGAACCCCAGTATCGCCAGCAAAAGCGTGAAAAACGTTTGCATTTTGTCACCTCGCAGAATAAACCGTTTCCCGTGCCAGCACGTCGGACTCAAGTACGCGCTCAAGCGTCAGCGCGCCGCTTCGCGGCACGTCCGCCAGCGCGCGCTCCACCAGCGCCGGGATCTCCAAAAAACCGATTTTGTCACGCAGGAACAGGTCGACCGCCGCTTCGTTTGCGCCGTTCATCACTGCACAGGCGCTGCCGCCCTCCCCTGCTGCTGTCCGCGCGATCCGCAGGGCTGGGAACGCCTGCTCGTCGGGCGCAAAAAAGGTCAGCTTTCCGACCTCCGCAAGCGAAAGGCGCGGCACCTTGCATGGCACCCGAGCCGGGTAAGTCAGTGCGTATTGGATCGGCAGCCGCATATCCGGCAGGCCAAGCTGGGCGAGCACAGCGCCGTCGGCAAACTCCACCAGAGAATGCACGATCGATTCACGGTGGATAACGATTTCGATCTCCTCCGGCGGCATCTGATAGAGCCACATGGCTTCGATCAGCTCAAGACCTTTATTAAACATTGTTGCGGAATCAATGGTAATCTTTGCGCCCATGTTCCAGTTGGGGTGGTGCAGCGCCTGTTCCCGGGTCACATGCTCCAATTCGGCCCTTGTTTTGCCGAAGAACGGCCCGCCGGAAGCGGTCAGGATGATTTTGGAAAGGGGATTTTCACCGCGCGCCTGTGCGCACTGGAAAATCGCGGAGTGCTCGGAATCGACTGGCAGGATGCGCACGCCGTGTTCCTGTGCCGCCTGCATGACCAGTTCGCCAGCGCAAACAAGCGTTTCTTTGTTCGCCAGCGCGATGTCCTTACCTGCTTCAATGGCTTTCAGTGTGGGCAGAAGGCCAACCATGCCGACCACTGCGGTTACAACCACGTCCGCTGTTTCCATTGTTGCCGCCCGGATCAGCCCTTCGGTGCCTGCGCAGACTTCGATATCCGTATCAGCAAGCGCCGTGCGCAGCTCCAGCGCTGCTTTTTCATCACAGGCCGCAACCAGCTGCGGGTGCAGCTTCCGCGCCTGCTGTTCTATTAATTTCACATTCCGATTGGTGGTCAGGGCAGCTACATCCACATCGACTGAATCTAAAATGTCGACTGTCTGTGTCCCAATCGAGCCCGTCGACCCCAAAATCGCAATTCTCTTCTTCATCATTATAGTCCTTTAGCTTTATTTTATGCCTGCACTTATAGGAAGCTTTTCCCTGCTTCTCGCCCTAGGGCGTCCTCACGCCGGACAGGCGGCAGGGCTCTGCCCTGCACCCGCGATTTTTTTGTAAAAAAATCGAGTAAAAACTTTAGTCCCGCTGCGGCGGGGGATTTGTGCGTGGTTAGCCGTTCCTGCGCACCGCAGTGCGTCTTGATTTATGGGATTCACTGTGCATTTGCGGAAAGCAGCCGCAAAAGCAGTTCTACAACCGGCGCAACGAATATAACGCTGTCAAATCGGTCAAGCACACCGCCATGCCCAGGGAAAATCCGGCCGTAATCCTTAATGCCGGTCTGGCGCTTGATAATCGAGAACGCAAGATCACCCAGCTGTCCTACCACCGCGCCGCACGCCCCCAAAACCGCAGCCACCCAATATGGCAGGTCGATCGCCGAATGATGGTTGAACAGCGCTACCGCACCGATCATGAGTATGACTGCGCCGGCCACTCCGCCAACAGAGCCCTCCACCGTTTTTTTAGGGCTGATCAGCGGCGCAAGCTTATGCCTGCCGAACAGCACGCCGGTGAAATAAGCGAAGGTATCCGACCCCCACGCCGCCACCAGCGGCAGAAGCACCAGCAATTCACCGCCCCGCATATCAAAAATCCGCACCAGCGACAACAGCAACGTTGGCAGCACAACCGTGCCAAAATAGGCGCAGGCCAGCTGGGAAAAGTCCATTTTTTCGTGCTTATGCAGCAAATGCAGGAATAGTGATATCAGTATTGCAAGCGAAACCAGCTCGGAGACCACCGCGCTCGACAACCAGATCTCACTGACTGCATACACAACCGCAAGCGCGGTACACAGCGTAACGACCGCGCGCTCACGGACAAGGCCGGTCGAGCCAATGAGCTCATAACACGCCAGACCGCACAGGGCCGACACGCACAAATACAGCACAACCGGCGGGAACACATACAGCGCCAGCAGGACAAATGCGAACCCGCAAACGCCAAAGGCAATCCTTGTTTTCATTTGACACCTCCAAAACGGCGGCTGCGGCGGTTGAAATCGTCAATCGCATCATCAAGGTCACGCGTGGTAAAATCCGGCCAGAGGATGGGGGTAAAATAGTATTCTGCATAAGCGCTCTGCCAAAGCAGGAAATTTGACAGCCGGATCTCCCCAGACGGACGGATAATCAGGTCGGGATCGGGCAGATGCGCGGTATACAGCTCCGCCCCGATCGTCTCCTCGGTAATGTCCTTAGGATCCAGCGTGCCGGCGCGCACGCGTTCTGCAACCCGCCTTGCCGCGTTGGTAATCTCATTGCGTCCGCCGTAATTGATACACAAGGAGGCTGTAGCTGCGCCTTCTCCCAGCGTATCTGCAATCCGCTCCGTCTCACCGATCAGCGCCTTGATGTCATCAGGCAGCGGGGTGCAGTTACCCAGCACGCGCACAGCAACTCCGCGTTCGGCCATGGTCTCCGCCGCCTCGCGGAGATACTTGCGGAACAGCTCCATCAGCGCATCCACTTCTTCTTTGGGGCGTTTCCAGTTCTCAGTCGACAACGCATAAACAGTAAAATACTGCACACCAATGTCCTTGCAGTAGGTCGCAATGGTGCGAAAGGTCTCTGCGCCGACCGCATGGCCCGCCGAACGGGGCAGGCCGCGCTTTTTCGCCCAGCGACCGTTGCCGTCCATCGTAACGGCAATATGCCGGGGCACTTGCCGCTCCTGCGGGGCGGCGGGCTTTCCAAAACCAAACAAAGCCATAACTCTTTCTAATACTCCCAAGAAAAGGGGCGGCGAAACGCCGCCCGGATTTTTCGCGTTCTCACGCGGCTTATGCTGTAATGCAAGGGGTTTCCATATCAAACAAGATTGCCCGTCCCAGCCCGCCGTCGTTCTGGCGGACTGGGACGCTGCACCGCAGTAATCAAAGCAGCAGACCCAACTTCCCCGTCCCGCCCGCAGGCGACGAAAGGGATTCCAAAGGGACTGGTCCCTTTGGCGCCGTCCGCGCAGGACCGGGGTCCGGGGCAGAGCCCCGGCAGCCGTCCGCGTAGGACCGGGGTCCGGGGCAGAGCCACGGCGCCGTCCGCGTAGGACTGGGCTCCGGGGCAGAGCCACGGCGTCACACCTCAGCGAGCTCCTTCGACTTCTTCGCCGTCATGCCATCGATCTCCTTAACGTACTTGTCCGTCATCTCCTGCATCTTCTTTTCGGCGTCCTTCTGCTCGTCCTCGGTCATCTCCGACTTCTTTGTCGCAGCCTTGCACTTGTCGATCGCATCCCGCCGGATGTTGCGCAGCGCCACCTTCGATTCCTCGCCGATCTTCGAAACCTGCTTAATCAGCTCCTTGCGCCGGTCCTCCGTCAGCGGCGGGAAAGTCAGCCGGATCTGCTTGCCGTCATTCTGCGGGTTAATGCCCAAATCCGAAACCTGGATCGCCTTCTCAATCGCCTTCAGCGTCTTAGCGTCCCACGGCTGGATCGACAGCGACCGCGGGTCCGGCGACGCAACCGCCGCCACCTGGTTCAGCGGAGTAGCCGTCCCATAATAGTCAATCGTGATCTTGTCCAGCACATGCGGGTTCGCCCGCCCCGCACGGATCGCCGCCAAATCCTTCGACAGCACATCCAGCGTCTTCTTCATCTTCACTTCATACGGTTTCAGGTCTGCTCTCATGTTCAGTTTTCCTCCTTCACAAGCGTACCAATCTGCTCCCCGGTAACCACCCGGTAAATATTCTCAGGGTCCTTGAGCGCAAATACCAAAATCGGGATATGGTTGTCCATCGACAACGATGTTGCCGTCGTATCCATCACGCCCAGCCCCTGGTTAAGCACATCCATATACGTCAAACGGTCGTATTTCTTCGCGTCCGGGTTCTTCGCCGGGTCGGAATCATATACCCCGTCAATATTCTTCGCAAGCAGGATGACCTCCGCGTTGATCTCCGCCGCACGCAGCACCGCCGCCGTGTCCGTCGAAAAATACGGATTGCCTGTGCCGCAAGCGAAAATAACGACCCTGCCTTTCTTCAAATGGTTCGTCGCGCGGCTGCGGATGTACGGCTCCGCAATCTGGTTCATCGCAATCGCCGTCTGCACCCGTACCTCGACCCCGCGCTGCTCCAATGCGTCCGCCAACGCCAGCGAGTTAATCGTCGTCGCCAGCATCCCCATATGGTCAGCACGCGTACGCTCCATCTTGCCGCCGCCGTCCTTTACCCCGCGCCAGAAGTTGCCGCCGCCTACCACGATGCCAACCTCACAGCCCAGGTCGACGCAGCGCTTGAGCACATCGCATACTGGGCCGATCACATCAAAATTCAGCCCGAAGTGCCGCTCCCCCGCAAGCGCTTCGCCGCTGATCTTGATCAGCACCCTTTTATACTGCCTCTCCATTTTCGTTTGCCCTCCTTCGCCGTTTTCCGCGTGTCACCGCTCTCCCTCTATTCTACCGTATCCCCACCCAGATTGCAAAGGTTTTTCCATAAATTTTGTAAATCGACCGTAAAATTTTGTGCCATGCAAAAAAACTTCTTAAGCAGGTAAGACTGCGCGTCAGATGCAGACTGCAAAACCGTTAACTTGTCCCCCTCCGATTTATGATCATCTATCCAGCAGGCAGCAGAATTGACAGACACAGGGTGATTTTTTGCATTGTCTCTTCCTGTCTGCACTCCCATCCCACTTTTAATTTCCTTTATCTCACGAAATAAATTTTTTAATAAAAAATTTATTTAACCAGTTGAATTTTATAAAAAGATATGTTATAATGAAATTGCCAAACAAAGACACCTGAGAAATCAAGTGCAGCATCTACTCATCAAAAAACCGGAAAGCTGTCTATGGAAGGCCATAAAGACAGCAGCGTAAAAAACCTCTGCTGATTAGGAGAAGCAATGAACATACTAAACGTACTATATGATTGCTGGCACATGACGGCAAGTATTGCAGATGGATTATTTGGAACCGAAGGGATATTCGAGCTCTGGTGTACTCTGCTGCTTCTCAGCGGGGTCTCACTGATTGCGCTGCGACCTGTAAAACGGCGTTTCCCGCATCGGTATCCTATTGCGAAAAAGTCTTCTGCCCTGCTCCTGGCCGCCGAGCTTCTGCTGTTCGGATATGTGATCCAAACAGGAAATATCATTTATTCCCTCACGGATTCCCCACCACGGCTTCAAGACGTTCTTGCCCCGCTTGTCCCCGCCTGCGTTGCGTTTCTGTCCATGCTTCCGCTGCGCCGGCTTTGGAATGCACTGTTCCCTTCCTATCCACGCGCAAAATGGCTGCGGTATCCGCTGTACTTTCTGCCCGTGCTTGCCACAGCCGTGTCCGTGCTTTTCAACATCATTGCGCAGCGTGGGTTTCGTATGTTTTCCGAAGGCCATGAGGTTTGGTATCTGTCCCGTCTCGGCCCTGCCAGCCAGCGCTGTGTTTGGGCCTACTGCATTCTGGCAATCCCGTTTTTTGCTGTCCTGGCGGTGTGCATCTGCCGCTCTCCTCAGAGGAAAAACAGGGGTTCTGCCGCTACACCAGTTGTGTCCCAGCCTGCCGAAACAAAGCCAGCAGATTCCAGCAGCTAAAACCAACCTACACAATAAAACTATCCCGAAAAAGGACAAACGCCCGGTCAACCTTTGTTGCCTGGGCGTTTGCCTGTCTTCAGTTGTAATTCAGTTCCCGCTCTAGTGATCCATCCAGTCAGAAAGCGGACTTGGGCTTGGAGCGGGATTTTCGCAGGGCAAGGCAGAGGACGCAGGTGGGCTGACGCCCGTCAAGGACGATAACGTAGCCATGTGGAAATCCAGCCCAAGAACGAGTTCGATTTCTGGCCGGATGGCGTACTAGTTTTACCCGGTAAGGAAATCCTTCTGGCAGAGCCGCTCGATCGAACTCCACAGGGTATGCATCCGGCACGGCTGCTTCGGCCATGCCCTCTCCAAAGACGAAGTGCCGCACCGCCGGGAACCATCCACCCGAAGCAGTTTCCATCAGACGTTCGCTGCGGGAAATATCATCTTCCGCTTCTTCTAGCCGCGATATTGTGCTGCGCAGATCCGGTCTGTTAACCGCTTGACTGTGCATCAGTTCCTTTTGCAGCCACAAACCACCTCCCTTTTTCCAGCCAGAGATAGGATTCCTGCCCGCGGATCAGGCAGGTATAGCGGTCGCCCACGCCGCCAACGCTCTGGCAGGCAGCACGCCGAACATCTAAAATCCTATCGATTTTATAGTGATGGACGTCGTCAAATTCGACGACCAGCGGACGCAATTTTCCGTCCGTGCCGAACCGGACAACGACCTGCACATAGCGTTTGAAACGTTCTTCCATGCACAAAACCTCTTCTTAGCCTCCAAAATAGCCTACGGGATAGACGATGTGGTCATCCTTCGGGTTAATTTTACCGAGCAGCGGGTCGGCCTGCATCGTAGCGCGGCAAATGCTGCCGTATCCATAACGGGCGCGGATTCCATCAACCGCTTTGTCAATTTTCTCCCATCTCTCGAGCCGCGAATCGTCCTGGAAAAGCGACAGCTGCACCGGCTGGTCAGCAGTCACCAGCCCTGCGCCGCGCACGCCGATACTGCGGATGGGCTGCCCCCAGGTATAGCTTTTCCGGAACAGCGCAAACGCAGCCCGTGCGATTTCCAGGCTGGCGCAGGTCGGGGTTTTCAGTTTCTGCTGACGGGTAAAGGTTTGCAGCTTTGCATCGCGGGCGGATACCTCCACAACAGTACAGCGCGAGCCAAGTTCCCGCATCCGCTGGGCAACGCTCTCCGAAAGCAGCAGGATCATGATCCAGGCATCCTCGTCAGAAACCAGGTCGCGCGGCGTGGTCGCACTGTTGCCGACCGATTGAACCACTGCGGTATGTTCGGTGTGCTTGACCGGCGAAATGTCGTTCCCCTGTGCAAATATCGCAAGTATCCGCCCTATTTTTCCAAACCGTGCGGTCAGGATGTCCAGCGGGAGCCCGGCCAGCTCCCCGATCGTGAAAACGCCCATCTGGTTCAGCTTTTTCCGGGTTGCAGGTCCAACGTACAACAAATCCTCAACCGGCAGCGGGTACACGATTTCCCGGTAATTATCGCGTTCAATGCGCGTAATGGCATTCGGTTTGCGGTAATCCGAGCCGAGTTTTGCGGTCACTTTGTTGTTTGCAACCCCGATGCTGACCGTAATGCCCAGTTCAAATTGGATGCGCTCGCTGATTTCCCGCGCAATCGTCATGGCGCTGCCGAACAGGCCCACGCTGCCGGTCACATCAACCCAGTTTTCGTCCAACCCGAACGGCTCAATCTGGTCACTGTAGTCTTCATAAATTTCCCGTGCCATTTGTGAGAACCGGATATATTCCGGCATATCGGGTGGCAGGACAACCAGCTCCGGGCAAGCCTGTTTGGCCTGCCAAACCGCCATGCCGGTCCTGACTCCGCGCGGCTTTGCCACATAGTTTGCGGTCAGCACGATGCCATGGCGGTCTTCCACGCTGCCGCACACCGCCAAAGGCTTGTCGCGCAGCTTCGGATGCCGCTGCATCTCTACCGCCGCATAGAAGCAGTTGCAGTCGATGTGCAGAATTTTCCGAACCAATGTTCTCACCTCCCCTTTATTATATCAGCAATATTTTTCTAAATCAATATCGCTATATGAAAAAATATGCAGAAATTCTTTCCAAAGTCCTTGCGCCGCCTCTGTAGATGCAGTATAATAAAGGTGAGGTGATACGATATGAATTGGAATGACCGCATCCGGAAGGTGCGAAAAGAGCGCAGAATGCGGCGCGAAGACGTAGTGGAAACCATGCGGGCCTATCTCCCGGACGGGGAAACAGTCAGTACGCGAACGCTGGCGTCCTGGGAGCTGGGCGACAGCGAGCCGAAAATCAGCCATGCAATCGCGCTCGCGAAAACATACCAGATTGAGAACGTTACAGAGTTGTTTTTTGATGATCCCGCAGAAGCCGCGCTGACCCCGGAAGGGCGGGAGCTCCTGCGAAAATACCGGGAATTGCTGCTGGAATCGCCGCGCTATACCCATCGGAGACCGCACCTAAAACCGGTACGGCAGCTGCCGCTTTATGACCTTCCGGTATCTGCCGGTACCGGTAATTTTCTGGACAGCGACTGCTATGAAATGGTTGACGCAGACGATTCCATACCGCTCAGCGCTGATTTTGCGCTGACGATCTCAGGCAACAGTATGTCCCCTACCCTGAAAAATGGGCAGATCGTTTGGGTTTGCCAGCAAAACACGCTGGAACCCGGCGAAATCGGGATTTTCTGCTTGAACGGACAAGCCTTCTGCAAAGAACTTGCGCAGGACGAAAAAGGCGTTTTCCTGTATTCGCATAATCCAGCGTATACGCCGATCCGGGTCACAGAATACGACGAACTGCTCGTTTTTGGGAAGGTTGTCGGGTAAGCAGGCAGAAAACCCATGCCACGTGCATATTACACAGCAGCATGGGCAACCTGCCGGTAAGGAGGGATTTTCATGTGCGGACGCTACCAATTTTCCGAAGATTCAAGCCCTACTTTAGCGCAAATCATGCGCGAATTGGGCTGCACAGAATTTGCTGGGGAAATCTTCCCGTCAGCAGCCGCACCGGTTCTGAAAGCCGAAGGCGGCGCAGTCCGCCCCGCTCTGCTGGACTGGGGCTTTCCGATACAGGGAAAGCGGCTGGTCATCAATGCCCGTGCGGAAACCGCTGCTGTAAAGCCGTTGTTCCGGGACAGTTTGAATGCGCGGCGGTGCGTCATTCCATCAAGCGGGTTTTACGAGTGGGACACGGAAAAACGCAAATACCTCTTCCGGCTTCCTGACGCTGACACCCTGTATATGGCTGGGATTTATGACCTGCGCGAAGGCAGGCCGCGTTTCTGCGTCCTCACAACCGCGGCCAACGATTCCATGAAGGAAATACATGACCGTATGCCGCTGATACTAACAAAAGATCAGGTCAGCGATTGGATTTTTGATGCAGCGGCAGCGCAAAAGCTCCTGGGCGAAACGCCGCCCGAACTGGTGAAAACCGCAGAAGATGCGCAATTACAGCTTTGGTAATCTTTTCGGTCGACGGCATCAGAAAATTCCTCCGTCCTTTTACCCATGTGAATCCCCCTGGCGCTGCGCGGAAAATCTTCACTTTCGTTGTCCGAAATCCTCAAAAAAGTTGTCCGGCTACGCTCTTTGCACCGCCCTTCAACAGTAATAGCTAAAAAAGCAGGAAACGGCATAGCTCACAAGCTATGCCGTTTCCACAATATCATACTATTTTAGATGTACAAGCCTTTGCTGTACAGCAAGTTACTTCGCAGCCTTAGCCGCCCGGACTTCCTCGATCAGCATCGGGACAACCTTGAACAGATCGCCGCAGATGCCATAGTCAGCAACCTCGAAGATCGCCGCGGAGTCGTTCTT
>QXXE01000098.1 GCA_009911355.1 Clostridiaceae bacterium | reverse complement strand
TACGGGCCTGCTTCTACATATCTTCGGACGCATTGCTGCCGCTTTGGGCACGCTGGTTTTTAACCCTTGATTCGCATATCTAATAAATATCCGCTGATCTGCGGGTATTTTTTAGAACGGATTATACGGCTCCCTTCCAGCCGCAGAGGAGTGGCCGGTGCGCTTTCCAAGCTCACGATACCGGTCTCTTAAATCCATTGAAAGAAGTCCATGCCTGCTGCCGAATCGGCTCCGCAGGGCATGGAATTCACGCAAAATATCTTATAGATACCGGTCTCTCTCATTGACGATACCGGTCTCTCTATCTTGATTGTATTATACATCTTAAAACCAATTTTGTCCATTGGGAGTTCGTACAGCTTTTGACAGCGTTTTTTGTATACTTCGCCAAAAAGGAACATTGCGCAAAAAAACCGGCGGCAAAAGCCGCCGGCATAGCTGGTTATTCATATGGGGGTCAGATATTTTCCCGGAACAGGATCTCGTTTTTGGTGTAGACCTGATCCTGCTCCGGGATATGGTCGTAAATCATGTACTCAAACAGCAGGCGCATGGCAAGCCGCCCCTGTTCCTCCAGTTCGCCGCTGATCGTGCAGGAAATCTCCCCGCTTTCGACCAGTTCCGTGATCGCGGGATACCGTTCGTAGCAAATGATTTTCAGCTTCCCGGCAAGCCCCTTGTCCCGCACCGCACGGCAGACATCCGGGACACAGCCGCAGGTGATAAACAGCGCGTGCAGGGAAGGGTTCCGTTCCAGCAGGGCGGCTGTCTGCTGATAGGCATACTCCGGCTGCTCCTGGATATCGACCGCTTCCGCGATCCGCACCTCCGGGCTACACTCCGGCAGATAGCTTTCAAAGGCGTGCCGCCGCTGGATGACCGCGTGCATGGCGCGGCTGGAAATGATCCCGACCTCGCCGTGCCCATCCAGCAGCAGCCCGATCAGCCGCGCCGCCGTCTTGCCGGACTGCTCCATATCCTGCCCGACAAAGCACAGCCGCGCGGATTCGTCGATATCCGAGTTTACGGTAATCACCGGGATGTGCGCGTCACTGAGCTTTTTCAATGCATCTGCAACCGCATGATCTTCAATCGGGTTGACCACAACCCCGGCAACGTTCTGCCCGCAGAGGGCGCGAAGGCATTCCGCTTCCTCGGCGGCATTCCCCGGCTCGTAATACTGCACCTCAATATTGAAGCTCCGGAAGTCCTGCTGCAGCAGTTCCGTGCCGACTTTCAGCGCAGGCGCGGCATCCACCGACGGAAGGACGACCGCCGCGGTAAATTTGTTCTTCTGATAGTTGAGCGCCTTTGCAAGCGGGTTGGATTCGTAGCCGTGCTCCTCCAGCAGTTTCCGGATCATCTGCCGTTTGGCGTCGCTGACGCCGGGACGGTTGTGGATCACCTTATCCACAGTCGATTTATGCACGCCCGCAAGGTCAGCGATCTGTTGTAATGTAATTCCCATATCGTTCACCCTGAATCTTTCGTTTTCGTATCCATTATAACACACTGCTTTCTTGCTTACAACGCAAAAATCAGATGTTTGCAGGGGCATTCTTCCGAGCGGCAGCATATCCCCTATGCCTTGGGACGCGGCAAAGGCTGCGGGCGTTCAAAGGTGGTCTCCAGCTCGCAGAAGCGCCCCTCCTGTGCGGAAACCAGCATGGATTCCATGACCTCCAGTGAATGGAGCGCCATTTCCCCGCTGGCGCGCGGCGCGCGGCCTTCCCGTATCGCGTCGACTGCATCCAGCAAACCAATGCCGCAGCTGTTCTCCGCATGGCTGGTCGATGTGTGCGGACGGGTGACCGGCACTTTCTCCCAAGGGCTTGCCGCCGCTCCGGCGCTGCGCGGCAGTGTGTTCCAGCGATAGCTTTCGGCCGTGCGCAGCCACAGCTCGCCGCCGAACAGGTTCGGGCCGTCCAGTGGGTCGATATCCGGTATGCACAGCGTCCCTTTTGTCCCGTAGATTTCCATGCGCGGAAGCTCGGAATCGCGCACGTCAAAGCTGAACAGCAGGGTTGCAAGCGCGCCGCTGGCAAATTCCAGTATGCCGGTCGTGTAGGTATCGACGTTCACCGGGATGATCTCCCCGCGCCGTGGTTCGCTCGTAACCGTGCGGGTATCAAAGGTGCGTTTGCTCATTGCGCAGCAGCGGCGTACCGGGCCAAGCAGGGACAGCAGGGCGGTCATGTAATATGGCCCGATATCGAACAGCGGGCCTGCCCCCGGCTGATAAAACGCGGCAGGGTTCGGATGGAAAGATTCAACGCCAAAATATGCAGCGAAGCCGGCCGCGCCCGTAACCGAGCCGATCGTGCCGTCGTCGATCAGGTCGCGCATGGTCTGAATGCGTCCGCCCAAAAAAGTATCGGGCGCACAGCCGGCCGTCAGCCCCTTTTCCGCGGCAAGCGACATGATTTTCCGTCCCTCCGCGTAGGTCGCGGCAAGCGGCTTTTCGGTGTATACGTGCTTTCCGGCGCCCAGCGCCATTAAATTATACTTGCCGTGAGCGGCAGGCGGGGTCAGGTTGAGCAGCATATCGATTTCCGGGTCTGCGATCAGCTGCTCTGCGCTTTCGTATGCCTTGGGGGGCCATAGCGGGCTGCGGCCTTCTGTGCCTTTTCCAGCCCGCGCGACGCGCAGGCCTCCACCGATACCTTATCGTTGTTAGCAAGCAGGGTTTTCAAATACACATCGCAGATGTCACCCAGCCCGATCACGCCAATCCGCAGCTTTTTCATTTCACGCCCGTCTTTCTTTTGAGGAATCCCGCGACCGATTCGAGGATCAGCTGATGATCGAGCATATGGTCAGGCATCCCCGAAACACAGATACTGCCGATCACACCGGTACCGCGCAGGATGATCGGGAATCCCCCGCCGCCCGCCGCATATTCCTTTGGGTCAAGCTTGCGGTCCTCCAGGGTCTCGCAAAGCCCGGTAAGCCATGCCATAAAATGCAGGGAGGACATATGCATCAGGTTGACCGAATTCCGTTTGCGTTTGAGCCAAAGCTCGCTGTCCGGGATGCTGCCCTGCGGGAAATAACGGAACACCACAAGGCCGTTAACTGTGATCTCAAAGCAGCAGGGGGCGGGATAGCGTTTGCTGTTCTCATACAACAGGCAGCCCAGTTCAAACGCGTCCTCACGGCTGAAACAGTCGAAAACCAGTTCCGTTTCCTCTTTGATACAACTTTTCAGCAATTCCTGATTATTCATTAAAAATCTCCTTTCGGTTTCCTGACTCATCGGGCCATTCCGCTTCACTTTCCATACCATTTTACCACAAACCGGCACTCGCCGCAAGCAGTCCCGTTTTGTGCGGAAACCCGCTCGTATTGTCTGTATAAAATTCCCGTTTTGTTCTATCACACCTAAACTGGATCTGTTAAAATAGCATCATTGGCAGGGCGTTCGGACTGCCCGGAACAAACGCTTTTATGGCGAAGCTGCCGCGAACATTTATCATGCCGCGGCAGCTCCAGAATCGTGAGGATCTTGCTTTTGTTTAGAACGCCTGCGGGTAGCCCCACGTACCAATGCCAAGCGGGGAGAAGGTGATATACACCACAGCCACGAACAGCAGAATCGCAACAGACGCGGCCTTGCGGTACTTCCACGGGGTCATATCGACCGAAGCGGTATCCTCCTGCACCCATGCAGCCGCGCCATTCTTTTCCTTGTTATTACGGCTCATGAAATACATAATCAACAGCTCAATCGGCCAGAGCACCAGCACCGCGTACAGGTAATGGATCGTGCCTTCGTTCCCACCGAACAGGGAATAGCTCGGAGAAATCAGCAGGAACCCGCCATAGAATACGATATGGAAGATCATAATAAATTTTGCGGCGTATTTCGGCAGATATTTGAAGAAGAAACCGCCGAACACTGCCGACAGCACCGGCAGCGCTACCAGCATAACCAGCGAATCCAGGAAGGTACGCAGGCCGCCCGGGAAGAAATACACCAGCGGGCCAACCGCGGTTGTCAGGACTGCGAAAACAATGCCGACCTTTTTGCCATGGGCGATCATTTCCTTGTCGGTCGCTTCCGGCTTGATGAAATCCTTGTAGATGTCCATGATGTACATGGTATTGATGGAGTTCAGGAAGGAGTTAAAGGTTGAGAGGATTGCGCCAAACATGACTGCCGCCAGCAGGCCCATCAGAACAGTAGGCACAACCTGCGTAATCATAGTGGGATAAGCGTCATCCATAGAGGCAACCGTCGTACCGTTGAGCTTGAACAGCGCGAACGCAATAACGCCCGGCAGGGACAAGTACATAAAACCAATAATCTTGAGCGTCGCGCACATCAGCGCGCCCTTCTGTGCTTCCTTCAGGTCTTTCGCGGCCAGGACACGCTGAACATATGCCTGGTTCGTGCACCATGACTGGAAGCCAAGGAACAGCAGCCCGGTGAATACCGTCGGCCACGGGACAGCCGGAGCGGAGGATGCAACCGAGGCAACGGAATTCAGCAAATCAGAATGGTTCTCAATCAGGTAGCGCATACCATCCATGATGCCGCCGCCGGTTGCGGCCTTCCCCAGCGCATGCAGCGCAAAGAACGGGACCGCAAGCCCGCCGATCAGCAGGCCCGCGCCGTTCACGGTATCGGATACGGCGACCGCCTTCAACCCGCCAAAAATTGCGTAAATGGAACCAATTATGCTGATTGCGATGCAGAGGATGACAATCGATTGGAATTTCGAGATGCCGAGGAGATTGGAGAATCCGAAAATATTCTCAAAGACCAGCGAGCCGGAGTACAGGCAGACCGGCATCTGTACGCACAGTGCCAATACAATGTACAAAATGCTGAACCACAGCTTCGTGGTACGGTCATAGCGCAAACCGATGAGCTGCGGGATGGTCGTAATGCCGCTGCGCAGATATTTCGGCGCTGCCCATAACGCAAGCATGATACAGCACGGGGCGGCGACGATTTCAAACGCCATCGCACTCATACCGACCGCGAAGGTCTGACCGTTCGAGCCGACGAGCTGTTCGGCAGACAGGTTGGTCAGCAGCAGCGAACCGGCAATGACCAGCCCTGGAAGCCCGCGCCCCGCGAGGAAATACCCTTCTGTCGTGTCCTGATCGTCATCCTTGGTCTTGAAATAGGAAATCACTGCTACCAAAGCGGTAAATCCGATGAAGCTTATCAATGCCCAAAGCATGGTGGCCTCCTTTTTTTGTTACAGGAATACCCCCGGTTTCGAGGTGTTCCGCCGGGGGGATCCAATCTTTATTATCACAATTCCTTATTTGCTGATGGCCGCTTTCAGTGCGTCAATGGAGGTTTCCAGCCCGGCTTCGACCGACATCGTGAGGTCTTCCATTTCGAGGGAGACATAACCGTTATAGCCCATCATGCGGCAAACCGAGAAGAATTCCTTCCACCACTGGAGGTCCTTGCCGCAGCCGACCGCGACATAGTTCCAGGTGCGGTCTTTGGAGCAGTCCACCGGCAGGGTTTCCAGCAGGCCGTCCACGTCTGCCAGCCCCCGTTCGATGCGGGCGTCCTTGCCGTGTACATAGAAGATCTTATCGCCCAGCGCACGCGCCGCCGCGATCGGCTCCGCGCCCTGGATCATCAGGTGGGACGGGTCAAGGTTCAGGCCGAGCACGTCAGAATCCGCACCGACAACCTCGCACAGCTTCCGGAACGTGCGGACGTTATGCACCAGCGCGCCAGGGAATTCCTCAATCGCGATCTTTTCCACGCCATTGGATTTGGCAAATGCGGCGAATTCCTTCCACCACTTCCCGGCGGCTTCCCACTGGTATTTCATCGCTTCCACCATGTAGTTCACGCCGTTGTATTCCGGCCACGAGATGGTCGAGGTCAGCCAGTTCGGGGTGTGCTCACCGGGCGCGCCTTCCGGCAGGCCGCTCATCATGACGATGGTCTTGACGCCCAGCTTCCCGGCCAGTACGGCGGTATCATGGATGGTCTTGCTGTGGGCGCGCCCCATATCGCTGTCAACCAGCGGGTTGCCCGAGCAGTTCAGCGCGGAGATCTCAATCCCGCGGTTATCCAGCTCTGCCTTGAACGCGGCGCGCTTTGCGTCGTCGTTGATCAGTTCCTCGGCGGAGGGGATGAAGCAGCAGCCGCCCCAGCCGCCAGCCGTCATTTCGACTGCATCAATGCCGTAAGCCTTGACCTTGTCGAGCATTTCCGTAAACGGGATCTTCCCGAATACATCCGTACAGATTGAAAGTTTCATAACAGAACCCCTTTTCATTCGTTATTTACATCATAACCGCTCTCAGGCGGAATGCGTACATAAGTAGAAGGCTTTCCCCTTACGCCGCAGCGACGGAGCTGGATTCCGTTTCCCCGCCGCTGTACGCAAGAGAAGAGAAGAAGAAGAAAATCGCAAGCGGTTTGAAATATTTATCAGAGACCGATATCTCAAATAGCGAGACCGGTATCGTAATTAAATATTATCACGCGCAATCTGCTTTGTCCAGCGTAAAACCATACAAGATTATTGTCAGATTTTTGTACAGGTTGCCATACGTCCGTATACGATGCCAAGCCTTACGCGCCCCTGCCAAGCATCCGGAACCGTCCGGGCGGTATGCCGGCATACCGCTTGAAAATACGGGTGAAATCGCTTTGATCTTCAAAGCCGGTCCGGCTGGCAATCTGGGCGAGGGTCAGATGCGATCGATAAAGATAGGTTTTGCTTCGCTCGATGCGCAGCTGGTTCAAATATTCGGTGAAGGTACACCCGGCTCCCCCTTTGATGATGCGGCACAGGTAGGATCGCGAAAAATGGACGTGCGCGGCGGCCTCCTCCAACGCGATCTTTTCGGTCAAGTGGCTTTCGATGCAGCGGGAAACCTCATGGATTACAGTTTGACAGCTGCCGCGCGCACAGGGAAAGTCCGGCCACTGCCCGTCCGGCGCTTCCAGCAATGTGCAGCGGATGCCGGTCAACCGTCGGATGTGGCTGCAAATCCGGCTCATTTCCTGCTGTAAATTCATCATAAACACTCCTGTGCCTCCAAGTTCAGCGGTGGTCAGCCGGACAGCGTATCTTACCCATCCGGCAGGATGAAAATGCTTGACATGGTATCCCATCCGGGCGGGATCACCCGTAGATTCTCGCGATTTCTTCGCGGAGGATCTCGACCCAGCGGAAAACCTGCTCCGGCTTATCACCGATGGTATGCAGATCCTTCAGGATAAATTCCACGTTGTTGTTCCGGGTATGGCTCAGCGTATGCGCCAGCGTCTTGCGGACGTGTCCTTCATCCATGTTCGGCACGGCAACGTCCGACGAGCACGCCTTGTACGAGTAAACAAAATCGCGTCCGAGATATTCACTCATCTTTTCCGCGTTTGCCCATTGGGATACCGAGACACGGCGGAGGTTATGCAGGGTCTTGATGTCCTCCCAGAAGGGGTCTGCTGGTTCACAGCAGGCATAGCAGGTCAGGCCAAACTGTTCGGCAACCTGTTTATGGTATGGGAAAATGAATTCGTGGAACATCGCGGGGGACAGGCCGACTGCTTCCTGCGCTTCGCAAAGGCCCCACATATCCTTGAGCTTCCTGTTTTTGGGGTCGGGATGCAGCTGGTTTGTCCAGCCAAGCCCGCCGGAACCGACAAATGTGTTGCCGACGTTGTTATACAGCCAGCCTTCGCGCTCGATCTGCCTGAGTTTGTTGATGTAGCCGGTGGTCAGGCGCTGGAAAATTTCATGCACCTTATCCGGATAGTCGTAGAAATCGACCATCATGCCGTCGATCCCGCGCAGATGGGAATACGCCAGCACCATATGGGACGACCAGAACCACCAGGTACGGAATTCCACGTCCAGGATGCCGTCGAATACCTCTTTTGCGAGGTTATAAGTTGCCATCGAGGTTTCCTCGTCCACCTTGACATACGGGTCTTCAATGACAGTGTCGATATCCAGCTCCTCAAATTCTTCTTCCATGTCGGCAAGTTTGGGCTTCCAGCTGTAGGCTTCGTTGATATCGCCGCTTCCTTCATGGTCGCTCGTGATCCCCCATTCGGTGTTCACGCCGTAATAGGGAAGGTAGAATACAGGCGTCAGCGGTTTGTCATCCTTGATCTTTGTACCGTACATGATTTCCTTGCGGAGCCACATCTCCCAGTCGCCGGCCATGACTCCCTCGCACTGGATGTCGCGGTCGAAACGGATGGCTTCATTCCAGCCGTTTTCCATGTCTACGAGGATCAGCGGACGGGTTTCCTGCAAGTCGTTATGCGCGGTCCAGAGCTTGATTTTTTCCTGTTCGATCGGGCGCTCGCACAATTCACGGAACTGCTTCGCCAGGTCGCGCAGAATCATTTTGTCGTGCTCCGACACGGTGATCTGCTCCATCGGCCAGCCGTCCGTAATCCAGTTGCCCCATGCGCCTTTGTCAATCCTTCGCATAAAAATACCTCCTGATATCTCGAAAATAAAAGCAATAAGGGAAATGATGAACTTTTTCGACGTTTTTCTTTGGATTGTTTTCATTCTAGCATACACGGCTTGAATGTGTTAGAATAAAAGCGGAAGCAATATAGCACAAAACGGAACTCGGATTCTGCAATCTATGCAATATCCACAAAGCAGCAATCATTTTTTTGTACGAGGTGTTCTATGGTACCGTATCTTGACTGTCCGCATCCGGACAGCTCCGGCATTACGCTGGAATATTATGACTCCCTTCCAAAAATCCGTTTTCTGGAGGGTGGGACAACGGTCAAGCTGCACCGGCACGATTTTTATGAAATGGTGCTGATCCTTCGCGGAAGCTGCCGCCATTTTTATCGAAGCACCTATATCCCGCTGATGCCCGGCGATCTGTTCCTCATCCCGCCGGATCAGCCTCATTCCTACCGGTTCCATGACTCCATTGCTATGTGTAACTGCCAGTTTTACCGCCGGATTTTGGAGCATGAACCGGAACAGTTTATTGCGGGCATTGAATATACCGCCCTGCAGCAGAAAATGCCGATGCGCAAACGCTTTGAAGATATACAGGCGGTCTGGGCGGATTCCGACCACCGGCTCCCGCCGGGGTATGTCGGCAATATCAACAGCCAGGGGATCATCCATCTGGGCCGCGCGGAACAGAATTATATTTTCGGCCTTCTGGAGCAAATCCGGAGAGAGCAGGAGGAGCAGCGGTTCGGCTTTGAGCGGATCAAGAAAATGCTGCTGGAAACGGTGCTGATCCAGATCAAGCGCGTACAGATGGATCAGTTTGAGCATATGGAACGTAACTTCAACTGGCAGACCGAAATGGTCGATACCATCCTGAGCCAGATTGAAAACGACCTTTCCGCAGACTATGATTTCAATGTGATCGCACAGAAGCAGGGGATTTCCATCAGTTATTTCCGCATCCTGTTCAAAAATAATACCGGTTTAAGCCCGCTGGAATATCTGAACCGCGTCCGCGTCCTGCGTGCGCTGGAGCTGCTCCAAACGACCCAAAGCTCGATTGCGGAGATTGCGGAACAGGTCGGTATCCATGACCCCAATTATTTCGCCCGCATTTTCAAAAAGCTGATCGGCTATCCGCCCAGCTATTTCAAATCCATATAAAAACTGCCCGTGCAGAGCCAGGCTTTACACGGGCAGTTTTACGTTGTTCGCTTTTCAGTGCTTCCGGGTCAGGGATACGTATTTCATCCAGTCCAGCTGCAATTCGCGGGAACGGATCAGCGTGCTGAAAAATCCTTTCATGCTGCTCACCTCTCTTGTTCTTGTCTGTGAATATATTCTACCACAGCCCCTGGAAATGGGGTAGAACAAAACGGGAATTTCAGCCGGACAATACGCGCCGCTTTCCGCACAAAACGCGGCAGGATCGACACTGGTTCAGCCGGATGTCCGCTGCATCACCTCCCGCCGGACATAAGGAAGCGCTTTGAAAAAGCTGCTGATGGTTTATCCGCTTGCGGCGGTGTGCGCGGCACACAAGACCGCAGCTCTGGATCGATGCCAAATCAACATCCTCCACTTTGTGGGATAAAACAGGATAAAACGCAAGCGGAATATCCAATCCCGGGATTGCGCTGACTTCTCTGACGGCAGCGTACAAATCTGGTTCCGGAAATAGTCCGCCAGTGTCCAGACAACCGTGCCAACGTCAGCAGGCCCTATCCAAAGGGCTTCCAGCTCCTGCTCCCGGAGCTCGGAGAGCATATGCGGGTTAACCAGTGCCAGGCACATTTCCATCCGGCATAAACCGTCGCGTTCCAGTGCTCACAGAATTTTAAAAAATCATCCATGTTGAATACACCGGAAGGCTCGACCAGAATTCGGTCACACTTTCCTGCCAGATCCGCCAGCGTCGGATGAAAGCCGTTTTTCAGCGTGCAGCAGATGCATGCTGCACGGCGAAGATGCCGACAATAACACGGTCGACTTCTTTCAAACAAATGTGTTATCAGCCAGACGTATCAACGGAAGAATACCCTGTATGGCAAGTATTATCTATTCTTTTCTGCGCTTTATTGTCTTATAACGTTTATCCTCTGGATGGACCGTCGTGAACCCGCCCATAAGTCATCGGTTGAGCAGACTGCGTTCCAAGTGGAGAGCAGTCTGCTTTTCTGTTATAAAATATGATACAGGTTAGAGGATAAGCTGCCGTTTTCACGCCATCGGTGTCCTTTGCGGATGAATCCCTCCCGGCATAGCTCGTCAAGCGCGCGTTTGACGGTTGCGCGGGAAAGGTGCAGCTCTGCGGCGATGGTGTTGATCGCAAGCCAGCAGCAGCCTTCCGCGTTGGCGTGATCTTGCAGACAGCGGTAGACCACCACCGCACGGTGTCCCAGCCCGGAGTTATGGATCGAATAGAAACCGCTTATAAATGCGAATCAAGAGTTGAAAGCACGAAATTCCCACGAAAAGTTGTGTTATTCTACAATAAATCAGCAGCGAATTCCACGGACTCCTGTTGGTTTTGACGAGACGCACCTCGCTAACGTGGAAGTAATGCCTATTGCAGGCTTGGTGCGTATAAACACCGTTCGGCATAGCCAGATACACTTCAGCAGACTGCACAAATTATGGTGATATATATCCGACCAAATCGGCGGGCATACCGAACAAAGCGGATTGTTTTGCGATTTTCAACCCTTGATTCTCATAAAGAATACCTGGAAACCGTCCTTCTGCCGTCGATTCATGAGGGAGACGATGTCATTATGGACAATCTCAGAACGCACCATTGCAATTTTGTGGGCGAACTGATTCGGGCAAAAGGTGCAATACCTCTATATCTGCCGCCGTATAGCCCGGATCTGAATCCCATTGAGAAGATGTGGGCAAAGTTGAAATCTATCCTGCGTAAATGGCGTATTCGCATCAAGGACAAGCTGATTCCCGTGATTCTTCAGGCTCTTAACCTGGTTACTCCATCTGATTGTCAAGGTTGGTTTACCTGCGCCGGATACTGAATACCTTTTCGCAGATTGTTCTAGACCATTTCCATTCCTTGCATGGCGCAGGATTTTCTGTTATAATTGCATTGATATATTTTTTCAAAATTTCGGAGAAAGGGCTTGACAAACATGATAACTTCTGCCATCCGAAAGCAAGCGGAGCGGTGCTATAACTATGTAGCCCCGCAGTTTTGTCATGCTCAATTTTATACTGTCAAGACCGGCGCTCTTATGCCCGCAAAAACCTGCGCGGCGGGGAGCGCCTTTTTGTATTGATAAGGAGTATTTAGTTATGAAAAAATGTGTATCACCTACATTTGACCGCATCATCGCTGCTCTGGCCGCTGTTGTCTGTGCAATCATAGCGTTTTCAGCTTTCCGCGAGTTTGCTTATGGAAATCAATCTTCTATCATGGTTCTTGCGGTAGTCCTTTTGTTTGGCGGCGGTTCTGTCCGAACTCTTTATCACGCAATTTTCGCTGGCAACCGAGGCATTTTCTACGATGATGAAAAAATAGTCTTTGCTTTTTCTCGCAAGGATTGCCGGGAATTTCGGTGGGTTAAACTTAAAGACGCGGTAGAAAATGGGGAAATCAGTATTTCCTATCAATCCACTACCAAAATTAAGTCTGTACCTGCAATTTGGAATTTCTACTTCCCGGGAAAAAAGAAAATAAAGCAGTTTGTTGTAATGCCCCGTATGGCTGGCTATGACGAGTTAATTGCTATGTTCAAAGAAAAAGAGGTTCCAGCCGAAAAAGCCGAGCCCGGAGATATTGTGTATAACAAAGAACAGCTTAACAAGATTTACCACGAGGTATTCGGAGAAAATTTGGGAAAAGACAGTAAAGGCAAATAAAAAGGGCCGATAATGAAAATGCCCCGCCCTTTGGGACAAATGGGGAACTATTGGGAACGGTTGGACGCTTACGAAGAGGAGGGGCTGGAAGAACTGAAACGGCGGACGGGGAAACGCCGTGCAAAGCGGACAAAGCCGGCGCAAGAAAGCTCCAGGACAGTTATTTCAAGCCTGTTGTGCAGCAGCATTTTTCCAGTCGATGGCAGCCGGAATATCGGGAGGCGCTAAAACAGCGGCAGATCTGGTG
>QXXE01000097.1 GCA_009911355.1 Clostridiaceae bacterium | reverse complement strand
GGAAAGCCCGTCAAATGGGAGAAGATTGTCCTGCCTTGCACCGCAATACTTCACGCCGGAAACGCCTTTGATGGCCGAGATATTTTCCGGGGTAAATTGTACGGTGGAGTACATGAGAAAGCTGCTTGTTGTCTTGCCGGTTTCCTCGTCCACTTCATCTTTGACGGGTTCTTTCACTACATAGGGGCTGTTGCTCCAATCTACGAAAACGTCAAATTTTCCGCCCAAGCTCTGCCGCAGGTCAAGCTGCGCGGCCTCCGACGCTTTCCAGATGGAGAGACCCGTCAGGACAAAGGTTGCCATAATCAGCAGGATGGCGAACAGGAGAAGTGTTTTCCCCCGTTTTCGCGTGACGTATAAAAACGCCCTTTTGAAAATGCTCATGGTCGATACCTCCATATCGTTGTGCTGTTCTTCTGAATGCACCCGTAGAATAGCACCCCAATGTGGAATGGGTATGAAATGACAGTAAATTTTTGAGTTTTGGGGTTCGCAATATGGAGAGAACGCTAACGTAGCAAGCATCTACAAAACCCGCTTGACAAAAAGGCGACGTCGTGTTATACTTCAATAGTCAACGCGATGTTATATATTGAGGAGGATGAAAACGTGGTACAGCAAATTTCCGATGCCGAACTTGAAATTATGAAAATCGTATGGGAGAACCCAGAGGAGGTGACACTGTTCCCCTATATCATGGACGGGCTGGCTGCCAGGGGCAAGCCGTGTCAAAAGAATACCTTGATTGTACTGCTGTCGCGGCTGATGAACAAGGGTTTTCTGAGTGCCAAAAAGATCGGACGCCGCAACGAATATACCACGCTCATTTCGGAAACGGAATATCAGACAGCGCAGACAAAAAAATTCCTGGATAAGATTTACGAGGGAAGCGCCAAAGGTCTGGTTTCCAATCTGATAATGGGCGACCTGCTGGCAGACGAGGAATACGAGGACTTGAAAAAGCTGTTGGAGAAAGGGAAAGAGCAGCAATGAACGCAGTTTTGAAAGTTTTCCTATCGATGTCTTTTTCTGGCGGCTTACTTATTCTGGCCTTGCTTTTGGGAAAACACTTTATGAAAGATAAAATCAGCCGACAATGGCAGTATTACATTTGGCTGGTTGTTGTTTTGCGGCTGCTGCTCCCGTTCGGGACGGAAGTAAGTCTGATGGGAAAGGCATATCAGGCTGTCGATCAGGCAATATCACAGACCGCTCCTTTACCGCCGCAGCAACAGCCCCCATTAAACGTTCCGGGAGGCAATCTCGCTCCCGCTGTTGGGGCGGAACATCACGATGAAACGGTGAATAGTCCGGCAGATGATGTAACAACTGCCCACCTGCTTCAAGATATTGGAGCATTGTTAATCGATCATATCTGGCTGGTGTGGCTGATGGCTTCGCTGGGCTTGCTGATACGAAAAATAACAGTCTATCAGGGCTTTGTACAGTATATCAAGGCTGGATTAACCCCGGTTTCTGACATTGAGCGGTTAAACGAACTTTCTATTGTTGCGGAGCAGTCAGGTATTAAAAAGCCGATTGAATTATGTGTTAATCCACTGGTTTCTTCCCCTCTGCTGATTGGATTTTTCCATCCATGTATCGTGCTGCCCAACGCAGATATTCCTGAAAAAGATTTTCGCTATATCATCCTGCATGAACTGATGCACTACAAACGGCGGGATATGTTCTATAAATGGCTGGTTCAAATTACCGTCTGCCTGCATTGGTTTAATCCGCTGGTTCATCTTATGAGCCGGGAAATTACCAAGGCTTGTGAATTTTCCTGTGATGAAGCCGTCCTTGCTAAAATGGGGAGCGGCAGCGCGCAAGACTATGGGAAAACCTTACTTGACGCTATGGCCGCAGTTGGGAGATACAAGGAAAATCTTGGCGCCGTTACTTTAAGCGAAAATAAAGAACTGCTAAAAGAAAGGTTAGGTGCGATTATGAAATTTAAGAAAAAATCAAAAGCAATTCAGCTTTTGACTGGTATGCTGACGTTATGTATTGTTTTTAGTGCAGCTTTCATCGGGATTTATCCTACTGCCGCCGCTGCGGATGTGCCAAATTCGATAAATACAGAAAAATCCGTACCGCCGCTGTTTGATAATTCGCAAACAGCAGACAATTCGTCAGAAATGGAAACATTGGATTTTAAGGGAACATCCTATTATTTAGTTTATAATGAAGCCCAACTCAGAGCGATTGGCACAGGCAAGTACGGCATGAACCTGAATTATATGCAGCAAGCGGATATTTCCTTGTCCGCAGGTGACTGGGTTCCCATCGGAACATGGGATGACCCTTTTACAGGAACCTATAACGGCAATGGCTTTGAGATTACGGGCCTCACCATGACCGACCCGGACGCAAAGATCATAGGACTGTTTGGGGTTGCGAAAAATGCACATATTTACAACATTACCCTGCGGGACTATGACATCGCGAGTGCGGGAAAAAATGCCGCTAATAAGTCGGTTGGAGCAGTCCTTGCGATTGGGCAAGGGAGCCGTTCCTATGATAATTTTGTCTATCCCAAAGAAGCAGCCGTGAGCATTAAGGATAATTCTTCAGAGATAGAGCGGTATTATAAAGCCGACAGTTTGCCTCTGTTTGAAATCACTTTCTCCCGGCTGGACGAAAATGCTCAAAGGACATGGCTTGAAAAGCTTTATGCCGAGAGCGATTTTGCTTTCTTCTCTGTTGCTGTGCGCGGACTTGGCTCAAATTCTCCTCTGCTTGCCGACTTTGCAGAAAAGGCATATACCGATGAAGAAATGGCGTTTTTCTCCACTTTAATGGACCGTATGGACGAATCGGAACTGGAACTTTGGCTGGACAGGGCTTTGGAAGATGGAAACTGGGCTTTTCAATCTATGCTCTTTGATAAACTGAACCGAGGTGAAGAATTTGACGAGCTGGAAGAAAAGCAGGAGAAAGAATGGGCCGAAGCACAGGCGGCGGAATACCAGGCTGTGGGCGTTACAATGGACGGCAAAGACTATTATTACCAGGGCCAGCTTGTCAACATCTTTTTAGACATCCGGCCCAACAAATCCGTTTACACGCTGAATATGAACCCAAAAGGAACTGTCAATATTAAAATAGTCCGTGATACAGAAAGCAAAATCACAGGCGTCGCCTATATGACCGAAGCGGAAGTGATTGAGCTGTTGGGGGATATGGACGATTCGGATGATAAAACTGGCGTGGAAATAATCCCCGTTGATTTCAAAACCGTAGCGGCGGGAGAAACCATTTTCCTGGGGGAATACACATTGTCCGACGGAGATGAAATTTTATACGACATTTCAGCGAAAACGGGAAATAGAATAAAAGTCTTTTTCGCAAAGGACGGGCAGAAGGATGTGTCCTATTGGTCGGTGAACAACCTGCGCCAGCCGGGTGAACCGCTGGAATGTATTGCGGATTTTACCGTCGGGCCTCCGGCAACAAAGCCCAGAACCTATCAGCTGTACCTCCAGGCCCCGGACGGCGCTTTGGGAAATGTAAGGGGTAGCGTTTCGATTGTGTCAGCAGACGTATCCTGATAACATTCAACACTTCTGCCAGAACAACGGCATAATAAAAAAACCGTTGTTCTGGCGGCTGGTATCTGTGCGCCCGAACAAAATACAAGTAGCCTTGCGGTGGTTGGCAAGCTGATGGATACATCCGGCTTCACGGGGCTTGCCGAGGAAATCCTTTCGGCGGTTGCGATGGTGGAAAACCTGTATATCTGGGGCGCGGTGATCTCATGGGCGATTATCGCGGTGCTGATGTTCGTGTACAAGCTCGATCAGGAGTATGACGGTATCCTTGCCGACATGGGGCACAAGGGGATGCTGAAACAGGCGGATTTATGAGGAGATTGGCGGCTGGATGCGCGAATGGTATGTTTATGTGCCGGAAAGCGTCAAGGCGCAGCCCGAAAAACCGGTTCCGCTGGTGTTTGCCCTGCATGGCTACACCTACGCGGGCGAGATTTACGCGGGCAACTCCGAATGGTACAAGGCTGCCGATCAGCACGGGTTCCTTGTCGTCCATCCCACCGCCACCCCGGGGCAGATGGAAATGGAAAACCAGGTTTGCAGTATACAAAACGTCCCGCTGCCCGCGCTCCCCGCGGACGAAAACGACACCGGCACCAGCAGCCGCGTCTGGCAGGGGGGCAACCATCTCGCCCCGTCCTTTCCGGCAAGCTGGGACGAGGGATGGGAGGGTCAGCGGGCGCTGGCATGACCTGCGCTGCCACCGCAGCGACGGCGCGCCGGTGGTGTGCTACACCTGGGTCGGCTACATGCCCCATGCCACTATGGCCGAGATGAGCTTCCGCATCTGGGAGGAATTCTTCTCGAAATTCTCCCGCGTGGATGGAAAACCCATTTATACCCCATAACAGGTTCAAAGCACCGTCCGAGGAGTGCGCACGCCCAGAAAACCCTGCCGTTTCGCAGTCACGGCGCACCGATCCCCGCCGCAGCGGGGAAAGGGAGTCCAGAGGGACGCGTCCCTCTGGCGCTGTCCGCGCAGGACCGCCCGCCGCGCAGGCGAGCGTAACGGCAGGCGGGCGCGACTGGAATACGCTCCGGGAACAGCTGGCGGTCATCCTCTACCGCTATGCGCAGTTCAAAGGCCGCGATGTGTCTGCAAAGGGCTCCCTCGGCGGGTTCACCGACGCGGCGCAGGTGCACGGCTTCGCGCAGGACGCTCGCCGCTGCGGGCCATCCCCTATATCAGCAATTTGGCAGGCTGCCTTTCGGGTGAAAGGCGGCCTGCTTTTATGATCCATGAAAAAATTCCTGGGAAAACGGAAGGGAATGTGGTAAAATAAGAGTCAGGAAAGAGAGGCGTGTCCTAATGAGAAAATACTTATTTTGCGCGGCCTTACTGGCGGCACTGATGTTTACAGGCGTTTCGGCGAGCACGGAGGGTACGCCAGCGGCACCTACGGCGGGGCAGCTGATGCAGCTCATCCCGGCGGAGTTACAGCAGCGGGCAAAGGCTGGCGCGGACCTGGCGGATGAGCAAGGGCTGGATACCGGCGGTTTGACGCTGGAATGGGGCGACCACGACGGCCCCAACTATATTTTGAAGCTTTCCGCCCCTGCGCAGGGCAAAACCAGTGCAAAGTATGGCGTTTTCGACTTTGCAGCGGGCAAATGGCGTATCCCCTGCATCTACGACAGCGTTTACTGCATCCCGGAACACCGCTATTTCCTGGTCGTGCAGGACGGCGACCGGTCGACCTGCTACGAAGCGGAAGCCGACGGCACTGTGAACCCACAGCCGCTGCCCATTGACGGTAATGTCTGCGGGGTTGACCGGCAAGGTTATGTAACGCTGTACCGCACCTTTGAGGAAAGCTTCAGGCTCTACGGCTGGGGGGATATGATCACAGGCACCTACCACCTGCGCTCGCTGCTGGATAACCACTATCAGATAGTGCTGGACTACGTCGCGGGCAGCCATGCCCCCGCCCCGATCGGGTTCCGGGACGGCGTAGCAATGATCGAAACCGGAGGTACAAGCTTACAAAGCGGGAAGCATGAAGCCTACTGGGCAGACAGCACCGTGGGATTCATCAACCGCAAAGGGGAGTGGGTCGGCAGGCACGATTACAACAATATACGCTCTTATGTGAACGATGGAAGCAACGACCGGAGTTGGGGGTATCGTGACGGCACCCAGAACATCTTTTGGATTGTCGAGGACGGCGGCGAGGTGGAGCTGGACACGATCTCCCCGGAAGTGTTCCGGGAAAAGCACAGCAGCTGGGCAAAGGGCGCGATCGAACAGGCGAAAGAACGCGGCCTGATCTCAGAAAATATGCAGGGCTACTACACGCTTGCCGCCTACCGCGAGGAGCTTTGCTCGCTGCTCGTGAACCTTTACTGCAAGCTGGGCCGGGAAGCGCCCGCGCTGGATACCGCGCCCACCTTTGTGGACTGCGAGCGCGCACACGTCCGCATTGCGGCGGCGCTGGGCATCGTTTCCGGGGATGAGCACGGCGAAATCCACCCGCGCTCGCGCATTACCCGGCAGGAAGCCGCCGATATGCTGTACCGGTTTACCATGCTGTTCCGCGAGGCTGACAGCACCGCCGCCCCCCTTTACCCGGACGGTGCGGAAATCGATGAACGGTTCCAGGCTTCGGCCTACGCCATGCGGAACCTCGGCGTCATGACGGGACTGCCGGACGGCAATTTTGCCCCGGATGGCTACTACCCCATTGAGCAGGCCGTCGCCGCGGTGAACCGGCTTTACGACCTGCTGTCCGTGAAATAACACAGGGCAGAAATCCTATGCCCGCCCCTTCCGTCTCGACGCTGCCGCTGGCCTGGAAATCCCGCGCGCGGGATACAGAGGAAAGCCCTGCGGGGATGTCCCTCAGGGCTTTGCGCATTGCGTTCTATTACCGTTTTGTATCGTCCGAATCCTGAGCGCTTGAATCATTTCCCAAAAGCTGTTATAATGGAAGCACCCCAATACAGGAGGTGACAACATGCCTGTCATACTTTGCAGCCCCGCGCTGACGATGGACGCACCAGGCGCCGCCGCCCCGTTTTATGAAGCGTGCCGCGGGCTTTTGGCGCAGTATCTGAACGACACCCGCTGCCTGATGACCGAGGGCCAGGTGCGGCTGGCGGCCTACGGGCGCGCGGAAACTGCCGATATCCTCGTCTATTTCACATCGGAAACCGGGGGATATAGCGACAGCTTCCTGCACCTGCTGCGCACGTTCTGCGCGGGCGGGAGCCGGATCTGGGGCGTTGCGATGGACGCGCGCCCGGAGTGCCGCCGCCCGCCCGAGCCGGTTGCCAAACGGCAGACCTTCGACGTGCCCAGCCGCTTGGAAAACCGCTCGCCCTACTGCGGCAGCCTGCGCGCGGTTGCGCAGCTGTTCGCGCGCAAGCTGGTTTCGCAGATGCTGCCGCCGCTTTACTGCGAGGACGCGCTGTATTTCATCAGCCACCGGCGCTCAGACGGCGAAGCGCTCGCCGCACGGCTCGCCGACCGCTGGAGGCTGCTCGTGCGGGAGCGGCAGGTATACCGCGATGTAACCAGCGTAGAGGTCGGGACCGACGCGCAGGAGGATATCGACGAAAAGCTGGCGGCGAGCGACGTGCTGATCTTCCTGCAAACGGCGCAGGCGTGCCAGTCAGCGTACATCATGAAGGAACTTTGCTATGCGCTGACCCACGGCATCCCTGTGCTGTGGGTGCAGATCGACGGCGCGCCCTATGACAGCCTGAAAATCCGCCCGGGCGAAGCGCCGCTGCTGCGGTACGCGGCGGACGATTTTGCCGATAACGCGCGGCTGGATCAAATCATCAACGAGCTGGAGGAAGCCTGCTTCCAGCTGCGTATGAACTGCTCTTACCAGGTGTTCTCCGAGCTCGAGCGCCTGAGCGGGCTTGCGCGCACAAAAAAGGTCGAGTTCGTCCCGGCAGGGGGCGCTGTGCTGGGCTTTTCGGTACGCTTTGCGCTGGAAACGCGCGACGCTTACGACCCCGGCTTCCGGCGGCATTACGTGCAGTGCTTCGGGCGCGGGCTGCACGGGCGCGACCGGGAGGCGTTCTGCCGCAGCCTGCAAGGCTCGCCCGCCTATGGGCAGAATGACCGGCTGTTCCTGATGTCCCCGCACGGCAGGCGCAGGCAGCTGGACACCGCCGGGAAGCTTTTAGAGGAAAATTATGAGGATTACATCGAAAATATCCGGAACGCCGTCCAGGAAACGCGCGGCAGGAAAAACCAGCGCGTCATCCTCTCGGGGGCTTATCCGGACTGCGACGAAATCTATCAAAACTCCTTCCTCGAAGCACTGGCTGCGTATACAAAGCAGATCATCAAAAGCGGGTATACGCTGGTGTTCGGCGCGCACCCGACCTTTCAGGAGATGGTTTTCGACATTGCGGCGCGTTATTCAGACGATATGCGCGGTGCGGTCGAAATGCATATGGACAGGGCCTACCTCGGCGGGTACGGCCGCGCGGAGCTGGAAAAAAAGTGTACGCTGGTGCTTTCGGACGGGCTTCCCGCGATGCGGGAGCGCATGATTTGCGGCGGGCCCGCCGCGCTGATGGTCTGCATCGGCGGGAAAATCAAAGCTGAAAAATCACAGCAGGGCGTTGATGCGGAAATCGCGCTTGCGCGGCGGGCAGGCATCCCGGTGGCGCTGGCCGGCACGACCGGCGGGCGTTCCAGCCAGTACGCGCAGGCGTTACGGGAAGCCGGGGGCTGGGACAGGCTGAACCCTTGGGGGGCGGCGCTGAACGAAGCCCTGTCCCACAGCGTCAACCATCGGCTGATGGCCGAGCGGCTGCTGGCCAGGATACAGGAGGAGGGTTAACGATGGGCACGGAGGAAACCATTATGATTTCGTATTTTAAGGCGGGCAGCCGCGAGGGCGAAGCGCTGCTGCACGCCTTCCGGGAGCGCATGGCCGGCGCGCTGCTGCGGGGCCATCCGGTCCGGGTTGTTGAAGTGCAGGAATACAAAATGACGCCCGCGATCCTGGCGTGCTTCCAGTCCGACGTGGTCATCTTTGACGGCTCGATTGAAGACAGTGAAAACCGCCAGTACCGCGCGGCGCTCGAGCTGATGAAGCACCTTGACTATGTGTTGGTCGTGTCGCGGACGGCGCTGCCGTTCAACTTCTCAGGGATGCGCAGAGGCGGCGCGCCCGAGCGCATCGCGACGGGCACGACGGCATACTGCCCGCACAAGACCAACGGTGAAATCCTGGGGTGGCTGCTCGAGACCCTCGGGGACCCGTCTGTGCAGCTGCCCCGCACGCTGAAAATGCAGCTGCCGGAGGACAGCGCCCAGTGGGATCAGGAGGCGGTCATGCGCTTGGAAAGGCAGCTCCTCGAAGCGTCGCGGGAACGGTGCGCGCGGCAGCCCGGCGTCTTCGTCAGCTACCTGAGCCGGTATTCCCGCCGCGCATCCGGCGAAGCAACCGGGTTCCCGTTTGTGGAGGACCTGTTTGACGAGGTTTCCCGGGTCAGCGCCGTGCCAAAGGCGGAAATCCGCTACTTCCCACCGGGGGAAATCTCGCTGGAATGCATGACCGGGCAGCGCCGCTTTGAGGTCGTCAGCGTCACCGAGGACTTTCTTGCCGGTTGCAAGGCGTTCTGGATTTACGAAACCCCGGATTACGCGTCGTCGTGGTGGGCGTATGGCGAACGCGTCTCGCTCGCCCGCATCTTCCGCGACAGCATGGGCAAATGCCCGGATATTTACACCGCAAAGCCGGTAAAAAAGCCGGACGGCAGTTGGGGCTATCAGGTCAGCGCGTACCTGACCGCCGATCAGAAGCGGGCGGTCCTGCCGCAGCTGACCCGGGAAGACGAGCTCGAGCTGACCGGCCTGTACATCAATTCCCACCCCGATTCGGTGGCCTATGAGCATGTGGGGAAGATGCGCCAGCTGGCGAAGCTGCCCGATTTCCTGCTCAAAATACAGGCGGGAATCGTGTATGAAGGGGCAAAGCTGGCGCTCGGGGATGCGCTTTTGAAGGACGGCGAGAGCCGGAAGGCGCTGGAAGAGCTGAAAAATGTGGAGCTCCTGAAAAGGAGCGCCCACTCCTATGCATATACCAAGGAATTCTGGGAAGCCCATATCGTGGAGTGCCCCCAATGCAAGGCGCAGGTGGGCGCGGCGCTCGATCCGGAGTCGTTTATGCATTTCAGCAGGCCGTATTTTTACCGCCTGTCGCCCAGGCAGCACCGCGAAATCATACAGATTGTGAAAAACGGCCAGAAAGCCATGGTGAAACTCCCATGCGGGCATACTGTCAGGCTGGCGGCGAGCGGCGTAACCCACCGCTGGTGGACGGTCAGGAGCGACGTGCCGACCGGGCCGGACGGGCAGCTGGTCGAAGCGGTCGATTTCGTTTCGTTTGCCTGATCCTGGCCCGCACCGAAGCGGGAGCCCGTGCCGCGCGTCCCTGTGGATACGAAAAAACGCCCTGCCGGTTTGTGGCAGGGCGTTTTGCTGTGCGGGGTGTTTTGTCATTGACCGCCGGTTGTAGGTGCGTCAGGTGATGCGCGGCAGCCTGATTTCCGGAATCCAGATATCCCTGCCGGGATAATGGCGCAGCACCGTCTGGATAAACTCGTCTGCATCCGTGAGCTCATACCAGTCTCTGGCCTGCAAAATCACGGTATAACGGTTGTCTTTCTGCACGAAATAGCATCGGAAAACCCACTGTGCCCAATGTTCATCCACAAGGCCTCCGTAATCAACCTTCATATAAACCGGGGCGGGATATCTTGTGTTGAGGCCCTCCGGCTTCCACTCAAAAGGCGCCCTTCGCCGCCCTTTCAAGCCCGGCAGGCAATCCAGGATTTCCTGCATCTCTGACGGCGTAAGCTCGATGGATATGTCAGTGCCAGGGTAGCACACCTGCTTGTCCCAGTCGATATCCGGTTCATAGCAGGAGAGTTTGAAATAACCGGTTTTTTCAACTTCGGCAACCGTTGTTTCTCCGAAACCCAAGCTTCGCGGGACGGTGTAATAGGCAGTGATCATGCCGCAGACCACCAGAAGGGCTGCTATGAAACGGAATTTACGCATGGTGAACCGCCTTTCGTAGAAAAATTCACTGTCAAAAGGGTTTTATGCGTTGGCAGGTATCGGCCCGCCGTCAGCGCTCCTCTTTTGATTGTACTACCGGTAGGTGTGAACCGAACCCGCAAATGGGCAGTCATAGTACAAGTGCTCAAAAAGGCCATAATAGCGCCACTTGGAAATCACATAGGTCAAATGGTGCCGGTCGCTGATTCCGGATACAATCCCAGAATGACTGGGACTTCTTCCGGGTTCGCCATATAACACGATGGAATCTACGTAATATTCTGAGGTCTCGTGATAGCTGCCATCCAGTATGTATTCCGAAGGGTCGTCGATCCAATAAGGGTTTTTGCTGGAATCGTCATACCATGCATAAGAATGGCAGTTATACGCGGGCGCGGCATCCCGCAACAGCGTTGCACTGGGATATGTTTTCAAATACTGCTCATTCATGCGGTTCGCGCCGGATTTTGTGGTGCCATGATCGGACCAGGTCAGCTCTTTATAGGCGGGGACTTTGCTGCCATTGGGGGTTGTCACCGAACCAGTGCTACTCGCAGACTGTGCCGACACCGGCGCTTCGCTGAGCAAGCAGGACAGCAGGTCTTCCGCAAAGATGGACTCGAAATCCTCCGCGTCGCGGGCGGATGTACGAACCGCATAGACGGACAGGGCGGCGTTGGTGTCTGCGGGTTCCTCCGACTGTCTGCGCAGCAGCTCCGCAAGGCCGTTGAACTGTCCGGAAACGACCTCGACACCCGCTTCGATGCCATCAACCGCGCCTCCGTGGGCGTAAATATTAACCGCGAGAGGGTAATCCAACACCGTTTCAATCAGTGCGGGTGTTGTCAGCGCTGACAGGATATCCTCCGGGATTTGACAGACTTCCAGCTTTTGTTCGAGGGAGGTTAGCTCTGCCCATTCCGGCATATCCAGCGTAACGGGGTACTCATAGGGGGTATCGATCCCGCGGATGTTTTCGTCAGGAACCGCTTCAGGCCCTGACTGGTCCGCGGCAAACGCGCTGCTCACAAGGCACAGGAGCGACAAAATAAAACATAGACTCTTTTTCATAAAAACCACCTTTCTAACACTGGGGGGGTGAACGACAGACGAATGATTGGATTGCGTTCGCCGCACCCATTCCGAACTGTCAACACAGTGTGGTAATCTCAACGCGTGTGCAGTTTCGACCAGACCAAACGGATCAGCAGCACCAGCAGGATGCAAAGAAGGCATTCAACCACAATTGTAAGCCATGCTTGTATATAGGCCGGTAGCACGCCGACCACAAAAGCGAAAACTTCCGGTTCCATATCAACCGTTGTCCTCCATCCAAAAGTGGCTGCTGTCGTTGACTTTCAGATAGCCTTTATTGCTCATATTAAGCGGATCAATCCAAAGCTCAAAATCATAGTTCCCACTGGCCCAGTCGCCGATTGTTGGAGCCGTAAATACTATGTCGCCTCTTGCGCGTACTTTCGCAAAAGTGTTTTGGAAGCCGCGTTTTGATGTGATTTCTTCTGAGTCTGGCGTTACAACGCAGAAGGTACTGGAATAGTTCAGCCCGCAATCTGTGATGTTGACTTCACGGCTGCGCCAAGTAGCATCAGCCCAAAGGGTAAGGGTTGCGTTCCCGGCAACATCTCCCAATGTACGGCTGGTTGCTGTTCGGGTTACAGAAGCACGTCTCGAACCGTCACGGGCGATACCAGTCTCTACAGCATATTCATATACCGTAGTGAATCCATTTTCATCGATTATCGTGACAGCTGTATTTGCTGGCAGCTCGATGATTGCTTCTTCTGCCGAATCAATGTGATCAACCAGCGCATCTCCATCATCTGCGCACATGATGGAAGGAGTATTAGCCGCTCCGGCAAATACAAATGAACTCATTAAAAATGCTGCAGAAAGAAAAGAAATAATTTTTTCATAAGAAATCTCCTATTTTTTAACACAAAATGATGTTGTAAATCTGCATGATGATACGATAAATGGAATTTTTCACATCACTTTATTCACAATATTATTTAGTGGAATGCAGTAAAACAGTGCTGTAGAATCTCCTGGGATAACCGTTATCACACTATACGAATTGATTATAGCACTCTGTGCTGCACCTGTCAAGAAAAAATGTGAAAAACAAGATAAAGTATCCAATAACATATAAATTGAAATATGCTTATCGGTTTGACTCAGCCGGTCACAAAATATAGAAAAATATGAAATCAGGGTTGACAAGCCCCATTT
>QXXE01000096.1 GCA_009911355.1 Clostridiaceae bacterium | reverse complement strand
GGGCAGAGCCCTGCCGCCCGCCGCGCAGGCGCGGGGTGCAGGGGCAGAGCCCTGCCGCCCGCCGCGCAGGCGCGGGGAGGGTTACATGAGCGGGGCGAAAATGCGCAGGAGGGATGCTGCAATCGATGTGGGCCACGAAACCCGGCGCAGCCACTCTTCGTCAATTTCCTGGCTCACCGCCATCACTTCTTCCATGTCTTCCTTCGCTTCCATAACTACATCATTCGCGTAAAACAGCGTGCCGCATTCAAAATGCATGTAGAATGACCGGAAATCCATGTTCATCGTTCCGATAATCCCAATTTCATCGTCCGAAACAATCATCTTCGCATGCAGGAAGCCAGGACGATATTCGTACAGCCGTACCCCCGCCCGGAACAGCTGCGGATAAAATGACCGCGTCACCATGTACACCAGCTTCTTGTCCGGGATGCCCGGCGTCAGGATGCGCACATCTACCCCCGACTTCGCCGCAACCGTCAGCGCAGTCAACATTTCATTGTCCAAAACAAGATACGGCGTCGTGATGTAAACATAGCGCCGCGCCGTCGCAATCAGCTGCATATATATTGCCTCGCCCGCGTTGTCCTGGTCGAGCGGCGAGTCGCCGAACGGCTGCACATAGCCCATCGCGGGCTGCACGCAGGACGGGCGGTACATCGACGTGTCCGCGGGTATTTTTTCGCCGGTACTGTATTCCCACAGCTGGAGGAACAGCATGGTTGCGTTAAATGACGCGTCGCCGCGCATGCAAACGCCTGTGTCCTTCCAGTGCCCGAAACGCACCGTGTGGTTGATATACTCGTCGGCAAGGTTGATGCCGCCCATATAGCTCACGTCGCCGTCGATCACGCAGATTTTGCGGTGGTCGCGGTTGTTCAGGTAGGTGTTGAGCGTCGGGATGAACCGGTTAAAGCGCACGGCGCGTACCCCGCGTGAGCGCAGGTAGCGCTCATAGCCGCCGGGGACCTTGCCCAGCGTGCCTACGTCGTCATAGATCAGCCGCACATCGACCCCTGCGGCAGCTTTTTCGGCCAGGATATCCAGAATGCTGTCCCACATCAGCCCGGGTTCGATAATGAAATATTCCATAAAGATAAACCGCTTTGCCTTTTTCAGCTCTTCGGTCAGCGACGCAAAAAAGTCTTCGCCCAGCGGGAAATATTCGGCTGTGGTATTCGTCCATGCGGGCATACCGGTAATGTGTTCGATATAGCGGCATTTTGCGGCGTGGCGCGGGAATTCGGCGCACAGCTGGGCGGATGCGGGCTGGCGTTCGGCGTCGTCGAAGCGGGGCGGGCGCGGGTTGAAGCGGTGGCGCAGCTTGGACTGATTAAAAGGCGTATTCCCCCAAAGCAAATAAAAAATACCACCAAACAGCGGAAATGCTAGGATCATGACAATCCATGCGGTTTTGTACGCGGGATTATCCTCTTTGCGCATGAGCCAAACGACCATTGCTATGCTGAGCCAGGTAAAAACGGTTACAAGCGAGCGCCAGCGGCCGGTGAGCTGGGTCAGGAGGGCCAGCACGCCTACGGCTTGCATGACAATCAGGAGTGCGCCGACGACGCGGCGGTCGCTGATAATCCTGCCCAATCTGCGCCTTACGCGCGGCTTGATATCCTTTGGCGCTTTCACGGCGCATCCCTCCTTCACACTTCGATGCCCTTGCCTGCGCGGCGGGCGGCGGGGCTCTGCCCCTGCACCCCTTGCCTGCGCGGCGGGCGGCGGGGCTCTGCCCCTGCACCCCTTGCCTGCGCGGCGGGCGGCGGGGCTCTGCCCCTGCACCCCGCGCCTGCGCGGCGGGCGGCGGGGCTCTGCCCCTGCACCCGCTGGGGCTTTCGCCCCAGACCCCGGAGATGCTTTCGCATCTCTTCTCGCCTGCGGGCGGGACGGGATAGGCGCTCCGCCCTTCGCCCGTGCCCGATGCCCAGCCCGCCATGATGACAGCGGGCTGGGTGGCCTGCGTTAGCGCATGGGTGGTTTTTTCAGCTGCTTCCCCTGCCGCAAAGCTGCTGGCAGGACAACGCCAGCAGCTTTGCGGCAGCCCTTTCCGTATCCTTGCATAAAATACTACTCTATATACTAGACTGATTGCCGAAAAAAGTCAAATAACGGTTTGTAAACAATTTTTGGATGCGCCCAGGAATTGTTAAATTTCATGCCCGTCCTGAAACGGGCTTTTCAAACCTGCGGTTTTGTGCTATACTAAAGCAGCAAAGAATGTCCTTGCGGACACAATCATGTATACAGGTAAGGAGCGACACGATGTCTCACAAGGTTCCAAAAGATGAACTGGACGCACGGCTCGCAGCGCTGCGCGCCGCGCTCACACAGGCAGACCCCGCCTGGCAGATGGCCATCCTCGGCGATAAGATCAGTATGTACTATTTTACAGGTACCATGCAGGTCGGCGCATTTGTCGTTACGCCGGACAGCGCCGTCCTTTGGGTACGGCGCGACCTCGGCCGCGCGCAGGAGGAATCGCTGTTCCCCGATATCCGCCCCATGAAAAGCTTCCGCAGCCTGGGCGAAGCCTATCCCGTCCCGCAAGCCGTCTGGCTCGATAAGAAAACGGTTACGCTCGAATGGCTGGATATGGTGCGCAAATACCTGCCGTTTCAGGAGGTCAAGCCGATTGGCGGTATACTGAACGCCCTGCGCGCCCGTAAAAGCGTTTACGAGCAGGAGCTTTTGCGCGAAGCGGGTGTGATCCACGCCGAAGTCATGCACCGCGTCCTCCCCGGCCTTCTGCGCGAGGGCATCAGCGAAGCCGAGCTGGGCGGGCTCCTCAATACAGAACTGCTCCGGCGCGGTTCAATGGGTATTTCACGCTATAATCAGCCGCTCGGCGAGGATATTGTCGGGCTGGTGTCCTTCTCCGAGAATGCGCTGCGGGCAACCGCCTTTGACGGCCCCGGCGGCACGGCGGGCACCTGCACAGCCGTGCAGGCCGTCGGCTCCCCCGAACACAGGCTCAAAAAGGGCGACCTTGTATTTGTCGACGTGCCCGCAGGCCGCGAGGGCTACCACACAGACAAAACGGTGGTGTACTATTTCGGCGACCTGGGGGCCGATCCCGATGGCGGACGGATGGAAGACGCATCCCGCTACTGCGTTGAAATTGAGGGGAAAATTGCGTCTATGCTTGTCCCGGGCGCGATCCCGGAGGAAATTTACAATACGGTCATGGATGGGCTCGACCCGCAGTATGCCGGCGGCTTTATGAGCGGCGGCAAATTCCTCGGGCATTCCATCGGGCTGATGATGGACGAGCCCCCCGTCCTCGCGCGCGGCTTCCGCGAGCCCATTGAAGCGGGCATGGTTTTCGCCGTAGAGCCCAAGATCGCGCTCGAGGGCGTCGGGCTGGTCGGCACGGAAAACACCTATCTCGTTATGCCGGACGGCCCCGCGCAGTCCCTGAGCGGCTGGCCAATCCCGCTGACCGAAGTGGAATGACCCGTTTCCTGCGCGAATCCTGCGCGGGCAGGGCGTATGGTGTACGTTCTGCGTCCAGCCGCCCGTATCCCGGCCATTGCGGCGGCTGATTTTAAGCTATCTTAATCTAAGGAGGGATCACCATGAATCAATTTATATTGGTCGCCAATTCAACGATTGACGAAACGGCAGCGTATTATACCAGCAATGGGATCAGATGCGCGAGTTTGTCCTTCACCATTGACGGCATGACGGTCAAAGAGGACTTTGGCGCAACGCTGCCGTTCCATGATTTTTTTGAAAAGCTGCGTGAGGGCAAAACGAGCACCACCTCTCAGGCGCAGGTGGGCGACTATCTGGCTTTCTTCCGCGACGCGTGCGAACAGGGCCTGGATGTGGTATATGTCGGCTTTTCCTCGGGGCTTTCGGGCTCGTTCGACGCGGGCTGCATCGCGGCGCGCGAGGTACAGGAGGATTTCCCCGGCCGCACCATCCGCTGTGTTGACTCGCTGTGCGCGGCGGGCGGCGAATGCATTTTGGTCGAGGAAGCGGTGCGCCTGCGCAACCTCGGGAAAACGGCGGACGAATGCGCGGACGCGCTCGAGGCGCTCAAGCTGCATATTGTACACCTCGTCACAGTAGACGACCTCAACCATCTGTGGCGCGGCGGGCGCGTTTCCCGCACCTCCGCGGTTCTGGGTACGCTGGTTGGCATCAAGCCGGTCATTTACCTGAACGACGCGGGCAAGCTGGAGGTCTGCCATAAAGTGCGCGGGCGCAGGCAGTCGCTCGAATACCTGGGCGATGAGTTGCTGCGGCAGCTGGATGAGCGGGAAGCGGCGCTGGGGATCCCGGCGGCGGAAAACCGCGCGCAGCATGTGCGCATCAGCCACGGCGACTGCGAAGCCGACGCGCAGTATCTCGCCGGTTACCTGCATGCACGCGGGATCCCGAATGTGGAAATCCGGATGATCGATACGGTGATCGGTTCGCACACTGGACCCGGTGTGGTTGCGCTGTTCGGCGTGGGCTATGAGCGAAGGGCGTTCTAAAACACGTTTCCACGGCACGATCCCCGTCCCCCGTTCTGCGCCTGTGGGCAGGATGGCGGATGGGGCGGTATCTTCGATCCTGTCAAAAGAAAAATTTGACGGCGGCAGGGAAGTGATGTATAATGAAAATATCTTTGGAAACCTGTTTTTCTCAAGTGAAATATCTAAAAAGGAGATAATTGACATGAGCGAAAAGAAAGCCTTTCCGGCACCCTCTGAAATGCATGCGCGCGCGATCCAGCCGCCGAAAGTCCAGCACGCCGCCGATCTCTACACCGACGTTTCCCGCTGCCTTGCGGCATCCGATGGGCGTTGGTCGTCCGAGCGTGACTTTTTCGGCATTGAAACCGCCGAATACACCGCCGTCATGATCCGTCCCGGCACGACGAAGGACGAGGTTGACTCGGTTGTTGATAAGCTGCGCACCGCCGGGTATTATGTAGACGACAGCTGCCCGGACTGGGCGGAAGTCAAGATCCCGACTGTAATTTACATCAGCTGGAACCCGCTGGTTATCGAAGCGGGCGCGGCAAAATAAGTTTACATAAAAAATCCGTCCCTTTGACAAGCAAAGGGGCGGATTTTTTCGCGCATCGCGGTTTCAGGCAACCATTTTGTTTCTTTCGTCCCGCCCGCAGGCGAGATAAAGTTTTTACTCGATTTTTTTTCAAAAAAATCGCAGGTTTCCAAAGGGCAGAGCCCTTTGGCGCCGCCCGCGCAGGGCCCTTTGGCGCCGCCCGCGCAGGGCTTATTCCGCGGCGGGCTCTTCAGCGGGCTCCTCGGGCTCCGCAGGTTCGGCGGGCTCGGCGCCGCCGTCTGCACTGCCGGAATTGACGCCAGGCAGGTAGTCCTGTACCGTGTTGAGATCGATTGCGTTATAAAGCGTTTCGTTTTTGACTACCTCGAGCGCCTCCGCACGTTCAGCAAGCAGGTCGTCGATGGAATATGCCTCCATCAGCTGGGTGATATAGTCGCGGTTGAGCTCAATCAGCTCGTCCTCAATCGGCAGGCGCTGGATAATATGCCAGCCAAAGCTGCTGCGTACAGGGTCGGAAATCTCACCCGCCGCAAGCGCCTTTGTGCCCTGATAGAACTCGTCAACCATTTCGCCTTCCGTGAAAATATAGCCGTCAGGCTGCTGCGCCATGCCGGGGTCCTCGCCGTACTGCTCAATCAGCGCGTCAAAGTCCTCGCCCGATTTCGCAAGCTCCGCAACCTCTGCGGCAAGCGCTTCCGCGCCCTCGGTATCGTCAGAAATCAGGATGTGCTTGGCGCGCAGGTAATTTTCATCCATGTACTGCCGCAGGTCCTCGATCGGGGTGCGGTATTCGCCGCCCTCGCCAAACAGATAGTCGTTGACGCGGGTGTATGCGTAAGTGCTGTACAGCCGGTTATCAAACATTTCCTCCGTCATGCCGACCTGCTCCAGCTGCGCAAGGAAGCCGTCATAGCCGCCAAGGGAATCAATGGATTCCTGCTTCATGCCGAGCGCTTCATCCAGCTGCTCGCGGGTGAGATGCAGGTTGTATTTGTCGATCAGGTCAATTGTTGCCTGGCGCTCCCCGAGCTCCTTGTCGACAGAGTCGCGTACCTGGGTGAGAAATTCTTCCTCCGACCAGACGTCCTTCCAGTTCATGCCCATCGAAGCAAGCATACTGTTCCACGCGTTCGCGTAGTCCAGGAAATAAAACGCGTACTCCTCCGCGCTGACCGGTTCCCCGCCGATCGTCATAACCGTGCCGTGCGCAGATTCGGTGATCGGGGTATAGTGCAGCTGGCCCCGCGTGCTTGCAGGGAACAGGACGGGCAGGCCCCGCACCGCGCCAATCGACAGCGCGCACATCAGGACCATTGCCAGAAGTCTTTTGTAAAAATGCGGCATTTTTGTCTCTCCTATCAAATCAAAATGGAACGTGCTGTCTGATATTATAACACGGCGTCCGGCAAACCGCAACCTTCTACACAAAATCATCACAGGAAAAAATCTTAGAGCCGATCCCGGAAATATCCGCACACAGCTTGCTGGTATCTTATCCGTCATGCAGCGCCGCTTCCCCCTGAAATCCCCAAAGGATTCCTGCAAGAAATCGGTTTTGCCTGACGAAACATCTGACGGCGCAATCTGCGCACGTCTAATTATGAGATAAGAGCTTACCCGTGCCGGATGGGCACGGGTAAGCAGGTCATGATTGCGATAAGGCTAACCTTTCAAAAGGGCGGAGCTGCAAACAGAACAAGACTGCGCGCCCCCTGCCCGCCCGCAGGCGAGAAAGGGAGTCCAGAGGGGCTGGCCCCTCTGGCGCTGTCCGCGCAGGACTGCCCGCCGCATAGGCGCGGGGTCCAGGGGCAGGGCCCCGGTGCGCCCCGCAGGGAGCGGAATCCCAGCGCAGAGCAGTTAATCGGGGAGGGTGGCTCGCAGCCGGTCAAGCGCCTGCTGTACGGCCGCGTCATCGCGGAGCGGCGCGAACGCTTCCTCGTCCATAAACCCCTTCAAAAGAATGCGCCGGACGGCGTCTGCCTGCTGTGGCTGGGGGCGTTGGCCGAGATGCGAAAGGAAGGGGTGCGCTGCAAACCCTGACCCAAATACGGCTGCGGAATCCAGATAGCGCACAGCCGCGCGCACGGCCTCTTCGCGGGGGCCGTGCTTTGCAAGCAGGGTAAGGGCCTGCAAAAAGGCGTTCACGCCAGGCAGCCCGAGCGCTTCCGAGATAGCAGACCCCGCGTGGCAGCAGGCCAGCGCCCGCGCGCCGTCGCCCTCCTGGCTGGCGATGGCGGCAAGGCTGTTCAGCGCCGTGCCCAATTCGTTGCCGAGCGTAGCCACCTGCTTTTCGAGCAGCTCCACAGCCTTTGCGGTTTCGCCTTTTTTCAGGTAGAGTAGCGGATAGAGGCTGTCCGGCTTGTATTCGGCCTGCGGCAGCTCGGCGAGCAGGGCTTCAGCACGGGCGGTATCGCCGTCCGAGAGCGCCTTCCCGGCAAGGATGACCGCCGCCGCGTCGTGCAGGCGGGGGTCGCCGCTGTCGTAAACCTGCTGGAAAAGCTCGTAAAAGCGCCGGTAGGCGGGCTCAAGCGCGGCTTCGGAGCCGTCCGCAAGCTGCAGCATCGCGCGCTGGTAGACCGACGCGATGCGCAGCTTCAAATAGGCGCAGTTCGGGTATTCCCGCAGCAGCGCTTCGCAGCGGGCGCTGCCTGCCTCAATCCCCTCGCGGCGGAAAAGCTCGTCGCATTCCTGCTCCAAGGCGTGAACCTCCTCCTCGGAAAGCCCGGGGCGGAACCCGACCAGCGTGTCGACCGTGACGCCGAGCGCCCGCGCGATCGGGGCGAGCAGCGTGATATCGGGGAAGCTCCCGGCGGATTCCCATTTGCTGACGGCGGGCGCGGACACGCCGACCATTTCGGCGAGCTGCTCCTGGGTCAGCCCTTTCTTTTTGCGGTTTTCCTGGATCACAGTGGCAAGATTCATCTGAAAGACCTCCATCGGCCCGCCACCCCAGCTGCGGGGGCGGGCGCAAATCGAATTTCCAAAGGGCCCCTTGTACCCTTATGATACCACAGCGCCGCGCGCGGCACAATGGAGGCGGGGTTAACCTGCGCGCAGGAAAATATAACTGGCGTTCAACCGCCGGGGGGCGGCTGCGGGGGCGCTGGGCGGCGTATGGCGCACGGGGCGTTTTTCGCGCAAAACCGGCAAGATACCCCATTTTTTGCGCCCTGGAAGGCCGTCATTTTCCGCTTTTCACAGTTGAACCGGGGATGTTTTTATGATACACTATAAGTAATTCCGCAAAAGAAGGGCGCTATGGATCTATGACCATCCTCGGCATCGACCCCGGCTACGGGATCATCGGCTACGGCCTTGTAAAATATGACGGAAGGCAGTTTACGCCTGTCCAGTTCGGGGCTATCCGTACCGAGATCGGCGCGCCGATGCCGCAGCGGCTGTGTGAGCTGTATAACGACCTGAACACCCTCCTCGAGACCTTCCACCCAGAGGAAGCGGCGGTGGAGGAGCTGTTTTTCAACCAGAATATCACGACCGGCATCCAGGTTGCGCAGGCGCGCGGGGTGATCCTGCTGGCGCTGGCGCAGCGGGGGCTTCGGCCGGCGTCCTACACGCCGTCGCAGGTGAAAATGTCGGTGGTGGGCTACGGCAAAGCAGAAAAGCGGCAGGTAATGGAAATGACCCGCACGCTGCTGGGCCTCAAGAAGGTGCCGCACCCAGACGATGCGGCGGACGCGCTCGCGCTTGCAATCTGCCACGGGCATTCGCTGCGGGCGGATGCGCTGCGGTGAGCGCGGGCGCGCAAAACCACCCCGCAGCAGGAGAGGGAATTATGTTTTATTATGTAGAAGGGACGGTCGCGCTGGTCGAGCCCGCGCTGGCGGTCATCGACTGCGGCGGCGTGGGCTATGCGTGCAGCACCTCGCGCACGACCGCCTGCCAGCTGAAGCCGGGCAAGAGGGCGCGGCTGTACACCCATCTTTCGGTGCGCGAGGACGCAGTGCAGCTGTTCGGGTTCCTCGACCCGGAGGAGCTCAGCTGCTTCCGGATGCTCATTGGCGTGTCGGGCGTAGGGCCGAAGGCGGCGCTGGCAATCCTGTCGGAGAGCACCCCGGCGAAGCTTGCGCTGGCGATCATCACGGAAGACGAGCGGGTGCTGCAACAGGCCCCGGGCATCGGCAAAAAGATTGCAAAGCGCATTGTCCTGGAGCTCCGGGATAAAATGAGCCGGGAGCAGCTGGAAACGGCGGGCAGCGCCGCCGGGCTGGAGCTGCCCGCGTCGGGCGGCGTAAACCACACGCAGGAGGCGGTTGCGGCGCTGCTGGTGCTGGGCTACAGCCAGGCGGAAGCGATGCGCGCGATGGAGGGCTGCCCCACCGAGGGCGCGGAGGCCGAAGACATCATCCGCTGGTGCCTGAAAAAGCTGGCGGGCACATAAAGGGGGCAGACCGCTTTGAGCATAGAATTTACCGGGGGCATGGCGGACGATGAGCGCATCGTTTCCAGCCGTGCCCTACAGGACGACGACCCGGAAACCTCGCTGCGCCCAAAAAGCATGGCGGAGTACGTCGGGCAGGGCAAGGCGAAGGGCAACCTCGCGGTTTTCATCGAAGCGGCGAAAAAGCGCGGGGAACCGCTCGACCACACGCTGCTTTACGGCCCGCCGGGACTGGGCAAAACGACGCTGGCGAACATTGTCGCGGGCGAGATGGGGGTCAGCATCCGCGTGACCTCGGGGCCTGCGATTGAAAAGGCGGGCGACCTTGCGGCGCTGCTGACCAACCTGGCCGAGAACGACATCCTGTTTATCGACGAAATCCACCGGTTAAACCGCAGCGTAGAGGAAATCCTGTACCCGGCAATGGAGGACTACGCGCTCGATATCATCATCGGGAAGGGCCCATCGGCGCGGTCGATCCGGCTGGACCTGCCGCGTTTCACGCTCATCGGGGCGACGACGCGGGCGGGGCAGCTGACCTCGCCGCTGCGCGACCGGTTCGGGGTGATGCTGCGGTTGGAGCTGTACAGCCCGGAAGAGCTTTGCAGCATTGTCACACGGTCAGCGGGCATCCTGGAGGTGCCGTGCGAGCCGGACGGGGCGCTGGAAATCGCCAAGCGGGCGCGCGGGACGCCGCGGATTGCGAACCGGCTGCTGCGGCGGGTGCGCGACTTTGCGCAGGTCCGGGGCGATGGCGTTATCACCCGGCGGATGGCCGATGAAGCGCTGCTGGCGCTTGAGGTTGACGCGCTGGGGCTGGACAGCGTCGACCGGCGGATGCTGGGGTCGATCATCCGGAACTACAGCGGGGGCCCGGTGGGGCTGGAAACGCTGGCGGCGACGATCGGCGAGGAAGCGGTCACGCTGGAGGACGTCTGCGAGCCGTATCTGATGCAGATCGGGTTCCTGACACGCACGCCACGCGGGCGCTGCGTCACGCCGCAGGCATACGACCACTTGGGGCTTCCCCCTCCGCAGGCAGCGGAGCCGGCCAGCGACCAGCTGCATCTGTGAGGGGCACCCCGATCTTGGCCCTGCGCGGGCGGCGCCAGGGGACGCTGTCCCCTGGACCCCTGCAATTTTTTCGAGAAAAAATTGAGTAAAAGCTTTATCACGCCTGCGGGCGGGACGAAAGAGGCGCTTAGTGCGGATGTGCAGATAATTTATATCATAAATATTAGGAATCAAAATAAATAGCTGTTACTGCCCTGGAAAAGCAGGGCAGAAGCCCGGCACAGACCGCTGCCATAATGGCGGGCTGTGCCATAGAGCATGTACAGAGTGCGCCGCACCCGGCCCCCGTTCCGCCCGCAGGCGAGGAAGGGAGTCCAGAGGGGCTGGCCCCTCTGGCGCTGCCCGCGCAGGGCCGGGGGTGCAGGGGCAGCGCCCCGCGCCCGTCCGGCGAGGACGCGTCCCCGGAGGGGCGCCCGAGAGAAGCGGGAACCAGGCCCGCAAGTAAGGAAGGATGACAGACTTTGGGAAAATATTTTGGAACTGACGGCGTTCGCGGGGTCGCGAATGTTGAACTGGACGCCATGCTGGCGTTCAAGATCGGCGCTGCCGCCGCCTATACCCTGCAACGCGAGCACCGCAGCGGCGGTAAAGCCAAACTGCTCATCGGCAAGGATACCCGTATCTCGTCCGATATGCTCGAAAATGCGCTGGTCGCAGGCATCTGCTCGGTTGGCGCAGACGTCGAGCTGCTCGGCGTAATCCCGACCCCCGCCGTCGCGTACCTCACCATCCGCCACAAGGCCGATGCGGGGATCGTGATTTCAGCAAGCCACAATTCCTACGAATATAACGGTATCAAAATCTTCGCGGGCTCCGGCTACAAGCTTTCCGACGAGCTCGAAGCCCAGATCGAGACGCTGATCGACGATTTTGACAGCGTGCCCAAAGCAAGCCATGACAAGCTGGGTCGCGTCCTGCCGCACGCGATCGACCCGGTCGTCGAATACACAGACCACCTCGCGGGGACGGTCAAGGGCGACCTGTCCGGACTGCGCGTTGCGGTCGACTGCGCGAACGGTTCGTCCTCGACGACGATTGCCCGCGTGCTGCGCCTGGTCGAGTGCTCAGGGGACATCCGTTTCCGCGAGCCTGACGGGCTGAATATCAACGACGGCTGCGGCTCCACCCATTTGGATCAGCTGAAAGCGCGGGTGCGCGGCGGCGATTTTGACCTTGGCATTGCCTTTGATGGGGACGCTGACCGCTGCCTGATTGTCGACGAGACTGGTGAGGAGCTGGACGGCGACCGGATTATGGCGGTGTGTGCGGCGCGGATGCAGCACGAGGGCAAGCTGCGCGGCGGGGCGTTTGTTGCGACGGTGTTGTCCAACATGGGACTGCACGCTTATGCGAAGCAGAAAAACATGCGCATTGAATGCTCGAACGTGGGCGACCGCTATGTACTTGAGCGGATGCTGGAAAAGGGGTACATTCTGGGCGGTGAGCAGTCCGGCCATGTAATTTTCCTGGAGTATGCGACGACGGGCGACGGGCAGCTGACGGCGCTGCAATTTATGAGCATCTTAAAGGCGAGCGGACGCAAGTGCTCAGAAATCGCGGCGGAGGTTGTAGCGTGGCCGCAGGTGATGCTGAACGTGCCGGTTCCGAATAGTGAGAAATACAGCTTGGCGGAGCGGCCGGAGGTCGCGGAGGCGATTACGGCGGCGGAAGCTGGGCTTGGTGAGGGGCGCATCCTGGTACGGCCTTCGGGCACGGAAGCGCTGGTGCGCGTCATGGTCGAAGGGATTGACGCAGAGAGGGTACATGCTGCGGCGAAGGAGATCGCGGCAGTTATCGAGCGGATCACCGCGTAGACGCTGCTGCGCTGTGCGCCTGCGCGGCGGGCGGCGGGGCGCTGCCCCTGCACCCTGGCCCTGCGCGGGCAGCGCCAGAGGGGCTAGGACGTTCGCTAAACCACATGCCACTGGCATGTGGTTTACGGCGCGCTCGAAAATCGCGCGCCGCCGCTCAAACTCACCGCCGCGCGCCCGGAGGGGCGCTTTTGATGGCGGCGGTTCGTCCCTCTGGACTCCCTTTCTCGCCTGCGGGCGGGACGGGGGCTGGGGTGGTTGCCTGCTCTTCGTGCCCGGTGGCCCAGCCCGCCAGAACGGCGGCGGGCTGGGCTGGGGGAGGTTTAGAGAATGGGTGGTTCCTGATTGACTGGTTGAAACGCACAAAAAGTCGCTGGCATAATGACGCCAGCGACTTTTCTTTGCTCCCGGCAGGTTTTTCTCCGGGGGGCGGCGTTTGTGTCTGCGCTTGCAGGCTTTTTTGTGCGGCGCAGGTCTACGGCTCGGCCTCCGTTTCCAACGCGTCCAACGCGCTGTGCAGCATTGCGGAAATCAGCCGCAGCTCATCCGGCGAAGCCTTTTCCCATAATTCCGCCAGCAGCTCGATATGCTCCGATTCCGTCCCCGCGACAAGCTCTGGCAGCAGGTAATTCGGGGAAACGCTGAGTTCCTTGCACAGCAAGATGAACACTTGCAGGCTTGGGGTTCGCGTCCCGCCCTCGAGCTGCCGGAGATAGGTCGCGTTGATAAAACATGCCTCCGACAGCTTTTCACCGGTCAGCCCCTTGTCTTTACGCGCCTGTTTGATGCGCTTTCCTAACAGTTTTACGTATTTTTCAAATTTTGTATCCTAAAATCCCGCGAAGATTTTAACCTACAGGAAGAGGGATATGGAAAGCGGAGAAGATATCTTTGAGT
>QXXE01000095.1 GCA_009911355.1 Clostridiaceae bacterium | reverse complement strand
CGCGGCGGGCGGCAGGGCTCTGCCCTGCACCCGCTGGGGCTTTCGCCCCAGACCCCGGAGATGCTTTCGCATCTCTATCTCGCCTGCGGGCGGGACGTGGGATTGGGTTTTGATATGGTTTAGGTGCGCCGGGACCCGGCCTGCCATTATGGCAGCAGGCCGGGTCGGGTTCGACCGGAGGACACCCCCTCTTATACAGCTCCGCGGCTTCCCTTCATTCGCGGCAATCCCCCAATAGCTGAGACTTCTTACGGAAAGGCTGAAATTATGCAAGCGTTATTTGAATGGCTCCTTGGCGCGGGACGCGAAACCGCCCTGTTCGTAATCTCTATGGTGCCGCTCGTCGAGCTGCGCGGCGCAGTCCCGCTCGGGCTCGGGCTCGGGATGCACTGGGGCGAAGTGCTCCCCATTTGTTACCTCGGCAACCTGCTCCCTATCCCGTTTTTGCTCCTCTTTGGCGCAAAAGTCCTGAAATGGCTTGAAAAATTGCCGGTACTCAGCAAATTTTCCCTCTGGTATCAGGCAAAACTCGCGGCGAAAAGCAGCCAGGTCACAAAATATGCCCATTGGGGACTGTTCCTCTTTGTTGCGATCCCTGTTCCGGGCACCGGCGCATGGTCGGGCGCAGTCATTGCAACGCTTCTGCACATGCGGCGCGGCCGGGCGTTCCTCTCCATCGCGGCAGGCGTGATAACCGCCGGGATCATTATGGCCCTCGGCTCCAGTGCGGTCATCGGCGCACTGAGCCTGTTCTAACACTGCACGAAAAACGGCTTCCCGAACATCAGGAAGCCGTTTTTGATAGCCTTTGTGTTTTTTGTTTTCTTAGAGCCTATCCCGAAATGATCCGCACACAACTTGCTGGTACTTATCCATCATGCAGCGCCGCTTCCCCTTGAAATCCACAAAGGATTCCTGCGGAAAATCGGCTTCGCCTGACGAATAATCTGACGGCGTAATCTGCGCACGTCTCATGATGGGATAGGCTCTTAGCCGTCCTTGCGCTGCGCTTCTCCGTCCCAAAGGCATTGTGCCAGATCGACGCTGCCGTCCGCGCAGAACAGCACCCCTTCGGCGAGTAGCAGCAGACGGTGCGTCTCCTTCCCGCCAGGCTGGAACGCATCCGAAAGCCCGCCCTCACGGTTGACCACCCGGTGGCAGGGCACATCCTCCGGCGCGCTGTGCAGCGCATAGCCGACCACCCTTGCCCATCTGGGGTTGCCCGCAAGCCGCGCAATCCCCCCGTAAGTGGAGACTTTCCCCACCGGGATCTGCCGCACCGCGTCATACACCCGCCCGAACGCCGCCCCGCTCACCGCCGCACCACCCAGCGCAGATAGGCCAGCGTACCGATTTCCAGCGCGATAAAAACCGCCATACACACCACGAATGTCCAAACCGGCCTGCTCTCCCAGAATACTGACAGCACCAGACCAAACAGGAACATTGCCACCGCCGCCGCGCTGTAAAACGGCACGGCCAGCCGCCGGGAAAGCGTCTCAAACTGCTCGTCGGTCAGCCCGAAAAACGACAGGTCAAGCCCTTCGGGCTGCCTGGGGTCATATGCGGACAGCGCCTTACCGCAGCCCAGCAGCAGCCCCGGAAGGAACAGCATCGTAAACAGCCGCATCTGCCAACCTCCTTTGCGGAAAACCTCTGTTTTGCCCATTGTAGCACAACGCGTGTGAAAAGTACAGCCCGCTTTGCCGCACAGCAGGCAAAAAAGCTTGCCCTCCCGTAAAAGCTGTGATATACTGGTGATACTATCCCGGAAGAGGTGAGGAACATGAAAAAGGGGCTTGCAATCGGTGTGTTCGTCCTCGGCATCTTAATGACCGGAATCAGCATCACCACAATGATCCTGGGCGCGGTCGGCATGGGCAAAAGCCGGGCACAGTGACAACCTGTATTCACAACTTGCGCGGCTGACGCCGTCAGGCAAAGCAGGTTTCCCACAGAAGTCCTGACCGGTTCCAAGGGGGATTGGCAAGGCACGGCGGCAGAACCGCGCAGGCGCAGCTGGCTTTCTGTAGATACCGGCCTGAAGCAAGAACCCGCCGGGGAACATCCGGCAGGCTGAAAGGGGCTCCCAAAAGGAGCCCCTTTTTGCGTAGTGTTTATCCCTGCTTTTCGCGGTTGCGGCGGGCTTCCTCCGCGCGGGTTTTGCAGATTTCCGCCCAGTCCGGCAGCGTCGGCAGCGCTTCCGCCAGCGCTTTCAGTGCCGCCGGTACATCAATCCCCTGCGGGCAGGTTTTGCTGCACCTGCCGCAGCCGATGCACGCCGACGGCTGCTGATCCGCCGGCAGCGCGTCAAATTTCATGCGGGTGTACAGCCCCGGCTGGAACCGCACCTCGTTATAGGCCGCGATCATCATCGGGATATCCAGCCCCTGCGGGCAGCCGTCGCAGCAATAGCGGCAGGCGGTGCAGGGGATGGAGCCCTTGAGCTGCTCCGCAACGTCAAACAGCGCCGACTGTTCAGCGTCCGTAAGCGGTTTCTCACACGCGAATGTTTCGATATTCTGCACCATCTGCTCCATGCTGGACATGCCGCTGAGCACCATTTTTACGCCGGGAAGCCCCTGCAAAAACCGCAGTGCCCACGAAGCGCCGGTTTCCTCCGGCCGCAGCGCGCGCAAGGCGTCCTGCGCACCAGCCGGCAGGTTCGCAAGCCGCCCGCCCCGGATGGGCTCCATCACCCAGACCGGCATCCCGCGCCCGGCAAGCAGCTCGTACTTTGCCTTTGCGTTTTGCAGCGTCCAGTCGAGATAATTCAGCTGGATCTGGCAAAATTCCATCTGATCCCCGTAGGAATCGAGGAATTCCGTGAGGTTTGGCAGCTCGCCATGACAGGAGAAGCCCAAATGCCGGATCCGCCCCAGCCGCTTCTGCTCCAAGAAATAATCGATAATCCCCCAGCGCGGGTCGGTGTAGACCCCGATGGAATTCTCATAGATATTGTGCAGCAGGTAGAAATCGAAATATTCCACGCCGCATTTTGCAAGCTGCTCCTCAAAGACCGCCGCCGGGTCGTAAGTATCGCTGATCTGGTGGCCGGGGTATTTGTCCGCCAGATAGTAGCTTTCACGCGGGTAGCGCGCGAGCGACGCGCCGATGACCGTTTCGGAAAGCCCGCCGTGATAAGGGTAAGCGGTGTCGAAATAGTTGACGCCGTGCTGCATGGCGTAGTCTACCATAGCGTCAACCTGTTTTACGTCAATCGCAGTGTTGCTGCTTTCGCCTTCCAGCAGCGGCAGGCGCATGGTCCCGAAGCCCAGCCGGGATAAGCTGCACCCTTTGAAATCATTTGTCAGCATGTTTGTACCTCCTGATCGGGCAAGGCCCGGCGGGTCCCCTCCCCGGCCGCGGCAGGGACGGGCAGCGTCTCAGGCATTCCCTTTGCTTCCAGTATAGCATGGATGGCAAATACTGTCGAGCGTTTTTTGAAAACCGGTTTTCACCCTCCGGAATGCGCCGGTTGCCTTTTGGCCGAGGGGAATCCGCCCGATGAACCGAAAAACAAATCCTGGCATAGTGTAAGGTAGGGCTGCATAGCAATAAGGAGGGAACGACTATGCCAACGATCTATTTATCGCCATCGACGCAGGAATACAATTTGTACTACGATGGCAACGGCAGCGAAGAATATTATATGAACCTGATTGCAGACGCAATGGAGCCATATCTGACGGCCTCCGGGATTGCCTACGTCCGCAACACGCCGCAGATGACGGCGGCATCTTCCATCCAGGCGTCCAACGCGGGCAATTACGACGTGCATCTGGCGCTGCATTCCAACGCCGCGCCCGAATCGCTGTCAGGGCAGCTGACCGGTATTGACGTGTACTACTCGCCGAACTCAGAGCGGGGCCGCCGCTTAGCCGATATCCTCGCGGCGAACCTGAAAGCGGTCTACTACGACCCGACAAAGGTACAGACGCGCACGACCACCTCAATCGGCGAGGTTGCGCGTACACGCGCCCCGGCGGTGCTGCTCGAGCTCGGCTATCACGACAACCCGACCGACGCGGCGTGGATCCGGGCAAACATCAACGCGATTGCGCGCAACCTGGTCTATTCGCTGACCGAATATTTCGGGATCCCATTCATAGAGCCCGAGCCCATTTCACAGGGCACGGTTGACATCACATCCGGCAGCCTGAATATCCGTTCCGCGCCGTCGCTCTCCGCACCGGTCATCGCGAGCGCCTACGACGGGGACACAGTGACGATTTTGGGCGAATGGGACGGTTGGTATGTAGTGCGCTACAATAACCTGGACGGCTACGCACGTTCGGAATATATCACGCGCAATTACAACTAACCCCTCCGCAGAGGCATCATACATGGCGCAGGATGGGCTGCACCCGCCTGCGCCAAAGGCGCGCCCGCGGCAGCAGCGCAAAGCATTCTACCCGAAAAAAATAAACCATCCTTCGTCCCCGCCCGCAGGCGGTAAATGGGATTCCAAAGGGACGAGTCCCTTTGGCGCCGCCCGCGCAGGGCTGGGAGTCCAGAGGGCAAAGCCCTTTGGCGCTGCCCGCGCAGGGCTGGGAGTCCAGAGGGCAAAGCCCTTTGGCGCTGCCCGCGCAGGGCCGGGTGTCCAGAGGGCGGAGCCCTTTGGCGCTGCCCGCGCAGGGCCCGGTGTCCAGAGGGCGGAGCCCTTTGGCGCTGCCCGCGCAGGGCCGGGTGTCCAGAGGGCGGAGCCCTTTGGCGCCGCCCGCGCAGGGCCGGGTGTCCAGAGGGCGGAGCCCTTTGGCCCTGCGCAGGTGTGCGAAACCGCACGTTTCGTGAAAAAATTTGCTTTTCCTCAGGATTCCTGCCGTTCTCCCCTTGCAATTTTCTGTTTCACGCTTTATACTAATAAAGTATACCGTAAATTATCGCGCAAAAAGTGAGGGAGACAAGCGAAATGTATAAAATCCTAAAAAAGAAAACGCTCAACAGCAACACCACCTTAATGGTAGTGGACGCGCCGCACGTCGCGCGCAAATGCCTGCCCGGGCAGTTCATCATCCTGCGCGTCACCGAGGACGGCGAACGCGTCCCACTGACCATCGCCGAATATGACCGCGAAACCGGACATGTCACAATCATTTTCCAGGCCGCAGGCGCGTCAACCGCCGAGCTCAGCAAGCTTCAAGAAGGCGACTGCATCCACGATTTCGTCGGCCCGCTCGGACGGGCCAGCGAGCTTGAGGGCCTCAAAAAAGTCGCCGTCGTCGGCGGTGGCCTGGGCTGCGCCATCGCCTACCCGCAGGCGAAAGCACTGCACGACATGGGCGCCGAAGTCGACCTGATCGCAGGCTTCCGCTCCAAGGATATCATCATCCTTGCAGACGAGATGCGCGCCGCGAGCACCAACCTACATATCGTCACCGACGACGGCTCCAACGGGCGCAAGGCGCTTGTGACACAGGTCCTGAAAGAACTGATCGACGCAGGTAGCCAGTACGACGCAGTCATCGCGATCGGCCCGATGATCATGATGAAATTTGTCTGCGAAACCACCCGCCCCTACGGCATCAAGACCATCGTCTCCATGAACGCGACAATGGTCGACGGCACGGGCATGTGCGGCTGCTGCCGCCTGACCGTCGACGGCGAGACCCGGTTCGCCTGCGTCGACGGCCCCGACTTTGACGGCCATCTGGTCGATTTCGATGAATCCATGCGCCGCTCTGCGATGTATAAGGCGCAGGAAAAGGCCGCGATGGAACAGCATGAATGCAACTTGCACAAGATGGAGGTAAAGTGACATGGCGAACATGAGAGCGGACAAGGTCGCAATGCCCGAACAGGCGCCCGACGTGCGGAATAAAAACTTTGAAGAGGTCGCGCAGGGCTACACGCCCGAAATGGCGATGGAGGAAGCCTCCCGCTGCCTGAACTGCAAAAACCGCCCCTGCATCCAGGGCTGTCCGGTTGCAGTGCAGATCCCCGATTTTATCGCGCTCGTCGCAGCGGGCAAATTTGCCGAAGCAGCGGATAAGATCAAGGAAACCTCGGCGCTGCCGGCGGTCTGCGGACGCGTCTGCCCGCAGGAGTCCCAATGCGAGAAATACTGCGTGCGCGGCATTAAGGGCGAGCCGGTCGCAATCGGGCGGCTGGAACGCTTCGCCGCCGACTGGGCGCGCGAACACGCCGAAAAGAAGGCTGTCGGAATCCAGAAGAACGGCCATAAGTGCGCAGTTGTCGGCGCAGGCCCCGCAGGGCTGACCTGCGCGGGCGACCTTGCGCGGATGGGCTACGACGTGACCGTGTTCGAGGTGCTGCATACGGCGGGCGGCGTGCTGATGTACGGCATCCCGGAATTCCGCCTGCCAAAATCCATCGTCCAGAGCGAAATTGACACGCTGAAGGATATGGGCGTGGAATTTGTGCTGAACTTTGTCGTTGGGCGGTCGGAGACGATTGACGACCTGTTTGCCGACGGCTACGAAGCGGTCTTCGTAGGCTCGGGCGCGGGCCTGCCAACGTTTATGCACGTCCCGGGCGAGAACTACAACGGCGTGTATTCGGCAAACGAGTACCTGACCCGCGTCAATTTGATGAAGGCGTACAAGGACGGCTCCAAGACCCCGATCATGAAGGCGAATAAAGTCGCGGTCGTCGGCGGCGGCAACGTGGCGATGGACGCGGCGCGCTGCGCCAAGCGCATGGGGGCCGAGGAGGTCTATATCGTCTACCGCCGCGGCGAGGCCGAGCTGCCCGCGCGTTTGGAGGAAATCCACCACGCGAAGGAAGAGGGCGTGGTCTTTAAGTTCCTCACCGCGCCGGTAGAGGTGCTGGGCGACCCGGACACCTATCTGGTAAAGGGCATGGTTTGCCAGCAGATGGAGCTCGGCGAGCCCGACGCCTCCGGGCGGCGGCGGCCCGTCCCGGTCGAGGGCAGCGAATTCACGCTCGACCTCGACGCGATTATCGTTGCAATCGGGACAAGCCCGAACCCGCTGATCCGGTCGACAACACCGGGGCTGGACACCAATCAGCGCGGCTGCATCGTGGCCGACGACGCAACCGGCATTACGTCGAAGGACGGCGTATTTGCAGGCGGCGACGCAGTCACCGGCGCAGCGACTGTAATCCTCGCGATGGGCGCAGGCAAACGCGCCGCCGCCGCGATGGATGCATACATCCGGAACAAGTCGAAATAACGCAAAGCGCCCGCCGGTATGGCGGGCACTTTTATGTCCTGGAACGCGTTCGTCCGCTGACGGTTCTGGTTGTGGTTTGGTAATTTCAAAGGGGCTTGCGCAGCGGCAGTTTGCTGTGATTGCAGGGGCCTGCGCAGCGGCGTAATGGAAGGCGCTGCTGGCTGGCCAGACTGCGCGGCCGGCTGATTTGCACGACAGCAGAAAGCGCAGCTGGACTGCTAACCCCAACGACGCCAGCGGGTTTATGGCGCGGCGGCGTTTTCTGGCTCAGGCAGCAAAGAAACGCCAGCAGTTGTAAACGCTGGCCGCAATAATCACCACCATCAGCCACAGGAACAGCACGTCGACCGCCCTGTCATCCAGCCTGCGCCCCACGGCGCGCCCGGCAACCCCTCCGCCAATGCCGCCCACCGCCATCAGCAGGAGCATCGGCCACGCAAAGGCGGGCACCGTATGGGTCAGCAGCGTCGCAAGCAGGCTTGCCGACTGGCTGAACAGGATGATATACAAGCTGTTTGCCGCCGCCGTTTTTGCCTGCATCCCAAAAAAATAATGCAGCACGACCAGGTTAACCGGCCCGCCGCCGATGCCGAGGAAGCTCGACATGACCCCGAGCGCCAGCCCTGCCGCAGCGCAGGGGAACGCGCCTCGCAGCCGCCGCGTGCGGATGTGCGCCTTTTTCAGCGTATAGAGCAGCGTCCCAGCCGTGATTGCCGCCAGGCAGGCCGCCTGGATACCCCCGGCAAGCCCCGGGGCTGGGGACGCGTCCCGGATCAGGCTGAACAGCTGCTTCCCCGCAATCCCGCCCACTGCCGCGCCAAGCGCCAGCGGCGTTCCCGCTTCCAGGTCGACCGTGTGGTCGCCGCCCAGCAGCGAACGGGCAACCGAATAGCAGCTCATACAAAGCACCGTGCAGCCGGAAAGGAAGCTGGCCGCAGATACGTCCGCCAGCTGGCACAGGTCAAACAAGGGCTTGATGATCACCCCGCCGCCAATGCCGCATACCGCCCCGGCAACCGATGCCAGGAAACTCACAAGAAATGCCGCCCCCATATGGAAACCTCCCATTCCCGGCGCACCGGGCAAAATCGCTGACATAGCAGAACCATCCAGAGACTGGCGGCAGGCCCCTCCTCCCGTACAGGAAGGGGCTGGCAGGGCAAGCCTGCGATGATGCGCCGGATTTCCGGATTGGTTTATTATACCGCAAGCGGGATAGGGGCGCTAACAGTATATTGACTGTTTTTTACACTTTTTCGGAGGATGTGGCTGCATGGCGGAGAATCCCCCGGTTTTCGGTTCGTTCGGCGCGCGAAAAGCGAGGCCGAAGGCCGTGTGTCCCTATATGGCGATCGGTAACCTGCCGCTTTTGCCGGATTTTTTGATTCAGCAGGCAGCGGGAATGTTTGCGTGCTTCGCACCGCGCCTGCGGCCTTCACCGTATACGGCGTTCCAGCAATGCAAAGGATTCGGATTCGGGAACGAGAACATTTCAGAAAGCTGCTGCAACTACATAAAATGTGGGCATCAAGAAAACCAATCTCTTGATGCCCACATTTTATCGCTGCAAAAGAAGATACAGCGTTTCGAATCAGAACTCGATGATATCTTATTATATAGAGGAACCATGCAGCCTCCATAATACGGCTGACACATGATAAGGCCAAAATGTAGTCTGCTCACAACCGTAAAAGGACGGGTTTAAGCCCATGAAAATCCTTCCCTTTTGGCAATGTCTTGTGTTGACAAAAAAGATGCACTAAATTCATGTTATCAAAAGATAAGAGCGCAACAAATTTTGTGTTTTTATTCAGTTTCATTGATTAGCCTAAATGTCACAGGTAAACTGTGGAGCCCATTTTTTATAAATTGGGGATATAAATATTCATTTTGTGCCCGAGAAAAATCTAACCACTCAAAGAGAAAATGATATCGGCCTTCTGAGCGGTGAAAAGTGTATCCCCTACTCAATAAATCGGTCGCTGCCACATCGGCTAAAAAATATAAGCATAACTCGTGTCTAGTGCTCCATCCAGTCAGAAAGCGGACTTTGGCTTGGAGCGGGATTTTCGCAGGGCAAGGCAGAGGACGCAGGCGGGCTGACGCCCGTCAAGGACGATAACGTAGCCATGCGGCAATCCAGACCAAGAACGAGTTCGATTCCTGGCCGGATGCAGCACTAGGCCGACGGGATCGTGTATACATCGAAGAGTTATTTCCGGGGCTGTATGCAAAAACGCAACCGATATCTGGTAGACAACAGCAGGTTTTGTATGTGTTATCTTACGAAGGGCACCGGCGGCACTGCCTATACTGTAAATTATGCGCAGAAGCATGGGCTTTCAGTCATCAACTTAGCCGAAAAGTAACGCCCCGCACGGTGTGTCCGCGGGACAGAAAAACCCCAATCCCCCCTGCGTAATTTGTCGAACTATTGACAATCCTGTAAAAACGCATATAATAGAAAACGGTGTGCAAACCGGTATACTTTCCTATTGATATAGGTGCAGACAGGAAAGGCCCGTCGGCTGCGTACCACAAGGGGGTAACTGAAATTGAAACCGAAACCGATTTTCCCAGCCCTGCTGCTCGCGTCTGCGCTGCTGACGGGGCTCCCGGTGCAGGCGTGCGCGGCGGAGGGCGCGGAGGGATTTGCTCCCCCAGCGCCCGCAGACACGCTCATGCTGCGTACCGGTACGCACGAAAAATACATGGACGGCACGGCTTCCGGGCGTTTTGAGCCGTCCAAACCGCTGACGCGCGCGCAGGCGGCGGCGCTCGTCTATGGGCTGCTCGAGCAGCCGCCCGTGGGCTTCCGCCAGTTCCCGGACGTGCCCGCAAACGCGTGGTACGCGCAGGCAGCCTCGGCGCTGACCGACGCAGGGCTTTTCCGCGCTGGCGGCGGCTTCCGCCCGGGCGACCCGCTGACCCGCGCCGAATGCGCGCTGCTGCTCTCCCATTTCCTGCCGCCCCCGGACATGCCGTGCTGGTTTACAGACGTACCGATGGACGACCCTGCATGCAATGAGATTTTCGCCGCCGTATCGGCTGGGCTGCTCTCGGGCGATCCCTCGGGCGCGTTCCGCCCGGACGACCCGCTGACCCGCGCCGAGGCAGCAGTCGTGTTCAACCGCCTGCTCGGCCGGAACCCCGACCCGGCGCGCCTTGCGGCGATGAGCGGCCTGCGGGTGTTCCCCGACGTGCCGCAGAACCATTGGGCCTACGCGCAGGTCATGGAAGCGTCCATGACCCACGAATGCGAGCCGCTCGAGGGCACGGACTATGAGCGCTGGACAACCTTCATCCCGGAGATCCCGCGCATTACCGACGGCTTCCACAGCATCGACGGCTATCTGTACTTCGCGCGCGGCGGGCAGTACGTCGTTTCGCAGACGGTCGGCGCGTTCACCTTTGACGCGGAGGGGCGGTATACGACCGGGAACGCGTCGCTGGACAGCCGTCTTGCCGCGGTCGTCCGCGCCCAGACCAACGACAGCATGACCCGCGACCAAAAGCTGAAAGCGCTCTATGACTACGTCAGCCGCAATTTTACCTATATTAAGCGCGGGCACGTCGCGAAGGGCCAGTCCGGCTGGGAACCCGCTTACGCCGACAGCTTCTTTGCCGACGGGCGCGGCAATTGCTTCAGCTTTGCTGCCGCCTTCCAGCAGCTGGCGCGCGCCGTTGGGGTGGAGGCCCGGACGGTGGTCGGCAACCTCGGCAAGAACCGGCAGGTACACGGCTGGGTCGAAATTGACCTGGACGGCACGACTTATGTCTTCGACCCCGAGCTCGAAATGGTTTACCGCGGGCGCGGGAGCAGCTACAACCTGTTCAAAATTACCTATCAGTCCGCGCCGTTTACCTATTGGAAATAAGCTATGGTTTTTAGTTCACCTGTTTTCCTGTTCGTCTTTTTCCCTGCCGTCTGTCTGGTTTCCCTTGTGTTGCCCGTGCGGCTGCAAAATGCGTGGCTGGCGCTTGCGAGCGTGGTGTTTTACGCCTTCGGCCAACCGCAGTATACCCTGCTGCTCGGCGCAAGCGTGCTGGCGAACTACGTATTCGGGCGGCTGCTCATGCGCGCAGGGCCGCACCGCAGGTGCATCCTGGCGTTTGCGGCCGCCGCGAACCTGCTGGCGCTCGGGGCGTTCAAGTACCTTGATTTCCTCGCGCTCACCCTGAACCGGCTGTTCGGCCTTTCGCTCACGCCGCCCGGCATCGTGCTGCCGATTGGGATTTCGTTTTACACCTTCCAGGGGCTCAGCTATGTCATCGACGTTTACCGCACGCCCAGCGAGGGCACGAAAAGCCTCGGCAAGCTGCTGCTGTACATCTCGTTTTTCCCGCAGCTGATCGCGGGGCCGATCATCAAATACCACGATGTTTCGGCGCAGATCGACTGCCGCGAGCGTACCCCCGGGCGGACGCTCACCGGCGTGCGGCGCTTCATCGGCGGCTTTGCGAAGAAGATGCTGCTGGCGAACACGGCGGGCAAGGTTGCCGACGCGGTTTTCGCGCTCACGACAGACGCGCTGGATTTCCGGCTTGCCTGGCTGGGGGCTGTCTGCTACACGCTGCAAATTTATTTTGATTTCAGCGGATATTCGGATATGGCAATCGGGCTTGGCAAGCTGTTCGGGTTCGACTTTGCCGAAAATTTCAATTTGCCGTATGTGTCGCGCTCCATCCGCGAGTTCTGGCGGCGCTGGCATATCTCGCTGAGCTCATGGTTCCGTGATTACCTGTACATCCCGCTCGGCGGCAGCCGGTGCGGCAAGGCGCGCACCATGCGCAACAAGCTGGCCGTTTTTTTCGCGACCGGCCTTTGGCACGGCGCAAATTGGACGTTTGTGCTGTGGGGGCTGTGGCACGGGCTGTTCTCGCTGCTCGAGGAGGCGGGCATCATCCCGAAACGGCTGCGCGGCTCCCGCGCGGGGCAGCTTTATACCCTGCTGGTGGTCACGCTGGGCTTTGTATTGTTCCGCGCGGACACGCTGGGCGGCGCATGGCTGATGGTGTCGAAGATGTTCACTGGCGCACCCCGTCCCGTCCACACGCTGACCCTTTACCGGCTGCTGGACGGGTACACGGCGACCCTGCTTGTTTCAGCGGTGCTGCTCTCGCTGGGGCTTCCGCAGCGGGCGGCAGGGCGGCTCGCCCTCCGCGCCCCGGCTGCTGTGCGGGAGGCTTGCTGCGCGGTATTTTACGCAGGCATTTTCGCGCTGGGCGTGCTGGCGCTCGCAACCGCCGGTTTTAACCCTTTCATCTACTTCCAGTTCTGACCTGCTCTTCTCCCGCAACGCCAGGGGGCGCTGCCCCCTGGACCCCCGCGCCTATGCGGCGGGCACCAAAGGGACTCGTCCCTTTGGAATCCCCTCCACCGCCTGCGGGCGGGGACGGGGGACGGTAAAATTTTCCGAGCACGGATATATAACAACATAAAAGGAGACAACACGATGAAAAAACTGACCATTTCCCTGCTGGCCTTTGCCCTTCTGCTCACGCTGGCTGCCTGCGGCGGCGGCAATACGGATGCAGGCAGCCCTGCGGAGGCAGGCAGCGCGGCTGACGCAGCCGACCCCACCGCCGACAAGACCACGGATACCCCTGCCAGCGCGTCTGCGGACGACCCTGCGGTCACCGACGGCGAAACCGACCCCGCCGCCGAGCCCGCGCCCGCAAGCATCACCCCGGAGCCCGCGGAGGTGGAAGCCCCGGCAGCGGCTTCTGCGCAGGAAATCACCCTCGCCCCGGCGGATACGGCAACCGCCCCTGCCCCGAAGCCTGCCGGGCAGCCGCAGGCACAGTCCGCGCCAAAGCCCGCCGAACCGCCGCAGGAGCAGCCTGCGCCCGAACCCCCGGCGGAAAAGAAGCCCGCCCCGACCGCAGCCGACGCGTCGGCATACATCGGGCAGAGCGCGTCCAGCCTGATTTCAGCGCTGGGCCAGCCGGGCAGCACTGATTATGCCTCCAGCTGCCTGGGCGAAGGCGAGGACGGCGAGCTGCGTTATGATGGGTTCACGGTCTACACCTACCGCGAAAACGGTACCGAAACTGTACAGGCTGTCGAATAGCCAATCGAAAAGCTGCCGCGTCTGCGGCAGCTTTTCGTATAAAAGAAAACCACTCGCTAGATGGTGTCGTCAATAAAAGTGTGATATAATAGTCCTCAAAGGTAGAGGCGGGCAGATAAATGGCAGGAGAACAGCATCGACACGATATCAGCGACAAAGCGTGGGAGAAACTCAAGCCGTACACCATAGGGGAAAAGGGGACGCGAGGCGGGAATGCCCGTGATACCCGGCAATTTATCAACTGATATTGTCAATATTGGTTGACACTTTTTTACAAGGATATCAATGCCTAAGCAGCATCCAGAGATTCATAGTATCTCTGTCGTTTAACCATAGGAGGTAGC
>QXXE01000094.1 GCA_009911355.1 Clostridiaceae bacterium | reverse complement strand
AGGGGCAGAGCCCTGCCGCCCGCCGCGTAGGCGCGGGGTGCAGGGGCAGAGCCCTGCCGCCCGCCGCGCAGGCGCGGACGCTGGCGGTGTGCCGGAAAATCACGTAGGACAGTTGTGCTAATTTTTGCATTTTGCGCATTGATTTTCTGAAAAGCAGAGGATATACTTAGAATGAACAAAACTTCGCAGCCGGCTTGCGGCTGCCGCATAAAGGAGGGAGCTTATGCTCAAAAGGCTTTCGCAGTGTATCCGAGAATACCGGAAAGATACGCTGCTGTCACCACTGTTCGTCAGCCTTGAGGTCATTATGGAAGTGCTGATCCCGTATCTGATGAGCAAGATCATCGACAACGGCATCGACCGCGGCGATATGGACTATATCCTGCGCCTGGGCGGCGTGCTGGTGGCCTGCGCGCTGCTGTCCCTGCTGTTTGGCGCGTTCTCCGGCCATTTCGCCGCAAACGCTTCATCAGGCTTTGCGCGCAACGTCCGCCACGACCTCTATTACGCTGTGCAGGACTTCGGATTCGAAAATATCGACCGGTTTTCTACCTCGGGGCTGGTGACCCGCCTGACAACCGATGTGACCAACCTGCAAAATGCGTTCCAGATGATCGTGCGCATTTGTGTGCGCGCCCCCGTCATGCTCGTATTTTCACTGTTTATGGCGTTCCGCGTCAACAGCAGGCTTGCAATGGTCTTCCTCGCCGCTGCGCCGGTACTTGTGGCTGGGCTCGCCGCCATTATCCATTTCGCGTTCCCGAATTTCCAGAAAATGTTCGACTGCTACGACCGCCTCAACAGCGTCGTACAGGAGAACGTGACCGCGATGCGCGTCGTAAAAGCCTACGTGCGCGAGCCGCGTGAAACCGATAAATTCCGCCATGCGTCCGGCGAGATTTTCCGCTACTCCAAAGCCGCTGAGCGTATTCTGGCGTTTAACGCCCCGCTGATGCAGCTTTGCATGTACGGCTGCATGCTCGGCCTGTCCTGGTTCGGCGCAAAGACCATCGTCTCCGGCGAGATGCTGACCGGACAGCTGATGACCATGTTTACCTATACCATGCAAATCCTGATGAGCCTGATGATGATTTCCATGATCTTCGTCATGCTGACCATGAGCCGCGCGTCCGCCGAGCGAGTGGTGGAAGTGCTCCAGGAAAAAAGCCGCATCGTCAACCGGCCGCAGCCGCTGTCTGAGGTCCCGGACGGCTCGATCACATTTGACCACGTCGATTTCAGCTACTCCGACGACGCCGAGCAGAAATGCCTGGACAATATCTGCCTGACCATCCGGCAGGGCGAAACGGTTGGCATTATCGGCGGCACGGGCAGCGCGAAAAGCACGCTTGTGCAGCTGATCCCGCGCCTGTATGACGTGTCCGGCGGCAGCGTGAAGGTTGGCGGGCACGATGTGCGCGAATATGACCTCGAAACGCTGCGCGGAGAGGTCGCAATGGTGCTGCAAAAGAATGTGCTGTTCTCGGGCTCGGTGAAGGAGAACCTGCGCTGGGGCGACGCGGACGCGTCGGATGAGGCGCTCGTCAACGCCTGCCGCCAGGCACAGGCCGACGGCTTTGTCCGCGAGTTCCCGGACGGCTACGACACAATGATCGACCAGGGCGGCACAAACGTCTCCGGCGGCCAGCGGCAGCGCCTGTGCATCGCCCGCGCGCTGCTGAAAAAGCCGAAAATCCTGATCCTGGACGACTCCACCAGCGCGGTCGACACCAAGACCGACGCCATGATCCGCCGCGCCTTCGGCGAAGAGCTGCCGGATACCACCAAGCTGATCATCGCCCAGCGCATTTCCTCGGTCGAGCATGCGGATAAAGTGATCGTCATGGACAACGGCAGGGTCAGCGGCTTCGGCACACCCGCGGAAATGCTGGAAACCAACCATATCTATCAGGAAGTCTATCATTCGCAAGTCAAGGGAGGTGAGCCGGATGCCAGGTAACAGGCCGATGGGAGGCCCCGGCGGCCGCCGGGGCAGAGGGTTCGGCGGCAAGGCCGACCTCAAAAATATGAACGCGGGCAAAACCCTTTCCCGCATTATGAAATACGTTTCCGGTATCTACCGGGTGCAGTTCGCGGTTGTGCTTGTCGCGATCGTAGCCAGTTCCCTTGCCTCGGTGGCAAGCTCGCTGTTCCTGCGCACGCTGATCGACAGCTATATCACCCCGCTGATCGGCCAGCCAGCGCCCGACTTTGCCCCGCTGCTGCGCGCGATCGTGAAAATGCTGTGCATTTTCGCAGCCGGGATGGCGGCAACCTTCCTTTACAACCGCCTGATGATCAACATTTCGCAGGGCGTACTCAAGCAGGTGCGCGACGAGATGTTTGCGCATATGCAGACGCTCCCCGTCAAATATTTCGATACCCACGCGCACGGCGAGATCATGAGCCGGTTTACAAACGATACCGATACCCTCCGTCAGATGGTCAGCCAGTCGATCCCGCAGGTGTTCTCGTCGGCGGTCATGCTGGTGAGCGTATTTATTTCGATGCTGGCGCTCAGCTGGCAGCTGACGCTGCTGCTGGTTGTGATGCTGTTCCTGATGACGAAGGCAACCCAATTCATCGGGGGGCGCTCAGGGCGCTATTTCGTCGAGCAGCAGGAGAAGCTCGGCAAGCTCAACGGCTATATCGAGGAAATGATGGAAGGCCAGAAGGTCGTCAAGGTCTTTTGCCATGAGGAAGCCGCGAAGGAACGGTTTGACGCGCTCAACGACGAGCTGTGCGGCGCGGCGACCCGGGCAAACCGCTTTGCGAATATCCTGATGCCGATTATGTCCAACCTCGGCAACTTGCAGTATGTGCTGACCGCAATGGTCGGCGGCGCGTTGGCAGTCTCCGGACTCGCGCGCCTGACGCTTGGCGATATCGCGTCCTTTTTGCAGCTGACCAAAAGCTTCACAATGCCATTTACCCAAATCTCACAGCAGCTGAACGCGGTCATAATGGCAATGGCGGGGGCGAACCGCATTTTCCAGCTGATGGACGAACTGCCCGAGGCGGACGAGGGCTATGTCACGCTGGTAAACGCCCGATATGACGCGGACGGCGCGCTTCAGGAGACCCAGGAGCGCACGGGTATCTGGGCGTGGAAGCACCCGCACGGCGACGGTACGCTCACCTATACGCGGGTGCGCGGCGAGGTGCGGTTCTACGACGTGGATTTTGGCTACACCGAAGAAAAAACGGTACTCCAAAATATCACCCTTTACGCGAAGCCAGGGCAGAAAATCGCATTTGTCGGCTCGACGGGCGCGGGCAAAACGACAGTCACCAACCTGATCAACCGCTTTTACGACATTGCCGACGGCAAAATCCGCTTCGACGACATCAACATCAACAAAATCCGCAAGCCGGACCTGCGCCGCGCGCTGGGCATCGTTTTGCAGGATACCCACCTGTTTACCGGCACGGTCATGGACAATATCCGTTACGGCAAGCTGGACGCGACCGACGATGAGGTCTACAAAGCAGCGCGGCTTGCCAATGCCGACGGATTCATCCGCCGCCTGCCGCAAGGTTACAGTACGATGCTGACCGGCGACGGCAGCGGGCTTTCGCAGGGGCAGCGGCAGCTGATCGCAATTGCGCGCGCCGCAGTCGCCGACCCGCCGGTGCTCATCCTCGACGAAGCAACGTCTTCGATCGATACGCGCACCGAAGCGATTGTGCAGCAGGGCATGGACCACCTGATGGAAGGCCGGACGGTCTTTGTAATCGCGCACCGCCTGTCTACCGTGCGCAATTCCAACGCGATTATGGTGCTCGAGAACGGGCGCATTATTGAACGCGGCGACCACGCCAGCCTGATTGCCGAACACGGGAAATATTATCAGCTCTATACCGGCGCACTTGAGCTATCCTAAAACGCAGCCAGAAAAAAGCAATCCGTAAAAAACGGCCGGAAAGCAATAAGCTTTCCGGCCGTTTTTCTGCCGTGAAACGCAACGGCCAGCCCGCCGCCGTCCTGGCGGGCTGGCAAAGCCGGGCGGGAAGTGGGGCTGCACCGTCCACCCGCCCGCAGGCGGAAAGGGAGTCCAGAGGGCTAGCCCTCTGGCGCGAGCCGCGTAGGCTGCCCGTCCGGCGAGGACACGCGGCGGAGACGCGTCTCAAAGAGGCGCTCAAAGCGGACGGCGATCCGGCAGCTGCGCAAGGATGATCGCACAGAAAACCAGCGCGCAGCCGGAAAGCTCGCGCAAAGAGAGCGACTGGTGCAGGAGCGCCCAGCCCGCCAGTACCGAAACCACCGATTCCAGGCTCAGGATGAGCGAAGCAAGGGTCGGGTCGGTGTCGCGCTGCCCGATGATTTGCAGCGTGTACGCAACCCCGCAGCTCATGACGCCCGCGTACAGGATGGGCATCCAAGCAGCCAGGATCTGCGCAGGCATGGGATGCTCGAACAACAGCATCCCCACAGCGCATAAAAGGCCGCAGGTGAAAAACTGGATACAGGACAGCTTGACGCCGTCCGCACGGGGTGAAAAATAGTCGATCACAAGGATATGTACCGCAAAAAGAAGCGCACAGACCATAACAAGCAGGTCGCCGAACGCGATAGAAAAACCCTCCGTGACGCACAGCAGGTACATCCCCGCAACCGCAATCCCAACCGCCAGCCAGACCCGCCAGCCCGGACGCTTGCCGAACAGCAGCCCAAGCAGAGGCACAAGCAGGATATACAACGCCGTAATGAACCCCGCCTTGCCAACGCTGGTGTACTGGATGCCGAACTGCTGGAAGGTGCTTGCAACGGCAAGGAAAATGCCGCAGCAGACCCCGCCCACGAGCAAGTCCCGCCGCGACTGCGGGGTGCTTTCGCGCGCCGGTTTCCCGTGGCCCAGGATGAAAATGCACGGGATCAGCACAAACCCGCCGATGATGGAACGCACCGCGTTAAAAGTGAACGGCCCGACGTAGTCCATGCCCGCCGACTGCGCAACGAACGCTACGCCCCAGATCACGGCGGTCAGCAGGAGCATCAAGCTGCTCCGAAAAGATGATTTTTTCATAAATTACCCCTCCCCAAAATCGAACGATACTATTATCCGACATTTCCGGGAGATTTGCAAGAGGACGGTTGCGGTTTTGTCAGAAATGTGCTAAAATAATCGCGGAAAGGGGCTGGCTTTCATGGAAATCCGTCAAATTTTCAGCGATAAAAAGCGTTATCTGGAATTGCTGCTGCTCGCGGATGAGGAGGAGCGGATGATTGACCGCTATCTGGAACGCGGGGCGCTGTATGTGCTGGGGGAGCCTGCGCGGGCGCTGTGCGTGGTGACTGACGAGGGCGGCGGCGTGGCCGAACTGAAAAACCTCGCGGTTGCGCCGCAGTGGCAGCGGCGGGGGCTTGGCCGCCGGATGGTGGAGTATGCCTGCGCGCAGTGCGGCGGCGCGTTTGATACGCTGCTGGTCGGGACGGGCGACGCGCCGGGGACGATGGCGTTTTATCAGAGGTGCGGGTTTTCGTACTCGCACAGGGAAGCGGGGTTTTTTGTAAAAAATTACAGCCGGCCCATCATTGAGGATGGGGTACGGCTGCGGGATATGGTGTATTTCCGCCGCGCGCTTTGAAGTGACCGCTCCTGCGGCGTTCCCGGGGGCTCTGCCCCCGGCCCCCCGCCAGAGGGACATTGCCCCTCTGGACTCCCGACCGTCGCCTGCGGGCGGGACGGGGGCGCGCTGCCGCTCAGCTGCGTTTTGCCCGCAGCGTTGCCGTCCATGCGGACAGCCTGCGCCCGTTTTGGAAGGAAACGCCGGTGTTTTCGTAGGTCTCTGCGCTTTTTTGCAGGAGGGTCTCCGCGCCGCTGTATACGCCGTCTGTGGAGGTGTAGTGGGACATGATTGCATCGCCGAACAGCTCGAATGTGCCGCGCAGCGTCCCGAGCGCCGGGTTATAGGATTCCCAGCGCAGCGTGCAGGGGCTTTCCTGTGTGATGGTGTAGTTGTTCGTAAAACGGACGGGCTTGTCAAACTGCACCTCAAGATAGCCTTGCAGCGTCCATATGGCGGCATTTCGTTCGATTTTGACCTCGCCGCACAGCGGGTACGTGTTGCCGCTATCGTCATAATAGGTGCCTTCGGCAACCCATGTGAGGGGTTCCAGAAAATAAGTATGGTTCATAATGGGGCTCCTGTCTTGTTGCTGAAATATTTAGATTTTTGATTCTGCTGTCGTGCTCCCAAAACCGCCGTGCCGCTGCGCGCTGGCATGGTCGCCCTCCGCGAGCCCGAACGGCAGGAAAATGCCCTGCGCAAAGCCCTCGCCCGCTTTGACCGAAAGCGGCTTTTTTTCGTTTGTGCAGTTGGTCATTTTGATAAAGATGTGCCCCTCGTTGTCCGCGCCGTAATAGTCGCTGTCGACGACGCCGACCGTGTTGTCCAGCTGGAGCCGGTATTTGAAGCCCAGCCCGGAACGCGGGAAGATTGCCAGCAGCCAGCCCTCGCGGATACGCACGCGGACGCCTGTCGGCATCCGGAGCGATTCGCCCGGCAGCAGGGTGAAGCTGACCGGGGAAAAAAAGTCGTAGCCCGCCGAGCCCGCCGTTGCGCGCTCGGGAAGGCGTATTTTGCCGTAGATTTCCTGCGCGGCGGGCGTGCCGCCGCCGATCCCGTCCAGCCAGTCGCGCAGAAAGCGCTCCTCGCTGACCCGCTCAAATTTTGCTGCGGTTTCCATTTCCGTCCTCCGTTTCAGTCATAGCGCGGCTCGGCGTGCAGGACAACCTGCCCCAGTTCGCGCGTTTTTTGCACGTCGATGACGCGCTGGTTTTCACTTCCGCGCCACAGCAGCAGCGGGTCGGCGACCGCTTCCACAAAGCGCCCGTCAACAACGACGTCCGACAGCTGCGCGGCCGGGAGTGAACGTATTTCCTCCCATTTGTAGCCGGTGTACAGCCAGATGGTTTTATCGGGGAAGCGCCCGCGGATCTCCTGCGCAAGCGCCGCGATTTCCTCGCGGTTTGCGGGGAACAGCGGGTCGCCGCCCGAAAAGGTTACGCCGGAAATATAGTCCTTTTGCAGCTCGGAAAAAAGCTCCTCCTTCGCTGCCCGGTCAAAGGGAAGCCCGCCCGCCGCGTCCCAGGTGATGGGGTTGTGGCAGCCCGGGCAGGCATGGGCGCAGCCCGACACCCACAGCACCGCCCGCAGCCCGTCGCCGTTGAGCATATCGTCCTTTGTGATGTTATGATATCGCATAAAGCCGTCCATTCCTTAACGTACCCGCCGTGAGCGCCCGCGCCCGCACAAGGGATACGGAAAGGAACAGGCTCCAACAGCGGATCATCTGCGTTTTTTTTACATGCTTTTTCGCTCGGCAATCTCGTCCATCTTTGCGTCGTTGAGACGGGTGTCGCCCTTGACGCGCGAATAGGAGAGATAGCCGTTCATGCGGTCGATTTTGGTCAGGTTCCGGCTGCCGCATTTTGGGCACACATCCATCGAAAGCTCCTCGTGGCCGCAGTCGTCGCAGTAGGCGAGGGACAGGTTTACGCCTTCGTAGAAGCCCATGCGCATCGCGCGCCGGATCAGCGTACGGATGGCTTCCAGGTTGTAGTCGATGGGGTATTTCACGTACTGGATCTTGCCGCCGTTGAACAGGTCCCAGAAGCGCTTTTCCAGATCCTGCTTCTGGATGGGGGTGATGTCCTCGGCGACATGGCAATGGAAGCTGTTTGAGACGTAGGTGCGGTCGCTTACACCCTCTACAACGCCGTATTTCCGGCGGAACTGCTGCACTTGCAACCCGCAAAGGCTTTCTGCCGGCGTGCCGTAGATGGCGTACAACCGCCCGTCCTGTTCTTTAAACGACTGGATTTTAGCATTGATGTACCGCATGGTTTCCAGCGCAAACGCGCCGTCCTGCACGAGCGATTTCCCGTTGTGGAGCATTTGCAGCTCGTTGAGCGCGGTAATGCCAAAGGAAGCCGTCGCGCTTTTCAGGAGCGGCTTAATCTTGTCGCCGGGCTTCAGGTGGCCGCCGTAAAAGCCGCCTTCGCAATAGGCCAGCGGATTGGTGGACGCGCGCAGCTCGCCAAGGTAGGCGTAGGTGCGCAGGTGCAGTTTGCGGATGAGCTCGAGATAACCGTCCAGCACCTCATAGAAGGGGCGGTTTTCCTGCATGGCGCGGGCGTAGATCATGGGCAGGTGCAGCGAAACAGCCCCAATGTTAAAGCGCCCGATAAAGACCGGCTGATCGGCGTCGTCCGCAGGCTTCAGCCCGCCGCGTTCGAACCACGGCGAAAGGAAGGCGCGGCAGCCCATCGGGCTGATGATTTCCCCGTACTTCTGGTAGATGGACGGCACATAGCCCTCGCCGGAAAGGCTGAGCCAGTCGGGGTACATCGCTTTGGAGGAGCAGAGGACGCCCGCTTCAAATACGTCCTCAAGGGGTGCGCCGGGGCCGTGCAGCGCCTCGTCGTACAGGAATACAATCTTGGGAAACAGGGTCGGCTTTTTCTGGCCCTTTTTGCCCTGGCCGCGGCGGCGGACGTTCAGCATGGTGATGGAAGCAAGCCGCGCAAAGCGCCCGGCACCGGTGCCCATCGTCATGGTGATGAAGGGGTAATCGCCCCGGCTGGACGCTACGGTATTGAACTTGTACTCCCAGCCCTGGAAGCCCTGCTCAAAATCGTTGAGAAGGTCGGCCATGACCTCTTGCTCGCAGCGTTCGGCTGACAGCCCCAGCCGTTGGTATTTTTCGGTCAGCATGTCGTAGCTGCGCTGGGCATAGGGTTCGAGCAGCAGGTCGACGCTGGGGACGGTAAAGCCTCCGTACTGCTGGCTGGCCGCTGAGAGCACGATATCGCCGATCACGTCAAAGGCGACGTTCAGCGTTTTCGGCTCATTGTACCACAGGTTGCCCATCTCAAAGCCGCCCCGCAGCACGCGCGCCACGTCAAACAGGCAGCAGTTTATGGTATCGCGGCGGGCGGACATGTCATGCACGTATATGTACCCGTCGCGGCAAGCCTGGAGTTCCTCGGTATTCATGAAAAACTTCTGGTAAAGCTCCTTGTTCAGCTGGTTGAAGATCAGGCTGCGCTTGGTGGAAACCAGCGCGGAGTCGGTGTTGGAATTTTCCTTGTCGCCGATGTACATGATTGACTGGCTCTTCTGGTAGACGCTGTCCAGCATCCCGACGAAATCCTGCTTGTAGTTGCGGTAGTCGCGGTAGCTTTTGGCGACCTCGGGGCGGACGGCGTCGAGCGCCGCTTCCACGATGTTGTGCATCTGCCAGATCTGTACCTCGGGGACGTTCATCCGCTCCACATAGCTTTCGACATATTTGCAAATCTGACGGGTTTCGTCGGCGGTGAAGCTGTAAAGAACGCGGTTTGCCGATTTATTGACCGCCGCGATGACTTTTTGGACGTTGAATTCTTCCCTGGTATGGTCTTTCTTAATCACATAGATCATAAGGACCCTTCCTTTCATAGTGGGATAGGGATATTATACCATACCAGATATAGTGGTTTCCAGCGTCAAAATGCTACAAAATAAAGCCGGCGAAATTGTCATATTTCGTCGGGGCAGCAGGAAGGGGCGCTTTGGAAGGGGGCAAGCGCGGAGCGGGGAAGGGGGCGGACGCCGTCAGGAAAGGGTGCGCGGATCGATCCCGTAAACCTGCTTGAGCTCGAGGAGGGGGCTTGCCGCGAGGTCGTGCGGGGTGACGACGCTGCCGCCGTTGCTGTCGAGGTCGAAGCCGCAGGCGTAGAAAGCGTCCCAGACGAGGTGGGCGCAGTGGGTTGAGCGCGGCACGCCGCCGCAGCGCTTGCGGCAGAGGAGCCCGTAGGGCACGTTGCATAGGCGCTGGCAGGCGGCGCTGGCAAGCGCGGCGCGTTCCTCTGCGGACACCCCGCGGAGCCGGAAGACCAGGACTGCCGGATAGGTTTCCCACTTCCCGATTGGCTGGACGGCGGAATTTTCCCCAAGCACGGCGGCTTCCAGCACAAGCCCCTGCGCCGCGTCCACGACAAGGGCGGCGTGCCCGTTGCGCCAGCCGAAAGTGTGCGAGCATGGGGTAATCAGGATATCGCCGTCTTCAAGGGCGGCGAGACGGGCGCCATGGGGGGTGTGTTCCTCGGCAGAGATGGGGGTGTTTGGGGTGCAGGTGATTTCCGGGGTCATAAAAAAATCCTCCTGCGCCTGTAGGATGGGCGCAGCGCCGCTTTGCAGGCGCAGCGTGTCAACCGAAAAGGGCGAAAGCCCAGTTTGCAGGAATAGGGCGTGATAATCCCCGGAGCCCAACGTTTCTTTGGACAAAATGCCCGAAAGATCGGCTTTTTCATAATCAGGCGACCAATGCGCGCCGGGTTCGGCGGCGGCAGTCCAAAGCAGGAGCGCAAAAAAAATCCCTAATGCAGCGCATAAAATTTTCCGAAACCTGTGCCGGCCTGCCCGCACCAAAACCACCTTACCTTTCCTATCTACTATGACAGGAAAAGCGTAGTTTTATACAAAAGCGCCTGCGAAACAGAAAAAGCCAGCCACGAAAAGGGCTGGCTTTGAGGAATTTTAGGGATTGTGCAGCGGCGCTGCCCGTCCCCGTCCCGCCCGCAGGCGAGAAAGGGATTCCAAAGGGACAAGTCCTTTTGGCGCCCGCCGCGTAGGCGCGGGGTCCGGGGCGGAGCCACGGGCGCGCCGCGAACGGCGCGAAACCTCCGCTGCGGGGCAGAAAAACTTAAAGGGCGCGTACCGCGAGGATGCCGTCGCCGCTCAAGGAGGGGACGGGGGCGCTGACGTCCGCCAGGAATGCGCCGTATTCGCCGCGCCTGCCGGCGCTCTGCTGCGCAACCGACACGCCCTGCGCCGTAAGCAAAGCAGCAGCATCAATCCCGCCCTTCGTAAGAATCAGGACGCGCGGGGAAGCGCCCCTCCGCCCCAGCGAGACCGGCGGGAAGTTTACCGAATTGACAATATTTCCGTTCTCAAGGAAGTCCGAAACCTCGTCGCACGCCATCACCGCACAGTTGTCCTCGCTTTCAGGCGTGGACGCGCCAAGATGCGGCAGGACAATTGCATTCGGCTGCGCCAGCATCTCCTCAGACGCAAAATCACACACATACGCCGCAACTTTGCCGCCCGTAAGCGCCGCGTCCATCGCAGCCGTGTCAACCAGCTCGCCGCGCGCAAAGTTCACAATGCGCACGCCGTCCTTCATCGCCGCAATCGCACCTGCGCCAATCAGCCCGCGCGTCGAGTCCAGCAGCGGGACATGGACAGTCACATAATCGGCCTCCCGGAAGAGCTCCTCCAGCGAAACAACGGCGACAGACGGGTCGAGCGCGGCCTTCGCCGCATCGGAAAGGTAAGGGTCGTACCCGACGACCTGCATCCCAAGCGCACACGCCGCGTTTGCAACCTTCCAGCCAATCGCGCCAAGCCCGATCACGCCCAGCTTCTTGCCCATGAGCTCAGGGCCCGCGTAAGTCGCCTTGCCCTTCTCCGCAGCCGGACCAAGGTCCGGCGTGCCGCTGAGCGACTGCACCCAGTTCGCCCCCTGCACGATCTTCCGCGACGCGAGCAGCAGGCCGCAAATCACAAGCTCCTTGACCGCATTGGAATTTGCGCCCGGGGTGTTGAATACCACAATGCCCTCGTCAGCACAGCGGTCCAGCGGGATATTGTTTACGCCCGCACCCGCGCGCGCAATGCACTTGCAGCCAGCCGGGAAAGCGGTATCATGCAGCTTTGCTGAGCGGACAAGGATCGCGTCATAGCATTCGAGCCCTTCGCCGCAAGTGTACTTTTCCGGGTCAAGGCGGCTGGTGCCGACCGCCGAAATCTTGTTAAACAGCTTGATCTGGTACATATAAACGGCTCCTTTTAAGAATTTTCGGCTTCAAACTTCTTCATAAAGTCGACAAGCGCCTGTACGCCCTCAACCGGCATCGCGTTGTAGATCGACGCGCGCATACCGCCGACCGAACGGTGCCCCTTGAGGTTTGCAAAGCCAGCGGCAGTTGCCTCCTTGATAAACTTTGCGTCCAGGTCTGCGTCGCCCGTGACAAACGGCACGTTCATCAGCGAGCGGGAAGCCTTCTCCACCGTGCCGTGGAACAGCCTCGAGGAATCCAGGTAATTGTACAGGATCGCAGCCTTCTGCTCGTTGCGCTTCTGCATCGCTTCCAGCCCGCCCTGCTTTTTGAGCCACTTGAAGACCTTGCCGCAGATGTAAATCCCATAAGCCGGAGGCGTATTGAACAGCGATTTGTTGTCGGCATGGGTCTTAAACTGGAGCATGGTGGGTACGGTGGGGGCGACCTCGTCGGGGATGAGATCCTCGCGGATGATGACGACAACCACGCCCGCAGGGCCGATATTCTTCTGCGCTCCGCTGTAGATCACGCCGTATTTGCTCACGTCCATCGGCTCGGAGAGGAAGCAGGAGGAAACGTCGGCGACAAGGGTCTTGCCCTTCGTGTTGGGCAGCGTGTGGAACTTTGTGCCGTAAATGGTGTTGTTTTCACAAATATAGACATAATCCGCATCCTCGGAGATGGGGAGGTCGGAGCAGTCGGGGATGTAAGAGAAGGTCTTATCCTCAGAGGACGCAACGGCATTTGCCTTGAGATACTTTTTCGCTTCGGTAAACGCGCGCTTGGCCCAGTGCCCGGTAATGATATAATCGGCAACGCCGTTTTTCATCAGGTTGAGCGGCAGCATCGCGAATTGGAGGTGCGCGCCGCCCTGTAAAAAGAGCACCTTGTAATTGTCCGGGATAGAGAGCAGGTCTCGCAGGTCCTGTTCGGCTTCCCCGATAATGGACTCAAATTCCTTGGAACGGTGGCTCATTTCCATGACGGACATGCCGCAGCCCTGATAATCGAGCATTTCGTCAGCGGCTTCCCGCAGGACGTCCTCAGGGAGTACGGCGGGGCCGGCGGAAAAATTGTAGATGCGTTTCATCTGGGTGGTCCTCCTTCTGGATTGTGAAAATCTGGCTGCTTTTGCAGAATATCGCAGCAGCCTGTTAAAATACGAAAGCAGAGAGGGCCCAAAGGGCCCGCCCTGAAAGGGGATAAGAGGGGATTGTGCCAGGCGTCCCAGCCCCCGGCAAAAACGTTTTCTGAACGCTACGTGTATTATTTTACTGGAAAAAATATATGAAGTCAAGGCGAATGGCGCAGAATAGTACACAAAACCAAGACGAACGGACAGGGGGGTGTCTGTGAAAAATGGCGGCATGGCGGGGCGGCTGAGCTTGGGGCGGCCGGCATTTCGAAAGGGGGACCGCCGGCACAGGCTGCGTGTACGGGGCTGCCCGGCGCAGCCCGCGATGCCGCAGCGGGAGGGCCACGCCCGCCGCGTGAAGCATCACACAAAATGTGAAATCCTATCAACTGCGCCCCGCTTTCCCGGAAGCGTCCCAGGCTATTGTAATCCGGGCAGAAACCTGATATCCTGTATCCAGTAAGAACGGCCGGCCGCAAAAACAGAACCAAAACACAAACAAAAGAGAGCTTGAAAGGGTGACAAACACGTTATGATGCAAAAGATCCAAAAGTTCGGCGGCGCGATGTTTACCCCCGTCCTGCTGTTCGCATTTGCGGGCATCGTGGTCGGCGTCGGGACACTGTTCACAACCGAAGCGATCATGGGCGAGCTTGCCCGTCCGGACAGCCTGTTCTACCAGGTGTGGAACGTGATCCTCCAGGGCGGCTGGACAGTCTTCAATCAGCTGCCGCTGCTGTTCGCCGTAGCGCTCCCCATCGGCATGGCGAAAAAGCAGAACGCACGCTGCTGCATGGAAGCGCTGGTGCTGTACCTCACCTTCCATTATTACTTTCGAGAAAAAAACTAGGAAAAGCGGAGCAACTATGGTATAATAGGTTGTATGGAATATATAGACTT
>QXXE01000010.1 GCA_009911355.1 Clostridiaceae bacterium | reverse complement strand
CAAGTCTATATATTCCATACAACCTATTATACCATAGTTGCTCCGCTTTTCCTAGTTTTTTTCTCGAAAGTAATACCGAAGTATTCGGCTGCCCGCCCAGCAGATGGATCAGATCCTCGTCGCTCAGCTGTCCGAGGAACGCGTCCAGCGACAGCTTCCCTTCCGCAACGTCCGACAGCGGGTGGACGTCTTCCGCGTAAGGATGATGCAGGTGGTAACGCCCCCGCGCCCGCACGGCAGGCGCAACCGCCTCTTCACTGCCATGCGGAAGCCTGGGGAGGAGTTCCGGCTCCGCTTCTGTCAATGCAGCAGCAGGCAGGCTCTCGTAGCTTCCGTCCGCCAGAAGCCGTTTATTAAGCTGCGCCGGGGCCAAAAATTCATGAAGCTGGCAAACCACAAGGGTTTCCGGCTGCTCATAAGCGAAATCCAATGCCGCCGCGTCCCGCACAGAATTTCCGACATAAAGCATGTAGCGGCCCTTTTCCAGCACATATGCACAGTGCGCGATTTTCCCCAGATCATCAAAGCTTGCCATCTCGGCGATGGGGAACGAAAGCGTGACCGTTTCGCTTGCCCCGGGCTGCAAAAGCGCGGTCTTTTGAAATGCCGCCAAGCTGCGGGAAGGCTTTTGCAGAAGGCCCTCCGGCGCTTCAAAATAAAGCTGTACGACCTCTTTCCCGGCATATGTCCCGGTGTTCGTCACGCGGACGGCTACAGAAACCGTTCCATCCGCCGCTTTCGCTTCCAGCGTTTCCAGCGCAAAGCTGGTGTAGGACAAACCAAAGCCGAACGGATAACAGACCCGCTCCGCCGCGCCGGGAAGCGTTTCAAAGTACCGGTAGCCCATGTAAATATCCTCGGTGTAGTCCACATAATCCGGGGACGCATGGAAATTGGCGGTAGAGGGATAATCTTTCAAATCCCGTGCGAGGGTGTCCGGCAGCTTTCCGCAGGGGGTATTTTCGCCGGTCAGCAGCTCCGCGACAGCAACGCCGCCCTCCATGCCGCCCTGGTAAGCCAGCAGGACGGAAGCGATCCGATCGTCGGCATAAAACCACGAAACATCGGTCACACAGCCTACGTTCAGCACAACTGCAACCTTGTCGAACGCAGTGCAGACCTGCTCCAGCATTGCCTGCTCCGCATCCGTCAGATAATAGTCCCCTTTCGGGAAAATCCGCTCCGCGCGTTTGGGGAGCGTCACCTCATCCTGCCACGGATAGTCCTCATCGACGTAGCCGACCTGCGAGCGGTCCCAGCCCTCACCGGAAAAGCGGCTGATTACGATCACGGCCACATCGGTTTCCTGGCGCGCCGCGGCCAGCAGATTTTCCGGAAGCTCCGGCTCCGCCATCATGCCGGGGACATCCCCCGCCGCATAACGCTCCGCAACGTAATTGCGGTAATAGTCGGACAGCGGCTCGTAAACCGGCACATTCTTCAGCTTCAGCCCATCGTACACGTTGCGGGTATAGGCCACGGTCACATCGCCGCTTCCGCCGCCGCCTTTCACATAATCAAAACTGCCTTTGCCGAACAGCGCCACACGGTTCCCGGCAGGCAGAGGAAGCAGCCCCGCGTTATTTTTCAACAGCACCATCCCTTCCCGCGCAGCCTGCCGGGAAAGCGCGATGTGGGCGGGGCAAGCGGTCACATACCCTTCCTGGTCCAGCGGTAAATTGGGCTGGCAAAGCGCCCGAATCCATTTTTTCATGCGAACAAACTCCTTACAAAATATGGTTTCTGAAACAGAAAGCGCCGCCCATTTGCTGGACAGCGCTTTTGCATCTGCAAATCAATCCTTTACACCGCCAAGCGTAACGCCATCGACAATGAATTTTGACAGGAACAGATAAACGATAATAATCGGGACGATTGCAATCGTAATCATCATATAAATTTTACCCATATCAAAGGTCATGTAATCCGCGCCGCGGAGCATTGCAATCATAATCGGCAGCGTCTGCTTGTTTTTCGAGGTAATCACCAACGCGGGGACAAAGTAGTTGTTCCACGCGCCGACAAAGGTAAAGATTGCCTGCACCGCAATCGCAGGCTTCATAATCGGCAGTACAATCCGGTTGAACGTGCCGAATTCGTTGGAACCGTCAATGCGTGCCGCCTCCACCAATTCGAGCGGAAGGGAAGACTGCATATAGCTGTACATAAAGTAGAACACGGCAGGGGACGCGACCGACGGGATAATCAGCGGCAGCAGGGTATCGTCCATCCCCATTGTCGTAATCAGGCGGAGGAAGCCGAGCGCGGTGACCTGCGTCGGCATCACCAGGATCATCATGATGAAGGTGAACGCCGCCTTATTCAGCCGGAACTGGTAAGCATACAGCCCGTAAGCCGTCAGCGCGGAGAAATAGGTGGTAATCGCCGCGCAGAAGGTGGAAACGATCAGGCTGTTGACGATACCCTTCAGGATCGGGATCGCCGGGTCGTTGATCACGTTGTTCAGGTTCGTCAGGAAGCTGCTGCCCGGCAGGAAGGAAAAGCCCTTTTGCAGCTCCACATGGGAACGCGTCGAGTTGATAATGAGGATGTAAAAGAAGAACAGGCACAGGAACGAGAGAAAAATCAAGACGACGTGTGCAACCGCCGTAAGAATCGCATTTGACCGCTTATCCATTATGCACGCGCTCCTTTCGTTTCTTTCTTGGGTTCATCCTTCGGCGGCTTTGCTTCCTTTTCCGTGTTGATCTTGAACACGATGAAGCAGAGGATGCCGCTGATGACAAAGAGATACATGGACAATGCGCCCGCCATGCCATAGTTCTTGCTCTTGAGGTGGTTGTTCAGGAACATGATCAGCGTCATGGTGGTACGGTCAGGCGTTCCCTGCCCGTTGGAAAGGATCTGCGGCACATCGAACATTTGCAGGCCGCCGACCAGAGAAGTAATAAAGGTATAGGTCAGCAGGGGCCGGATCTGGGGCAGGGTGATTTTGAAGAACATCTGGGCATGGGTGCAGCCATCCAGCTCCGCCGCTTCAAATACGGAGGGGTTGATGCCCATAATTGCCGCCATCAGCATGATGGTGCTGTTGCCGAACCACATCAGAAAGTTCATCAGCGCCACCAGGCCGCGCATACCGATGGTGGATTCGGTGAAGCGGATTGCATCGCCGATGATGCCGAGGTTCATCAGGATGTTATTGATTGGCCCTGCGTTTGAGAACAGCGCGAAGAACAGCATAGAGAACGCGGACGCCATGATGAGGTTCGGCAGGTAGATGACAACCTTGAAGAACTGCTTGCAGCGGATTTTAAGCCGCATATCGGTAAACCACGCCGCCAGCAGCAGCGCAATCGCCAGCTGTGGGACAAAGCCCAGGATCCACATGACAAACGTGTTCCAGGCGTATTTCGGCAGGTCGGTCGAGAGCAGGGACGTATAGTTGGAAAGCCCGACCCAGTTGGGGCCGACGACCTTCAGCCCGGAGGTATAATACTCGAAAAAGCTGTTCCGGATGGTATCCACCAGCGGGATCAGTGAAAAGATGAAATAGCTCAGGAAGAATGGCAAAATGAAGATGTAGCCCCACTTTGCGTAGCTGATGCCTTTTATTTTTTTCTCCTTTTGCACAGGAGTTCCCCCTTTCGATATTTGGGCTTTGATATACAGGGGGCGGGGAAACCCCGCCCCGTTTTCAGAACCGGATTACGGCCATTTTACGCCGCCGGTCAGCTCCGGATAGCGCTCCACAATGGCAGTCTCGAAGTTGGATTTTGCCGTTTCAAAATCAATCACGTTGTTGAAATAGTCGCCGAATGTGTTCTGGAACAGCTCGGTAAAGCCCTGGTCATAGGGGGAGATGTTGCTCAGGTCGATATTGACAGCAACGTCTGACAGGACGGCAATATGGTTCTGCCCACCGAGCAGCGGGGAAGAGAAGCTCGGGTCCTCCGCCAGCTCTTCCATCAGCGGCTGGTCGTTGGTCATGTCGTTGTCCTCGACCGTAATGGCGCGAAGGATTTCACGATTGGTGGTCATTTGCAGCATAATGTCCTTGACATGCTCCGGGTTATCGGTGCCCTCAGCCGCAAGCAGCCAGGTGCCGCCCCAGTAGAAGGGCTGCGGGCCGGAGCAGGCTGCCCAGTCGTCGTCCGCGTCGGTGCCCTCAACGTTCGGCTGGATGCACACGCCAAGGCCCCACGCCGGAAGGAAGAATCCAAAGACCTTGCTGTTTGCGCCCATATCCTGGTTCCATTCGTCAATCCACTGGCCGCCGACCTTATGGTTCAGCCCCTCGTCAGTATATTTCCGGGACTGCTCGACCCACTTCATAATGTTGGGATCCACCACAGCGGCGTTCCCGTCCACACATGGGGCAGAAACATTGTTGGAAAACACACGGTAAGTATCCGCGCGGGAGGAAACCATGTAATAGCCCGCCGCTTTCATCTTTTCAGCGGTCGCGTCAAACTTGTCCCAGTCGGAAACCGCTTCGTTCACGGTATCCGGGTCGTCCGTACCAAGCACCTCCTGCGCGATCGAACGGCGGTATACGAACATGCCCGGCGTCGCCTGATAGCTCAGGCCGCGGATCTCCCCGTCCGAGCCGGTCGCCGCTTGAAGGGTGTATTTGTACTGGTTCGCGATATCCGCGTCGGTGATCCCCAGCGAAGAGATCGGGGCCGCTGCGCTGACGTCCGGGTCGGTATATTTCATGATGTAGTCGGCTTCCGCCAGGAAGAGGTCGACCTTTTCATCCGCCGAAGCGCTGCTTTGCTTGATCAGGGCCTCATCCAGCTTCTGCTGGTATACGCCGTCCTGGTTCGGGTTGATGATCCAGTGCACCTCTGTGCCATCCTCCAGATAGGTCACGGACAGGTCGTTCGAGGTCTTGCTGACGCTGGGATAATAGGCGTTGAACTTCCGCTGGAATTCGTTATTCCAGACGTAGATGTTGACGACCTTGCCTTCCTCCGCTGTTTCCCCGCCGGAGCCATTGCTGTCTCCGCCGCCGCAACCGCTGAGCATCCCGGAGAGCATGACCCCCGCGAGCAAAGCGCTCAATAACTTTTTCTTCATCATCTTTGACGCCTCCTGTTTTGAATTTGCTACAGCATTTCTGCTGTATGTTATCTCTTATTATAAAATAGCAGCCGGGTTGTGTATACAAAATCCAACAAACAAATATCAAATCCATGCCGAGTTTTAGAGGGTGCTACAAAAAGCGCTCCTGTCAACCGGATTTAAAGCCGGTTTCTATGCTTGACAAAATAGCAGATCCATGCTACATTGAAAGCACAAAACCTGACACGGGGGGTGCTGTTATGGGCGATTTTCAGGGCTGGAAGCCCATTGAAATTGACGAGGAGCGGGAACCTGCCAACCACCGTGAGCCGGGGGAGGAATTTCTGTTCTACCGCGCGGTCGCGGCCGGGAATATCGATGCCGTACAGGAAAACTGTGCACGCGGCGCGTTTGAAAACACGGAGGGGGTAGGGCGGCTTTCCGAAAACCCGGTCACCAATATGCGGTATCATTTTGTGGTAACCGCAGCGCTGATCACCCGGTTTTGCATGGAGGGCGGGATGCCGGTTGAAGAAGCCTTTGTGCTGAGCGACGCCTACATCCAGAAGATGGACCGCTGCACGCAAATGGCTGAGATCGTATTTGTCCACGACCAGATGGCGCTTGATTTCGCCGGGCGAATGCGAAGGCGCATCCGGGATGTGGCTGCTTCCAAGCAGGTTTCTGAAGCGATCGACTATATTTATGTACATATTCGGGAACGGATCACCATCAACGACCTTGCGGACGCGATCTGTATTTCGCCCTCGCATCTTTCCCGGATTTTCAAGCAGGAAACCGGCGTTGCGGTCAGCGAATATATTCGCCAGCGCAAGGTCGATATGGCGAAAAACCTGCTGCGGTTCAGCAACTTCGACCTCGCGGATATCGCGGCAACGCTGTCCTACGCTTCGCAGAGCCATTTTATCCAGCAGTTCCGCAGCCAGACCGGCATGACGCCCAAAGCTTACCGGGACAAAAACTACATGAATAACTGGAATGTAAACCGGGAAGGTTCGGGGAACGGATAAACTGCGGGGGGCACTGCCCCCTGCCTCCCGTTCCTGCGCGGAGAGCGCCAAAGGGACTGCGTCTAAAACCGCGCACGGCGCGGGAATAGGGATAGTGGCCTACGGGCTGGACTCCCCCACCGTCGCCTGCGGGCGGGACGGGGGCTTTGGTGCTCCGCTGCCGAAAATGCAGCGTGCCCGCCCCGCCAAAAGGACGGCGGGGCGGGCAGCACACTGCGGCAAATACTTTTTCAGGTTACATATATAGAGTGATTTCAGTGGTATCGGTCAGCAGCTCTTCGGGTACGTAATTTCCGGGGACTTCACTGCCGTTGACGGTAAGCCGTCTGCATCCGCTTTCCTTCCCATCCGGGTTCTCCACAACGATGTGCAGCTTTTTCCCACGGAAATCCTTCCGGATTTCGAGCGTCTTCCACTCTTTGGGAATGGAGGGCGCAATTTTTATGCCTTGCAGGTCAGGGCGCATCCCAAGGATGCCCTCCACGCAGCCAACCATTACCGTGGAAGCCGTCCCCGTCAGCCAGTGTACATGGGAACGCCCGGCGTGCGGGCTGGCCTTCCCTTCGGTGAACTGCCCGTAGCAGTACGGTTCGATCTTACGGATTTCGGCACAGCCGTTCTGCATGGATGGCGCGTTTTCCTTGAAATAGGTAAACGCCCGCTCGCCGTGACCCAGCAGCGCTTCCGCCAGAATCAGCCAGCCCTGCGACTGGGAGAATACCCCTGCGTTTTCCTTCACGCCCGCGTTGTAAATGACCGCCAGCGCCCCGTCAAAGCTGTGCGCATGGTACGGCGGATCCATCAGGATCGCGCCATAAGGGGTGTTCAGCCGTTCGTACACGCTGCCCATTGCCTTCCCGGCCTGTTCCGCATCGGCAAGGCCGCTGATAACTGCCCAGCTCTGCGGGTTCAGCCACAGGTTGGCTTCCGGCGCGGTGTGCTCGCCGATGGTTTCCCCGCTCTCGGTAAAGCCGCGGATAAAGCGGTCGCCGTCCCAGCAAAGCGCGTTCAGCTTTTCCCGGAGGGCGGACTGCTCGCGCATCAGCCATGCCAGGTACGCGGCATCCTTCTGACATTTCGCAAACTCCTTGAGGATGGTAAACGCGTAGTAAAACTGGAACGCGACGAAGGAGGATTCCCCGTCTGCGCCAAGCCGCAGGCAGTCGTTCCAGTCGGCGAACAGCCCGGCGGGCATCCCGTGCGGCCCCATGTGCCGGATGGAAAAATCAAGGGCACGTTTGAGATGCTCATAGACGGTCGCCTCCCCGTGGTTCGCAAAGGGGATTACCTCATTCAAGAATGCCGTATTTCCGGTTTCTGCGATGTACTTATAGGCCGTCGGGAACAGCCAAAGCGCATCGTCCGCACGATAGGCCGGGTGCCCGGTTTCCTGCACATATGAGGCATCCTCCGGCGTATCCTCATGTCCGGGATTGTGCGTGAATTTCACCAGCGGCAGGCCGCCGCCGTGTTCCACCTGCGCTGAAAGCATGAACCGCAGCTTTTCCGCCGCTTCCTCCGGGGCAAGATGGATGATCCCTTGAATATCCTGCACGGTATCCCGGTAGCCGTAGCCGTTACGCAGGCCGCAGTAGATAAAGGACGCCGCACGCGACCAGGTGAAGGTGATGAAGCTGTTATACGCGTTCCACGTGTTGATCATGGTATCGAATTCCGGGCACGGTGTTTTCACCTGGAAATGGGAAAGCTTCCCATGCCAGTAATCTGCCAGCGCTTCCAGCTCCCGGCCGCAAACGGCCTCCGGCTCCCGGTATGCATCCAGCAGCGCCGCGCTTTCCGTTTCGTACTTTTCGCCCAGCAGGAACGCTATGGTTTTGGTTTCCCCCGGTTCCAGCGTCAGCACAGCAGACAATGCGCCGCAGCCGTTGCCGTTGTAGTTCAGCGCGTTCCCAAGGTCGCCGCGCGCTACGCCAAGCGGGTTTCCGTAGCCCCGGTATCCGCCAAGAAATTCTGCACGGTCGCCGCAGTAGGAGGACACTGCCGCGCCCGCCAGGCCGAAGAACCGCTCGACCACCGTCTTGTGATCGACCGCGTCGTCCTGCGTATCCAGATTGCCGTGGATCTGCTGCCGGATACGGTTCTCTGCAAAGAGCGTCCGGGTGATGAACTGGGAATACTGCAAATTCACCTGATCCTGCTCATAGTTGCCGTTGTTGGTAAATTCCGCGTAACCGGTCAGCGTCAGTTCCCGCCGCTCCGCCGAGGCGTTTGTCACCGACAGCATCCAGACCTCATGGGAACCGCCGAGCGGCACATAATACGCCGCCTCGCTGTGGATGCCGTTGTAATCGGCGCTCATTTTGGTATACCCTGTCCCATGGCGGCATTCGCTGCGATAGGCTTCCAAATCCTTCCCTACCGGCTGCCACGACGCCGACCAGTAATCCCCCGTGTGGTTGTCGCGGAGATAGAGATACCGCCCCGGCTGGTCAAACTGGTTGAACACATAGCGCAGAATCCGCCCGTTCGCGCCCGACCGGGCAAAGCTGTAGCCGCCCGCGTTGTTGGAAATCAGCGCGCCGTACTCCGGCGATCCAAGGTAATTCGCCCAGGGTGCGGGGGTGTCCGGACGGGTGATCACATACTCCCGCGCCTGGTCGTCAAAATATCCATACTGCATGGTCGTTCCCTTCCTTACATCAGTTCTATCAGAATGTTATTGTCCATTTCCGGCAGAGCGGAGAGCGTTTCGCGGTTCAGACGCACCACGCCGTTTTCCAACGGAAGCCGTGTCATGGGGTAAGGCTCCGCGCCGGTCAAATAAGCCTTTTCAACTTTATATTTGCCAAAATCCTTCCCAGTCAGGTTCGCAAAGGTTACACGGAACCGTTTCCCGGCAAAGGGAAGCTCGATTGCTGCGGTCCCCGACGCGTCAAACTGCTCCCGCACCAGCTTGGGGCAGATTGTAAGGGTACCGTTTTCGCCGCGCACGCCGAACGCCTCTGTAATCACGGTCATCATGTACCAGCTGGCCGCCCCGGTCAGGTAATGGTACATCCCGCGCCCGTCCGCGTTGAAATATTCCGGGATACCGGGATAGATTTTGCCGGCCGGGAAATCCAGCGCCGCGTCAGCCAGCGCCTGTAAAGCGCGGTATCCTTCGCGGACAAAACCACGGCGGTACAGGGCGTTTGCGTACATGACCGCCATATGTGAAAATACCGCGCCGTTCTCCTTTTCCCCGTAGGCGAAGCCGAACATTCGGCCCATATCGAATTTCAGCTCCTTGAAATCCGTATTCAGCCGGTAGCCGCCAAGCTCCTTCCGGTAGAGGTAACGGTCGGCGCTCCGGGTGATGGCGGCGGTCTGCGCATCGGTCGCCGTGCCGCTCATGACGGCAAACACCTGACCGGTCAGCATCATCCGCACGCCGTTTTCCGTGACGCCCTCCACCTGACGCTGATGGTTGTCGTAATAGCTGTTGAACCAGCCCTCTTCCTCGGTTCCGAGCCATTCCTGCTTCCGGATATGTTCCATCATCCAGTCCGCCCGCGCGTCAAGGCCGTCCGCCAATTCTGCGAGCGGGACGCGCACGGTCCGTCCGCTGACATCGTGCAGGCAGCGCCGCGCATAGCGTTCCAGAACAGCCTGTTTTTGCTCGATATCCCCATAAACGCGGGCGCGGCCGGTCATGAACTCCTGGATTTCTTCCAGCAGTTCCGCCGTTTCCTGTCTTTCTGCCAAAAGCCGCGCCAGCGCTGCCAGATCGCGCAGGTTCCCTGCATACGCACAGGTAAACGCCACGCTTTCCCCGTTTTCTGCCGCCATGTCCAGTGCGTCGTTCCAGTCCGCGCCGCGCAGGCGGAGAATGTTGTGTGCGCCAACCTCATAAAACGCGGCAAGGTGCTCGACAAGCAAATGCTCTAAAATCGTGCCGGTGTAAAGCGCCCCCGACGCGGTGCGCTGCTGCTTTCCATAGCTTTCGTCCCACTGCGTGTCGATTGCCGTTCCGCGCATTGCCTGCGGGTCTTTGAAATAGGGCGCGGCTGCGTTCAGGATTTCGAGGTCTCCGGTCTGATCGATGTAGAGCTTCAGCGTCATCAGCGGCCAGACGGCGTGGTCCATCCAAACACGGGCAATGCCGTTGCGGTCAGCGATGAAATTGCCCAATCCGTCGCCGATAATCGTAGCGTTCGTCCCGTCCACGCGCACGCCACCAAAGTTTGCCTTTATCATTTCCCCGACGCCGGACGGATCCATCAGCAGCAGGGACAGGCAGTCCTGCCAAAGGTCACGCCAGCCCCGTCCGCCGCGGCCATAGTCATGGTGCGGCAGGAACGAGCAGCCATACAGCCGCCGCAGCAGCGGCTGGAAGCTGATCCAACGCAGCAGGCGGTCATAATCCGGGCTGCCGGTGTGATATCGAACGTTGACACGCCCCTGCCAATAGGCTTTTGTGGTTTCCAGCGCGGCCCGTACCTGTTCCCCGGTATGATAAGCCGCATACAGGCGGGCAATTTCCGATTCCTCCTCCGACACGCCGAGCAGCAGGATATATTCTGCCGTTTCCCCGGCTTCCAGCGCCGCTTTCGGAAATACAATGCCGCCGACCGCTTCCCGCCCGCCGATCTCTGTCCCTGCGGGGACACCCTCTGACGCTTCATACACCGCGCGGGGATGCAGGAAACTGCCCCCCTCGCCGATGAGCAGTTCCACGGTAGGATAAAATGCTTTGGGGGCCGTCCCGCTGCCGGACGCACCCAACACATAGTAAGTGCGGCGGTTTTCCCTGTGCCCCTTTTCGTCAAAGGACATGGTCGGTTTCACCAGCACGCCGTGTTCGGTTGTCCGGATGCGATGCAGCATAGAGGTGACGTTCCGATGGTCGCGAAGATTGTCCGCGCTTCTTCCATAGATCGGGACGGCGGCAATGCCGGTGATGCTTTGCGGCGCGGTATCGGTATTGGTGATCCGTATGTACAGGATTTCGACGTTTTCCTGCGCAGGGACAAAGGCGGTGATTTCCGAGCGCAGCGCATACCGCCTGGAATCCCGCTGTACCGTCTGCCACATCAGCCCCGCAGTCAGGCGGCTTTCGTCTTGCCCTGCGGTGAACCGCGCGGCTTCCTGCTCTGCCGATACGCCGGTTGCAGACCAGCAGCCGCGCTCCGTAACGCACCAGAAATTCCGCGTCCCACGGTTCGCGTGCAGGTTCTCCGAGCTGACCGGCTCCAGCAGAAAGGTTTCCTGGTCCAGCTTGCAGTCGCCCCCCAGGTTTGGCGTGACCGCGCTTTTCAGCCCCGCTTCGCTCGCCAGCGGGAAATACAGGCAGCTGTATGCCTCCGGATTTTGAAGCGTAAAGGCGCCGCTGTCGTCCAAAAAATGAATTGTCTCCATTGTGTTCCTCCCTTTACCGTTCGGTTCGCTGATATACTCTGACATAATCCACCGCAAATACGGCGTTTTCAAAGCCAGTCGTTTCGTCCGGATAGCCGACCCAATTTCCGCCAACCGCAAGATTCAGGATGATATACATATCATGGTTGAATGGGGCTGGATACGGCGCGGCGCTTTCCGCAGATGCGGAAAACCAGTACTCCGCTTCATGGAATAGCACGCCGTCCACGTACCAGCGGATGCGTCTTGGCTGCCATTCGACCGCAAAGCAGTGGTATTCCTCTGCGAAGTCACCCTCACACAGTGTAACGGTTCCCTGGTTCTGTTCATGCGGAAGGCCATAATGCAGTGTGCCGTAATTGGTTTTTGTTTGGTTTCCCCAGATTTCCATAATGTCAATTTCACCGCAGACCGGCCACCGCCCATATTGCTCCTCGTCCGTGGTCATCAGCCAGAATGCGGGCAGGAACCCCTTGCCTTTCGGGACCTTTAGCCGGGCTTCAAACAGGCCGTATGTAAAGTCGTGCTTATTCTGGGTCGAGATCCGCCCGGAGGTATAGTGAATCGTTCCGTCCGGAAGGACTGTTTTCACCGGGCGAATCATTAAATTTCCGTCCTGCACGCAGACGGTGTCAGGCGAGTCAATGTATTCCTGCCATTCTTCATTGACCCATCCCGGCTCGTGAAGCTCTACGTTCCAGCAGCTTCGATCCAGTTCAGGGCCGTGAAAATCGTCCTCAAAAATCAACTGATATGGTTCATATGAGAGCCTTTTCTGCATGACCGGGCCTCCTTTTACTTTGACAGTCTGTCAAAAATCTGACACAAATAAAACGAATTCAAATAGGCGCTCGCCGCAACGCCGATCATCAGCCAGAATACCGCCAGAAGCTGGAATAATCCAGGGAGGAACACTGCAAGCAGCAGCGGGAGCAGGTTCACCGTTACCAGCAGGAAAGTGACCGGCAGATTTGCAGCGGCAAGCCGCCACGCATTTGCAAGATGCCGGGGGAATGTGTTTTCAAACCGCGCAAGCAGCGGGAACAGATAACTGAGCAGCGCAGTAAGGAATGTGGCTGCAATCGCAAGAAAAACAAACGCCGCCGGTGAAAAGACCAGCGTTTCCGCAATGAGTGCATAGCGGAGCAGCGCAAGCAGCAGTAAGTCCGCAAAAAGCAGCGGCGCTGCCGGTACAGACAGAGAAAAATTCTCCCTCAGCGCGTGAAGGAAACAGCTGATGGGTTCGCTGTCCTCCTCCTGCCTCATTTTTATGACTGCTGTGTATAGAGAAATAATGGCTGTGCCGGCAGCTATCACTGTCAAGCTCAAAAATACAGTAAGTACGTTCAACAGCAGTAAATCGCATACTTTTGTCAAAAAACGCACGAAACGGCTGTCCGGCAGGAACGCTCCCTTCATAAAATCCCCCCTGTCCCGATCGGTGATGTATTGATGATATGACTCATTTTATACTAAAATAATGCCCAAATATATCAGGAGTGTGCTGGAAATGTCAAATTCCTTGCATCGAAATCCTGAATTCAAAAATGTCACATGCTCGCAGTCCTTCCGTATGTCCAGCCTCTGCATGTTGCTAAGAGCCTATCCCATCATGAGACGTGCGCAGATTGCGCCGCCAGATTTTTCGTCAGGTGAAGCCGATTTCCCGCAGGAATCCTTTGTGGTTTTCAAGGGGAAGCGGCGCAGCATGACGGATAAGATACCAGCAAACTGTGTGCGGATCATTTCGGGATAGGCTCTAAGCCCCAGGCTGTGTCAAAAGGCAACCGTCTGGGAAGCCCCCAAACCTCATTTTTTATGCTCACACAAAAAATAATCCGGCATTGCTGCCGGAGCTACGCCCTCGCGGGCTAAAAAATAACAGCCCTCATCCCAGGGCTCCATCCAGTCAGAAAGCGGACTTGGGCTTGGAGCGGGATTTTCGCAGGGCAAGGCAGAGGACGCAGGCGGGCTGACGCCCGTCAAGGACGATAACGTAGCCATGCGGAAATCCAGCCCAAGAACGAGTTCGATTTCTGGCCGGATGGAGTACTAGGGCCGAAGTCGACATGCTTGCAGAGAGCGAGAACGGTCTTGCTTGGGTCGTTCAAATTCAAAGGGGACAAATCTTTTCTGGCCCTGAAGGAGCCTTCCTCGAAGTATGACATCTAAGGCTCAGTGAAGCTGATTTTCAATTGTCCAATATTTGCGTACTGCATATGATTTTTTTATCAGTTCCCACAGTTGATTATTCGGGCTCTGCGGCGGTTGCCGCCGAAAAACAGTGCAAATCGGGTCGGGTTTTCATACATTCCACTGAAATTTTGCTTTTTTATTAAAAATGCTTGCCGCAAGCCGCGTTTTATGTCATAATGCAAGTAACTGACATGAACCGGATTTTTGAGGAGGCAAAGCATGGACCATCAGTTTGTACTCATCCTGGACTTTGGCGGGCAGTATAACCAGCTCATCGCCCGCCGCGTGCGTGAACACAACGTTTATTGCGAAGTCAAGCCGTATAAAACCCCGCTTGACGAAATCAAAGCAATGAAGCCTGTTGGCATTATTTTTACCGGTGGCCCCAACAGCGTTTATGATCCTGATTCTCCCAGTTGCCCGAAAGAAATTTTTGAGCTTGGCGTTCCCGTCCTCGGCATTTGCTATGGCTGCCAGCTGATGGCGCAGCTGCTCGGCGGGGAGGTTACCGCGGCTCAGGATGATACTGCACGCGAATATGGGAAGACTGGGACCCATTATGATACCTCCTGCACCTTGTTCCAGGGCCTGCCCGTGGAAGGGGTTTCGTGGATGAGCCACGGTGATTATATGGCCAAGGTGCCAGAGGGGTTCCAGCTTGTAGCACACACTGCAATGTGTCCAAATGTGGCGATTGCGGATGAAAAGCGTGGGTTTTACGGCGTGCAGTTCCACCCAGAAGTCAACCACACGGAAAACGGCAGCCTGATGCTGCGGAATTTCCTTTACCACGTCTGCGGCTGCACCGGTGATTGGACGATGGGCAATTATAAAGAACAGCAGATCCGTTCCATCCGGGAAAAGGTCGGCGATGGGAAGGTACTGCTTGCATTATCCGGCGGCGTGGATTCCTCGGTTGCCGCTGCATTGCTTGCCGAAGCGGTCGGGAACCAGCTGACTTGTGTGTTCGTCGATCATGGTCTCATGCGGAAGGATGAAGGCGATGAGGTCGAAGCAGCGTTCGAAAAGTGGGATCTTCATTTTGTACGGGTTGATGCGGAGCAACGGTTTTTGGACAGGCTTGCGGGCGTAGCCGACCCGGAAACCAAACGCAAGATTATCGGCGAGGAGTTTATCCGCGTTTTCGAGGAAGAGGGCAAGAAAATCGGGACAGTCGATTATCTGGTTCAAGGGACAATCTATCCCGATGTGATTGAATCTGGTACCGGTGACGCAGCCGTGATCAAAAGCCATCACAACGTTGGCGGGCTTCCTGATTTCGTCGATTTTAAGGAGATTATCGAGCCGCTGCGGCTGCTGTTTAAAGACGAGGTGCGCCAGCTGGGGCGCGAGCTTGGCCTGCCTGAGTACCTCGTCATGCGCCAGCCGTTCCCAGGCCCTGGGCTCGCGATCCGCGTAATCGGTGAGATTACAAAGGATAAGCTCGATGTGCTGCGGGAAGCCGATTTCATCTTCCGTGACGAAATCCATAAGGCTGGGCTCGATTATTCCATCAATCAATACTTTGCCGTGCTGACCAATATGCGCTCGGTCGGCGTTATGGGCGATGGACGCACATATGATTATACCCTTGCGCTCCGCGGGGTTACAACTACCGATTTTATGACCGCCGATTGGGCCAGGATTCCCTTTGAGGTGCTCGACCGTGTATCGGTCCGCGTTGTAAATGAGGTTGGGCATATCAATCGTGTGGTTTATGATATCACCTCTAAGCCCCCGGCGACGATTGAGTGGGAATAAATTGCAAAACCCGGAAACCCCTTGAAAATAGGGCGTTTCCGGGTCTTTTTTTATTGCCGTGGCATTAAAATGGCATTACCGCATCAAATCATCGAGTTTTTGGACGGCCTCATCGGTGGCGGCGGGGTACAGGTGGCCGTATGTCCTGAGTGTCGTTTGGACATCTTCATGGCCCAGGCGCTCACTCACCAGCAGCACCGGCGTCCCCAGCCGGATCAGCAGGGCGGCGTGGGAGTGCCTGAGATCGTGCAGGCGTATCTTCTCGATCCCGCAGGCATCGCACCCCTTCTGCATCTGCCGGTGGAAGTAGGACTTTGTGTAGGGAAACAGGCGGTCATCTGGATCAGGTTCATAGAGGGCGTCCATGTACGCCTTGAGTTCCTGGCACAGCTTTTCCGGCAGCGGGATCACCCGGCGGCTTTTCTGCGTCTTTGGCTCAGTGATGACCTCTTTCCCGTCAATGGACTGGAAGGACTTATGGACGGTCAGGGTGCGGGCCTCCAGGTCGATGTCCGATGGACTCAGGGCCAGCAGTTCCCCGATCCTCAGCCCTGTCCAGAACAGCACCGACAGGCCGGTTCGCCCTGGCAGCTTTGGCACATTCGGGATAAACTGGTTGAACTGCTCCACCGTCCAGAACTTCATTTCATCGGCGTGTTTCTTGCCCACGCTGCCGGCCATCCGCGCCGGGTTTATGCCCAGGCCATAGTATTTGCAGGCGTAGTTGAAGATCGCGGAAAGCTGATTATTGATCGTCTTTGCGTAGGTGGGGGCCACCCCATCCGCCAAAAGCGCCGACTGCCATTTGCGGATATGGGCCGGTGTGATCTCATTCAGGGGCAGGTCTTTGAAGAACGGGAGAACCCGATGCTCAATGAGATACCGCTTGTTCTGCATGGTGTTAGCCTTGAGGCGCGGCCCCATGTCCTCCAGGTAGATTTCTGTCATGGAGCCGAACGTCATGTTGCAGCTGCGGCTACCCTGCTTGAGAAATTCCTCCTCGAAAGCCTTTGCCTCGCGCTTTGTTTCAAAGCCCCGTTTCTTTTTCAGCTTGCGGTGGCCCTGCCAATCCGTGTAGTAGAAGGAGGCGTACCATGTCCCCCGCTGCTTATCTCTGTATGCTGGCATCTTTACGCATCGCCTCCCATTAACTCGCTCATATTCATGCCACAGTCAAGCGCAGACAGCCCACAGCGGGCCGTTCGGCATTTTGGAATATCCTAAACCCCTTTTTGCGGTGGAGGGCCTTGTAGGGCCTCTGAGGGCCTGGAAATTCGGTGCAAAATATGAACCCTATTTTTAGTGTACCCTGTAAGCGTCCGCCACATCCCGGAGCCGGACGCCCTCTGCCTGCTGGTAAGACCGAACCTGTTCCGCTGCTGCGGCGGCGCGATCCGCATTGCCGTCCCGGACGGCCTGCTCATACTGCCCCTGGAGGGCAGACAGGCGGGCCGTCCTCTTTTTGAGGCAAGCGGGGCATAGTTTAGCCACCAGGTCGGCGGCGTTCATCTTGGAGCCGCAGTCGCGGCAGCGCAGATAGCCAATCATGTTGAAAACCTCCCTTCGGGTTGCAAACCCCGATCATTGCTCTTTACGCGCACGCGCGCGCGTAGCCATCATCAACAGAAGTATGTTTTACAAGTTTTACAACATAGTTTATTTAAGGGTTCAAATTTTGAACCTTATTTTGCGAAATGCGGTTCAAATTCTGAACCGAAAGCGGTTCAAATCCTGAACCCTATTTCTAAAATGCGGTTCAAATTTTGAACCTTATTTTTGGGCATTTTGAGTTATCCACAGAGTTTTCCACAATCAAAGCCAGACTTCCACAAGGTTTTCCACATCACCTGCGATGAGCCTTGACGAACCTGGAGGTTTCCCGGTTCAGGGCTTTTTCTGCCTCAGCCCGCTTGCCCTCCATGCTCATTCGCACCAGCCCCGCACAACCCTGCACGGTCATCACCTGGGCCGGAACCATGTCCGCCCGGACTTCCCGGCAAAATAGCTGCTCCACATCGGAGGGGGAGAGGCCCAGCGCCTTTGCTGCTGAGTTAATGCGAGTGATGACGCCTGGGGCGATGATCCCGCCCGGAACCGGCCAGTCCTTGTTTTCCAGGAAGTATCTGTAATCCGTCAAGCTGGAGAAGGGGCAGAAGTCGAGGTAGCAAACGAACAGCAACAGTCGCAGTTCATCGTCCCTGCGCCCCTCTGCCTTATGGACGCCCGCCATTGTGAAAAGGTCGTTGCGGTACAATCCCAGTTCCCCGGCCTTTAAGTGCTGTTGGGAGTCCCTGGTGGCAGCTTGCCATTTTTCGGCGGGGGATAGCTTTTTTGCCCGCGCTGGAGCGGCGGGTTTCTTTTTGCCAAACGGGAAGAACACAGTTCGTTACCTCCATTCACCGTAGCCAAAATAGACCCATATCACACGGCCTTCGCGCTTGAGGACTTGCCCGCGCCGGTAGCGGGGGGAGCCGGTTCCTCTCCCATGCTGTCAGACAAGCTAAACGCAGACAGCGGCGAAACCACCTGCTGGAGCCGCCCGATAAGCCGCTGCTGATCCTTGTACGGGATTTTCTGAAACAGTTCCAGCATCTCGCGCTCATCCTCGGATAATTCGAGGGTGGGCGCTTTTTCGCTCTCTTTTGCGACACACAAAAGATAATCTGTCGTGACAGAGAAATATTCTGCAAGCATGATGATGTAATCGAGGGAGGGCTTTTTTTCACCTGTTTTCCAGCCGTTAATCACGCCGGATGATGCGCCTATGGCCTTGGAAAGCCTCTGACCGGCGCCCCTCTCCTCACCCAGTAATTCATTAAAGCGGTCTTTGAACTCCATGTTGAACACCTCCAGGAAATACGGAACACAAAAAATACGGAAAATTTTTCTCGCTTTTAAGAGGAAAACACTTGACTTTCGCTCTCAAATGCGATATAATAACACCATAAGGTTAAGGCAAACAAATACGGAACACCGCCGAGACGCCGGGTGCAACCGGCGGGCGGGCGCGAAAAGCGCGGAAAGGAACTAACCATGAAAAAATGTTGGACAACCCTTGAGGAGGCCGAGGTTCAGTACACGGCCATTACCGGGAAGGTTCCCGAACTCTCCGAGATGTGCGATCTGTACCACCGATACAGAAACGAGTGGAAAGGCTTTGATGGGTTCCACGATTGGCTGACTTACCATCTGGAGGAGGTTGCGTAATCATGAAGAAAAAACTGCTGGCCCTGATCGAGCGGCACAACGCCGTGGTCGATGCTCTCTCCGGGTGTGACCTCCCGGTGCCGGAGGGCAAGGTTTTCCGGGCTATGGAAGTCTGGCACAAGCTGGCCTGCGAGGGCTACGACATCACCCACATGGCGCGGGAGGCTGGGATTGACGCCAAGTGCGATATGCAGGCGGGCCGGATCACCGTCTACGGCGACATCCAGGAGAGCGGCACGGACGCCGAGGGTGTCTGCCCGGTGTGCGGCGGGAAGATCGAGCATACCGGCGAGTTGATCCAGACCTGCGGCGGCGTGTCCCTCCCCTGGAAGTGCCAGGAGTGCGGGGCCACCGGCGATGAGGGTCACAACCTGGTCTTTGACGGCCACCACTACAACGTCCAGGACAAGGACGGAAAAGCGTTCCCCGCCTGATGATGGCTGGATGACTACCAGCCGAAACCGCCCAGAACCCGCTGGGCGGTCGCGGGAAGTCCCCCCTGACAAGATGAGCGCCCCCGTATTATGGCACTGGGTATCCGTACACGGGCCTGCCAAGAGGCCGGCCCATCCGGTGTAAAAGCCACGACCACCCAGTAATCGCTTGTAGGGGCTTTGAGGGGAAACCTCCCCATGCACCTTGAAAACTGAACCCCGGCACTCTGCGAAAGCTGGCCCCGGCCATACCCGCGATGATATGAGCGGGCCGAGGGGAAGCGAATGGCAGAGGAGATCGGAATACCTAAGCAATCACACTGGCCCCGTAGTACGGGGGCCTGTTCAAACGATATGACCCAAGCGATCCACCGTGGCCCACCGTGGGGCCACAGTCCAAACGAGGCTCTGAGGGGCGGGCCTTAACCGCCCCATCCCATCCGGCGATCCGCCGGATAAATCCACTGAGCCGGGTGCAAACGGCAAGGAGGAACCGACCATGAAAGACTGGCTGAAACTCACCAAGGATGAGAAGGTTGCCGCCAGGGACGGTGCTGGGCAGTTTGAGATCAAGGAGCGGATGAACAACTGCCTCAGCAGTGTTATGAACCTGCTGGACGGGGATGCCAAGGCATTAGCCACGGCGTGGAAACTCCCCTGGGGGAACTACCTCATCAACACGCCCGCTGAGATCGTGGCCTACTGCAAGGGGGCTGCGGTGGTGCGGGACTAAGCGCCGAGGGCGCAGAAAGGACTAACCACCATGAAACGCTTTTTCGATGACTGCACGACCCTGGATGCGCTCAAGAAGTGCTACAAGGCCGCTGCGATGAAACATCACCCGGATCGGGGCGGCGATGAGGAAACGATGAAAGCCATCAATTCCGAGTATGCCGCCCGGTTCGAGGAGTTGAAGAACTCGCAGAACACCCAAGCGGCGGCTGACACCACTGGGAAAACCCGCGCCACCAAGGAGAGCGCCGGGGACTTCATCATGATCCTCGACCACCTGCTCAAGCTGGACGGGCTGGAGATCGAACTCTGCGGGCGGTGGCTTTGGATCGGCGGCAACACCAAGCCCCACAAGGAAAAGCTGAAAGCCTGCGGATGCCGCTGGTCGAACAGCAAGAAACTCTGGTACTGGCACTTTGCCGAGGACGGCGACCGCTGGCACCGGGGCAACAAGTCCATGAACCAGATCAGGCGGAAATACGGTTCTACCCGCTTTGACGCCGATGCCGAGGAACCTGTGGCCGCGATCACGGCCTGATACATTACCGGCCCCGCCCTGGTGCAACAGGGCGGGCCGTGCGAAAGGAGATAACTAACCATGCTGCAAGAGAACCCCTACAAGATGCGGGCCGACCTTCTCACCTGCAAGTACAAGGGCGTTTTGGAGAAGTTTGCCGCCTGCCGCGATGATCGAGCGATTGTCGTGAACCTGTTCGGGATGCTGATTGACGCTTGCAAGGAGATGGAGGGCGTCAAGAACAACTCCATCTGCGTTGCGTTCAACAACTACTTCAACGATCAGGAGGCCGAGATGGATCGCATCACCACCCGATTTACCGGGGAGGTCTATGCGGACTATAGCTGGACGCCCTTCGACCGCCCCGTGTACCGAGTCTACCGGCTGGATACCATGGGGAATTTCAAGCAAGAGGGCTGCACCATGAACGAGGGAAAGGCCGTCCGGCAGGCGCAGACCAATCAGGAAATCGGCCTTACTACCAGCGTCATTGAGGAACGCCCGGACGGGAGCCGCTGGAGCCTGGAGGTTAAGGACGGTGCGGTTGTCGGGAAGGAGGCGGCGCCATGAAAACGACCGGCAAGCTGCTGGGCGCTGTCTACGACCTCTCCGCGAACAAGCTGATGGGCCTCGCGGTCAAGGTCAAGGAGCGCCCTGAGTGGTGCGCGAAGAACATTCCCGATTTTCCGCAGGTGCGGGCCGCACTGGAGAAGGTTCTCGACATCCGGGAGGATGACCGGGAGCGCGTCTACCGCTACTACCACTCCACCAGCCACTATCCGCAGGTGCAGAGCAAGAGGCAGCTGCGGGAGGCGTATGAGTTCCAGCGGATGATCCGGCAGGACGGCGAACACCTTTCGGATGCCTTGACTATCTCCATCAAGCGGGCGATCCGGGAGTACACCAACAGACCGAGTGGTGGGGTGTGGATCGTCAAGGATGACGGCGCTGATGGCTACATCGAACTGCGGGAGATGCCCCGCTTTGACAGCCTGGAAGAGGCCGATGAGTGGTTTCGGCGCTGCTACTACCTGGAGGCCCGCCCCTCCGCCTACGACTGCACCGGCCAGCGGTTCACGGTCTGGTACAAGCTGTTCCAGCGCCGGGGGCGCTGGTGGGCCTACCATAGCGTGGGCGTGGATGTCTGAGGAGGGGCCGATGGAAAAGATGTTTTGCCCGTATTGCGGAAAGCCCCTCTCCGATGGGTGCGAGTGCGAACGCCTTGCCGCTGATGAGGCCGAGGAAATGTTTGCGGAACTGGAGGAGCGTAGCATGAGAAACGCTTGGCAGCAGGACTTGATTGACCTGTACCGCCGCGAACGCTGAGGGGAGGACGGAGCCGATGCCCAAATATCCCAAGAACTACAAGGACGTTGAGTATTACGTCCCCGGCGGAAAACGCCGGATCGCCGGATTGACCAAGGCTACCAGTGATTTTCTTACGCTGGTGCATCTGGATCACCCGGACGCCACCATATTCCAGTTGCGGGAGATCATCACGAACGGGACATTGTTCGTCCAGAACCCGGAGGCGGTTTCTGTGCTGAACGCCCATATTGTGGCGGGCTATGGGAACTATGTTCCGGCTTGGAACTACTGAAAGGAGAAACTGCAATGGCCGATGTCAAAGAGAAAATCGCCCTGTTGCTGAACCTCGCAAGCAATAACCCCAGCGAGAATGAGTTCGCGGGCCGCGCTGCTCAAGGCCCGCGAACTCATGGCGAAACACAAACTCCGCCCGGAGGAGTGCCAGAAAACCGATAAGGTCAAGGTGATCCGGGAAGTGCTGGGCGTCACCTGCACGGCCTTGACGAACCCCTGGGCCTGCGCCCTGTCCGCTGTGATCGCGGAGCATTACTGCTGCTGCGCCTACCGGCAACACGCCGGAGGCAAGCGCACTCAGTATATTGGCCTGGTGGGTCTGGAGGATGACTTCGAGATCGCCAAGAGGGTTTTCCTCTATGCCTACGACTGCGTGACCTCCGCCTGCAAGAGCCAGATCAAGCGCGATCCCTACGATCCGCCCGGAACCTACCGCGAGAAGTGCAACGCTTACGGCTGGGGGTTTGTCCAGGGCGTTTCGCAGGCTTTCAAAGAGCAGGACGAACAAAACCAGGAGTGGGGCCTTGTGCTGGTAGTTCCCCAGGCCGTCACTGACAGCATGGCCGACATGGGAAAGAAAACGTCCTACGGGAAAATGAAGGGCGGTCACAGCGACTACCGTTCCATGGGCTATCAGGACGGGCGGAAGTTCGATCCGACCACCCGCCTGAGTGGAGCGCCGGAGCGGGCTGCGATTGGGGGTGGATGCTGATGAAGTGCAAGTGCTGTGGAGCCGAGATCGTCCGCATCAAGACGATGGGGCTGACGGTCGCGTGTGACGCCGCCCCGGTCACCTACTGGCCCATCCGTGACGGTGCGGAGCAAACGGAAATCCAGCAAATCTACACGCCGAACGGGGAAACCCCCTATGGGATGCTGACCGGGGAACTCCAGGACGCTGTGGGTGTGGGGTACATCCCCCACACCTGCAACCTCCTCACCCTCATCTTCAAGGGCCGGGACAGCTGGAGCAGGCCGGTGTATGAGTGTCCCACCAGCGGGCGGCTCTATGTGGACGTTGAGCCGAGAGCAGACCGAGAACCGAAAATCTGTACCAAGTACATGAACGCCTTTGACGGGAGCCGGATTGCCCGGTGAAGTCTGAAACCATCTTTAACTTCATCCCTGGCCGGGACACCTGGTAACAGTATAGCATTTTAATACCACAAAAACAAGCCGTAAAATTACGATAAGGAGGAACGCAACATGAGAACAGCGAACCGAACCAAACCCAAGACCGACTTCGGGATCGAGGTCAGCATCTTCTGTGCGCAGACCGGCATGACTAAGCGGGAACTCGCTGCGGGGGCCGGTGTGAAGTATTCCACCCTCGTTGAGGCCACCACGGGCCGCTGCGCCGGACACCAGCTGATCCCCATCGCCCGCGACTTCATGCAGAACTACTTGAAAAGGGCGGAGGGGTAGCCATGGGGAAGGTCAAGACCGTCCAGGAAATGTTCTACGGTGTGGAGGACGTGAAGGCCATGCTGGGCTACTCCAAGAGCAAGGCGTATCAGGTCATCGCTGACCTGAACAAGGAACTCGCGGCCAGCGGGATATGCACCCGCAGCGGCATGGTTCCCAAAAAATACTTTGAGAGGCGGTACGGTCTGGCGGAGCCTGACCCGAAAGCCGGACGCCGAGCGATGGCGTAGAGAGGAGAGAAAAGTGCCGATGTATAGAACCTGTCCCTACTGTGGGAGCAATCTTGACCCCGGCGAAACCTGCGACTGCAAGAAGGAGCCGGAGGCCGTTACCCCAAAACGGATCGTAACCCGCGAGGACTGGGAGAGGGCGCGGGACTTCATCAAGGCCGCGAACCCCGGCGACCTGGTAGTGGAGGAGATCGTGGACGAAATGCGCGACAGCGTTCCGCCCGCCTCCATGAAAGCGGGCTATCTCCAGGCCGGGGAGCCGTATAGCCATGAACTCGATTCCGAGTCTGGCCGGTGGCGGGCGACCTACATGACCTTCCGCATGTGGGCCGGGACTGGCAGTATTGCGGCTGCTGTTTCCTGGGAGGAACCGAACAGCCGCAGGCGTTGACCGACAGATTAAACCGCGAGAGCGGCGAAAGGAGATTGTGATATGGCAACTATGGAACTGAGGCGTGTTCCCTACGGAACCACCTTCACCGTGTTCGGGGATGAGTTTGTCGCCCTGGACTACATCAACGGCGGGGTGCTGGCGATCCGCCGGGACATCTGGAAGGATGCCCCCTTTGACCGTGAGGGCGTGAACGACCTGCGCAAGGCCACCATCAACGGAACCCTGGCGGACTATGAGGACATGATCTGCGAGGCCGGGGCCGCCGGGAACCTGCGGACGATGGATGTTGACCTGCGGGCCACCGATGGGACGCGGGAGTACGGCTGCTGCGCCGGTATCTGCGTGAGCCTGCTGACGCTGGAACAGTACGGGAAGTATCAGCACATCATCCCGGACGTGGATCGCCCGTGGTGGCTTGCTACTCCCTGGAGGACTCCGGGGGAAAAGTGTGGCGACTCGACCCTCGCCTGGTACGTGTACTCCAATGGCTACGCCAGCAGCAACTACTGCGCCAGCACCTATGGCGTCCGCCCCGCTTTGCTCTTTAACCCTTCCCTCTTGATCTCTTTGGAGTTGGAGGGCGCGGAGAAAGTGGAGGAGGATGCCGAGAAGGACACCTATGCGGCCTACTGCAAGTATGTTCGTGGCTGGGCCGTGCCGGACGGCGAACAGGAGTTAGGTTCCTCTCCGCTGTCCTATGAGGACTGGAAAAACTGGAAGGAGCCGTAACTCCGCCAGAGAGCGAAAGGAGATAACTAACCATGTACCGCTATTACATCGTGAACCGAAACGGGGCTGGGCAGATGTCCTTCCCGGACGCCTACCCCCACTCCGAGCCGGTTTCCTACGGGGACAATGGCGTTGGATTTGACCGCATCAGCGGCACCGTGTACGGCTATGTCGAGTACGCCGAGGAGTTGCCGGAGCGCGAGGTCATGTCCTACGGCCTGCACCCCGGCCCGATCCCCACCTACTACCCCATCAACGAGGCGCTGGCCCGTCAGTCCCATAACATGATGAGTTACAGGGACTACCGGGAGGGTAGCAAGACCGCTGAGTACCGGCGGAGTGTGGACGATGCCTCTTTCACGGCGGCGTGGAAGAAACGCCGGGTTGATCCCATGTACCATGAGAAGATCGACCGCCTGTTGGACAGCTACGCCCGGAGGCTTGCCGAAAACATGAACGCCGACAGCAGCATCGGAACCAGATGCCCGTCCGTTCTCATCACCGGCGGCAGTAACTTTCCTGTCCGCAAAAAGGAGAAACAGGTCGCCGCCTGGGAGCGGAACAACAGGGAGTGGCAGGAAATCCAGGGGATCATCGGGAAGATCAAGAGTGTCGGAACGGGCGGGATCAGCGGTGACGATCCCAATGCCCTTGCCAAGCTGAAAGCCAAGCTGGAGGAGCGGGAAAAGCACCAGGCGTTGATGAAAGCCGCCAACGCTGCGATCCGCCTGAAAGACACCGAGGAGGGTGACCGGCGGCTGTGCGAGTTGGGCTATACCCCGGATGAGATCAAGCAGCTCCGTGAGCCTGACTACTGCGGGCGCATCGGCTATCCGGCCTTTGAACTGTCCAACAACAGCGCCGTGATCCGCCAGACCAAAAAGCGGATTGAGGAACTGGAAAAGCGGCAGACTGGCCCCGCCATGGAGGGCTGGGAGTTTGACGGCGGCAGAGTGGAAATGAACACCGCCGAGAACCGCATCCAGATTTTCTTTGATGAAAAGCCGGGTGCCGATCTGCGGACTATGTTGAAGGGAGAGGGGTTCCGCTGGGCGCCGTCACAGGGCGCGTGGCAGCGGCAGTTGACCGATAACGCCATCCGCGCCGCCAAGAGGATCAAGGCCATTGCGCCGGTTGAGTAACCCCTTCCCTCTATCAAAATGATACCAGAAAAGGGGTGCAAGCTGGATGCCTAAGTTGGAAAGAAAAAGGCCCCCCGAATATCTACGGGAGGCACGGGTGAGGGCTGGATATGTCAGCCGGGGAACGGCAACAACCGCCGTTCCGTTCTCCCCGGAAACCATAGGGCGGCATGAGCGCGGGGACATTGCGCTGGAGCCGGAGGACGCCGTTACCTATGCGGACTGCTACGGTAGCCCCGACATCCTCCCCCGCTACTGCGCTACCTGCCCGGTGGGACAGCGGATCGGGAGAACGGCCACAGACCGGCCCCTCCCCTATGCTACCTTGCGCATCCGCCGGCTGATTGCGGATGCCCAGTCGGTTGCTGACCGCCTGGAGCAGATCGCCTTTGACGGCGTGATAGACGATACCGAGCGTGAGGATTTTGAAAAAGCCCTTGCCTTCCTGCATCAGCTGGAGCAAGGGATCAGCGACATCGTACTTTGCGGCCTGGGAAACGAAAAGGCCGCCCCCGGTGCAACGGGAGCGGCCTCGCGCTGAAAGCGCAGAAATAACTAACCGTAGTTATAATACCACGTTCCCGGCCACCTGTCAAGTCAAAACCGAAAGGAGTAGAACATGGATTACTCTCAGACCATCGTTCAGCTGAACAAGTACCCGCCTGAGCGGTACAACGTCCTGGTGCCGGTCACGACCATGCAGGTAGCCTCGAACCTCCAGAGGATCACCGTGTCGGAGGTTCAGCTTGACACCAGACAGGGGCCGAACAATGACGGCCCCAGCAAGGACATCTACTTTGAGAAGTCTGCCAACGCCTACGCCATCACGAAGGTTGGCGGCATGAAGTTGGCGGCTGCTGCCAATATCAGCATCGTGGAAACCACCCCCGGAAGGACGGAGGGGTGCCAGCGGTGCATCGAAATGGCACGGGCCACCGGCAAGCCGCGAGTGTGCGGAACCTGCGAACACGTCCACGATGTTGCAGTCACCGTCACTGTGCGAGTGCCGGAGCCGTCTGGCGGGTTTCGGCTGATGAAAGCCACCCGCGAGATTGACTGCACCCTGGAGGCCGCCCGGATGAAGGGCGGCGCCGGGGGCCAGCAGTATCAGCGGTTCCTTCCCTACCGCACCGCCATGGCGGAGAGCAAGGCGTTCATGCGGGCGATCCGGGCGGCGCTGGGCCTCGCCGGAACCTACCCCATTGAGGACTTGAAAAAGCCCTTTATCGTGGCCCGTGTGGTGCCTAACCTGGACGCTCCTGAGATCAAGCAGGCTGTGGCCGGGAGTTATCTCCAGTCCATGGGGATGCTGTTTGAGATGCCCGCCCCGGCCCAGTCTGCGGCCCTCCCGCCCCCCCAGGCGGCGGTGGACATCCCGGCGTTTGCCGATGAGGAGCCGGGGCAACTGCCGTGGGATGAGGCCCCGCCGGAGCCGCCTGACACCTGGAGCGATCAGGGTGGCTATAACGGATGGGGCGATCCCCCGCCTCCCCCTGAACCCGAACCTCAGCGGATTATCTGCTCTCAGTGCCGCCGGGAGATCACCGGCGGGCAGTCCCGGAACGGGCGAAAGTGGACGCCGGAGGACATCGCCGGGTACAGTCAGCGCACCTTTGGCCGTGTGCTGTGTCCGGCCTGTCAGGATGCCGCGAAAGGAGGTCAGCGGAGATGAACGTGATCGAGTTTGCCGAAAGGCGGTTGGATGAGGAGAGCCGGGAGCCGGACGGCGGGGAGTGCCGCTACTGGGCCGCGTACCTGGACGGGGCGCGGGCGCAGGCCAAGGAGGACGCAAAGAAGGAGGAAACCCATGATTAAAATTTTGCATACCGGCGACATCCACCTGGGCGACCTGGCGGGGCCGGTGAAGGACGGGCGCAACCTGCGCCGCCTGGACACCCTGGCCTGCATGGAGGCCATCTACCACAAGGCTTTCCTGGAGGAGCCGAATGTTACCATCATCGCGGGCGACCTGTTCAACCGCTCCAGGGTTTGGGCTGACACCGCCCTGGAGGACGTGAATGATGCCCTGGATCAGTTTATCCGGCCTCTCTGCAAGTGCAGCGATGCCGTGGTGCTGCTGTTCGGCACGATGAACCACGACAACCCCCGCGCCTTTGAGGTCATCCGCAAGGCGTCCGCTGATCTCAAGAACCTGCACATCTACACCGAGCCGAGGGTGGAGAGCATCGGTACAAAGGAAGGGCCGGTGCAGATCATGGCCGTCCCCGGCTTTGACAAGGCCCGCCTCCGCCTGTTCTGCCCCGGTGCTGACAAGGAAACGGAGAACAGGAACGCGACCGCGCTCATCAATGACATCATCCTGGGCCTGTCTACGGAGATCGACCACTCCAGGCCGTCCGTCATGGTGGCCCACTACACCGTGTCCGGCAGCGAGGCGGACAACGGCAGCACGTTTCTGGCGGGGCAGGATGTTGTCATCCTCCCCTCCACCATTGACGCCGCTGGGGTTGACCTGGCCTGTCTCGGACACATCCACAAGCCCCAAAAGCTGGTGAGCAACACCATCGCCTACTACTGTGGTAGCCCGAACCAGCTGACCTTCAATGATGAGGGGACGGAACACGGGTTTTACATCCACCACCTTGACCCGGACATCCGGGGGCGCGTCATTACCGACTTTGAGCATACCCCGGAGCGGAGGCACAGGACAATCCGCCTGGATCAGGAGGCGGTGGCCGCCTTTATTGTGGCCCCTGGCAACGTCCGTTTCGGAGAGATGGAGCGTGACACAATCGTTCGCGTCCGCTACACCTGCACCAACGAACAGGAAAAGGCCCTGAACCGGGCGGACATCCAAAAGGCGCTGCTGGACGCCGGAGCGTTCTATGTGGCTGAAATCAGCCCGGAGGATGTTGAGGAACTGAACGCCAAGGATCAGCTGACCGAGCATGATGGACCTGTGGAGTGCCTGGGCCGCTGGCTGGAGATGAATGAAATCACCGGCAGCAGAGCTGCCCGCCTGATGGAGTTGGCCGCGCCGATCATCAAGCAGGCGGACGATGGGCGCAATGAGAATAAGCACACCGGGGCCTTTACTCCCAAGACCATTGAGGTTAAGAACTACCGCAGCTATACCGCCGCGTCCTTTGACTTTGAGCCGGTTCACATGGCTATGGTGAACGGTCAGAACGGGGTTGGGAAATCCTCTCTGTTTATGGACGCGATTGCCGACTGCCTGTTTGAACAGACCAGGAAAGAGGACATCGGCGGATGGGTGCGGGACGGTACGAAGTCCGGGAGCATCACCTTCACCTTTGGGATGGGCGGACAGGAATACCGGGTGATCCGCACTCGCACGAAAGCTGGGCGCGGAACCCTGGCCCTCCAGAGGTTCAACCCGGAAACCGAGGCATGGGAGGATGAGAGCGACACCACCTTCAAGCTGACCCAAGCGAAGATCGTCCGCCTGCTGGGAATGGACTGCAACACGTTTTGCAGTATCGCCCTGATCCGGCAGGATGCCTACGGCCTGTTTCTGGACGCCGACAGCGACCGGCGTATGGAGGTTCTGAGTGCCCTGCTGAGTCTGGACATCTACACACGCATGGGCGAGATCGCCCGGAACGCCGCAACGGAACAGCGCCGGAAGATTGCGGCCACCAAAGAACGCATTACCATCTTAGGTGAACAGATCAGCGAGAAGGATGACCTACTGGCCGAGGATGCCGAACTCTCCACCGGCATTGCGGAAATTGAGAAGGACATCCAGGGTTGCGAGGCTGAGATCAAGGCCCTGGAACAGGCGGAGGCCCTGCGGCTTGAGATCGTCCGGCAGGCCGAGGAGAAGGAGGCGAGGGTTCGGGAACTCATTGAGGAACGCCGTGGAAAGGGCGTGGAACTGGAGGAACTTGAGCGGGAATACTACGATGCCATGGCCGCTAAAAACGGCCTGGAGGCTGCAAGAGCGGCGGCAGAGGCGGTCAAAAACGCCCGTGCCAAAATTCAGGAACTTGCCACGCGGGTCGAGCAGTACAATGAACGGCTGGCGGAACGGAACCGGCTGGCCCGCGTGATCCTGGACAAGGCTGGAAAGGTGCGCTGCCTCCGAGCCGACCGGGAAATCCATGAGAGGGTTATCTCCCGGCGGGCCGAGATCGAGGCCGCGCAAGCTGCCATTGCTGGGTTGACGCCGAAACTGGAGGACGCTCAGAACCGTATGACAGCGGCGCAGGCGGCGTCCAAGGAAAAGCGGGATGCCAAGGCCGCAGTCGATCAGCACGTTTCTGATAGCCGGGTTCGCATCGGGGAGTTGGAGGCGCGGCTCAATGCAGCAAAAGCCGAGGCGGGCAGGCTGGCCGAAAGCGGATGCCCCGCCCCGGACAACGCTACCTGTAAATTCCTGACCTCAGCCGTGGCCGCGCAAGCTGCTATCCCGGAATTGTCCGTGTCTCTGGAGCGGATGAAAATGGATGACCGGGAGAAGTACGAAACCCTCATGGATGCCTACCGCAAGTCCAAGGAGAAGGATGAGGCCCTGGGCGATCCGGCGGCGGAGATTATGGACATCAGCGATGAGATCAAAAAGCACCGTGCCGCTGCTGACCTGGCCTCCAATCTGGCGGCTGCTACGGCGGCGCTGGCTGGAATTGACGCCTCCATTGCTGAGGCCGAAAAAGAGGCGGCTGACGCTGAGGCGGAGGTCAAGAGGATTGACGCCGAACTGGAGTCTTTGGCCGTTTCCGTGGCAGAGAGCGGTGAGGCCACAATCTGCATCCGGGAAAATGAGGCGCTGGCAGAAACATTGGCAGCGTGTCAGGCGGCGGAGGCCAAGGCGGAAACCCTGGCCCCTCAGCGGGAAAGGCTGATGAAGGAGCGGGCCGCACTCGCTCAGAAAGTCGGTATCGCCTCTCAGGAGGCCGAGGAGATCAAGTCCCGCATCCCGGCTGAGGTAAGCAGCGCCGCCGGCCTGCGGGCGATCCTGGGGGCGCACCGCAAGACCTCCACCAACTATGTTACCAGGCGCGGAGAGATCAAGGCCAAGCTGGACACTATTGCGGAGGCTGAAAAGCAGACGGCCTCTCTGCGCAAAGACGTGGAGAGTATTGCCTCCACCCTGGATGACTACACCACTCTCGTTCAGGCGTTCGGGATTGATGGTATTCAGTACATGATTATCCGGGGCGTTGTCCCTGAGATCATGCGGCAGAGTAACGACATCCTGGCCGCGATGACCGGCGGGCGTATGGCCGTGGACATCCGTACCGAGCGTGAGCAGAAGTCCACCAAGTCTGTCATCAATAGCCTGGAGGTCTGGATCAATACCATCACCGGCGGAACTCGCCCCTACCAGAGTCACAGCGGAGGCGAAAAGGTCAAGATCGCCCTGGCCGTCACGCTGGGCCTCGCTGATGTCAAGGCCCGCCGCGCCGGGGTGCAGCTGGGGATGCTGTTCATTGATGAGCCGCCCTTCCTGGACGCTGACGGCACAGAGGCTTATGCGGATGCCCTTGTAAGCATGGCCCGCCGGAACCCCGATATGCGTATTCTGGCAATCTCCCACGATCCGACTATGAAAGCGCGGTTCTCTCAGAACATCATCGTTTCCGCCAGAGAGGACGGTAGCACGGTGGCTATGGAGTAAAGGCCGGAGGGCGGACAGCCCCGAAACGCCACAGAAAGGAGGGGCCGCCGGTTGAATTACATAGCTGAACTCAACGCTTTTCATGCTAAAATGCGGCGAACCCCTCTATCGCGGGACGCACAACTCCTGTGGTTCAAACTGATGGATTTTTCCAATAGTCTGTTCTGGAAGGAGGAGTTCAAACTCGATCTAACCCGCATGGCAAAGATGATAGGTGTGTCCAAAAACACCATACTTTCTGCCCGGAATGAACTGGTAGACGCTGGGCTGCTATCTTTTACCGCTGGCACAAAAGGTAGCCCCAGCGCCTACCGCTTAAATTCCGTGGCCGAGATGGAAGGGCCGCAACTGCCAGATATAGAGGAGCCTGCGCCTGATGACTTCCTTTGCGAAGTCAGGGACGACATCACATCCTATTTTGGCTACACAGAGGCGTTGGGAAAGGAACTTGAGCAAATAGCCCGCAGCACAATGGATGAGTTTTTCCCTGGGCAGCAGATGACAGAGTGGGCTGTCCGACAGATTTTCTACTACATCAAAGAACAGCACCGGGATCAGGACGGCCAGTGGGTCATGTCTTTCCCGGAGGAGCGGAAAGCGTTGATGGCCTATGTCCTGGAACAGGCCAGAAGAAACGATGCTGTGAACTGGGCATACATCAACGGTATTTACCACAACCTGTCCGTTCGTGGCATTAAAACGGTAGAGCAAGCCTACGATTACGACCTCGAAAGGGATCGCAAGAAGGGGCGCTACTGAGATTGGAGGAATATCACGACCATGGAAATGCAAAAGACACGCGCCCGCAGAAAGCAGCGCCGCAAGCAGGAAATCTACATCGGCGCAGTTGGGCGGACTATTATCAAGTACGCAATTCTGACACTGATCGGGATCGTCCTGTTCCGCGCAGGAGCCGCCGCCGGTTTGCGGGAGCGCGGATATGAGGCGGTGGGCGGTGAGGCGTTCGCCCTGCTGCTGCCGGTTCTGTACTACCTGATCTCGACCACTGTGAAAGACTGGATTGATGACATCCGCGCCGAGGCCCGCAAGGGAGGACGGAGATGAACGCCGCCCTCGTTTCGTCCGTGAAGATGGACTACTGCACCCCGCAAGAGGTTTTCGATCAGCTGGACGCCGAATTTCACTTCACACTGGATGCTGCGGCCACGGACAAGAGCGCGAAGTGCCAAAACTACTACACCCCGGAAACCGATGGGCTGAAAAGCCCCTGGAACCTTGCGGGGGGGGGCGCTGTATTCTGTAATCCTCCATACGGGAGGCAGATCGGGAAATGGGTGCAAAAAGCCTATGAGGAGTCCAAAAGCGGCACGACCATTGTTTTGCTCATACCCGCGAGAACTGATACCACCTATTTCCACGACTATATCTACGGGCGCGCAGAAGTCAGATTTATCCGTGGACGGATCGTGTTCGTAGATGAGGCCGGAGAGCCTTGCAAAGACGTCAAGGGGCGGGCCATGCCTGCGCCGTTCCCGTCTATGGTGGTGATTTACAACGGGAAAGGAGGCACCAACATGACATTTGGGGAAGCCTATGCGATCTTCCAGAACATTGACAGCCCGGATTATTCCGATGAGGAAAAGGGGCTGGCAGTCCTCAAGATTGTCAACATGGAAACCCATAACAGCATACGAAAAGACGATATGCTGAAGGTGATCCGCTGGCTGCTGGAACTGTCCTTTGAGTTGCCGGAAGAAAAGCCTTGACAAGCGGATCAAAAAATTTTAACCGCCTGTGGCATTATTTTGAGAGAAGGGAGCGATCCGGCCATGAGCAAAGCAATTCAGCGCCGGTGCATGATCTTCAACTGCGACCGGCGGCACGGGCATTTCTGCTGCGCGGACTGCGGCTACAAGCGGAACGGTCAGTGTAAAAACCCGTGCCTCAACGGGCCGGATCGGTGCGGGCAAGTTGACAAGCGAGAGGCCCGGAAGGAGGGATAGCCCTTGGAACACGATGACATATTCACCATTCCGGCCCGCCGGTGTAAGCGGTGCGGCGGCCTGCTTACCAGCGCCCAGGCGATCCGGGACGGCTACGGCCACACCTGCAAGATGAAAGCCCACCGGGAGGCGCTGGCCCGCGAGGAGATGAAAAACCAGATGTCCCTTTTCTCAGCTGAGTCCCAGGATAATCAGGGGACTGTGCGTGGGAATGGGAAATGCGTGACCGGCTTGAGTCCTACGGGGCATTGCGGAGCGGCTGCGTATTGCGCAGAGCCGTATGACTGCTGCGCCGCCTGTCCAAACGGATGCAACATTCGGTGCGGATTTTTGCCGGAGAAAGGAGATCAAGGGCAATGAGCCTGAACGAAACGAAAATTGAGTGGTGTACCCACACCTGGAACCCGATAACGGGATGCCGTCATGGGTGCGACTACTGCTACGCCCGGAGGCAAGTGGGGCGGTTTGCCCCGCACGGCCCGGAGCGGCCTATGGTGGGCGAGGACGGCACGACCGGCCTCCTGGAGGGCGGGGGCCTCCCCGCCGGATGCTACCAGACCACCCGCCCCGTCAATCTGATGGACGAAACCGGGGCGTTCGTCCGCAACACCCCCTATCCGAAAGGGTTTGCCCCTACCCTGCACAGCTACAAGCTGGATGAGCCGGTAAAGCACCAGGCCCCGGCCCGGATATTCGTTTGCAGCATGGCAGACCTGTTCGGGGATTGGGTGCCGGACGATTGGATCAAGGCTGTGTTCGATGCCTGCAAACAGGCCCCGCAGCACACCTATATGTTCCTCACGAAGAACCCGGCGCGGTATGTCAAGCTGGCACAGCGGATGGAGTTGCCCACCGACAAGAATTTCTGGTACGGCAGCACCGTAACTGACAGCAGTATGCCGATCTTCACCAGCGGAAATCATAACTGCTTTTTGTCCGTGGAGCCGCTGCTCTCCGAGTTCGAGGAGGGAGGCGCGGCGGCGCTGACCGATGTGAACTGGATCATAATCGGTGCTATGACTGGCCCCGGATGCAGGAAACACCAGCCGGAACGCCGGTGGATCGAAACCATTGTGGAGGAGGCCCACGGTGTCAGCGTCCCGGTCTTTATGAAAGATAGCCTTGCGGCGATTTGGGGTGCTGGACTGATCCGGGAATATCCGCCGGAGATGCCGAAGGTAACGGCAAAGCCCGCCCCTCTCCCCAGGTGTAAGACCTGCGAACACGCCGAGCCGGTTCAGCAGGGCAAGCGCGGGACATCCCGATCCTGCGTTATCGGCTGGACGGCTGAGGGCTATGTGGATCGCGGGTCGCGGCATATCCCTGGCCGCTATACCAGAACATCGCCACCCTGGTGCCCGCATAGAAGGGGGAAGTGACCTTTGGATTACGTCCTGAGCCTGTCCTATGGGAAGGATAGCTTGGCCTGCCTTGGGGCAATCGAAAAGTTGGGCTGGCCGCTGGATCGTATCGTTACCGTAGATTTATGGGCAACGGACACTATACCGGCGGATTTGCCTCCGATGGTAGAGTTCAAAGAAAAGGCAGATAAAATAATCAAAGAACGCTGGGGTATTTCTGTTGAACACGTCCGGGGGGCCACATACCGCTGAACAACGCATTTATAGACGCCGCATCAGAGGAAACCGCACGGGCGAAATGGTTGGATGGCCGCGAATCAGAGGCTGTGAAATCCAGTCAAGCTGCAAAAGGGAACCTCTTTCATCTGCTATGAGGGGAAACATCTCCTACTGGGGGATAGCCGCTGATGAGCCGAAAAGGATTGAACAACACAGCGCAAAATCTGATGTCAAAATGCCGCTGGTGGTGGTCGGCTGGAGTGAGGCTGACTGCCGGAAATGGTGTGAAAGTAACAGTTTGCTTTCTCCAATATACACAGATTGTGCGAGGGGCGGGTGCTGGTTTTGCCCTCAGCAACGAGCCGAATCACTAAGATTGTTAAGAAAGAAGTACCCGGAATATTGGGAAATAATGCTCAAATGGGATAGCGACAGCCCCATGAAATTCAAGCCAGGCCGAACGCTGCATGACTATGAAACCCGATTTCGATTAGAAGATGAGGGGTTACTCTTTCCAGACGATAAGGTGTTTCGGTGGGATATGCTGGATCAAGAACTAAATCTTAGACTTTTTTAAGCGAAAGGAGACAACAGTGAAGAAACGTAACTGTCGGAAAACCGACATCGAGCGCGAACAGCACGACCGGGCAACCCGCGTCCGCAAGATGACGGATGCCCAGCTGTGCGATTACCTGGACAGCATGGCCGCGAACCAGCGGCCCCCTGCCCCCAGCAAGGAGGAGATCGTTAATAGCCTCCTGGATGCCCTGAGCATCCGCACCGAGGACGGGCTGCGGATCAGCGATGCCACCGTCCGCAAGATCAGAGAGATCGCCACCCGGCGTGGGTTCCTGCCGGAGAAGGAGGCGTAATATGCCGTACAGACAGAAACACCCCTATATCATGCAGCTGCTCTATGTGCTGAAATACATCGTTACAAGGGGATGGAAAAAGAGAGGGGGCGCGTGAATGAGCGTCATAGCTGCGCGAGTCTACCAAGATAAGATCGTGGTAGCTGCTGACTCCATTATCGTGCATGGCTGGTCGAAACGAACCGCGAACTTCTCCAAGCTGGAGTACATCAATGAAATGATCGTAGGCGGCTGCGGGGAGGCGCAGGAGTGCGGGCTAATGTGGAGGTATATGCAGACCCACCGGCCTGAGTCCCCCACGGAAAAGGACGTGCTGGCCTTTTTGGTAGAGTTTTCCAGGTGGAAGAAAGACTTGACCGGGAACGCGGACACGGAAAACCAATACATCATGGCGTATGCGGGACACCTGTTTCAGATTGAACCTCTGTTTACGTTCGAGATAAAGGACTATGCAGCTATTGGGGCTGGTGAGGACTTTGCGACCGCTGCCCTTTACCTCGGACACTCCCCGGAGGACGCTGCGAAGGTAGCTTGCGAGTTGTCCTGCTATGTTGCGGAGCCGGTTGTACGGTTCGAGATGCCGAGAGAGGAGGTAAAACCTTGAGTTACACCGAGATATACGCCTTTGACAAGGCGGGCCTCCCCCGCCTCTATGGTGAGGTTCGCAACTCATGGCGGGGCGCGAGGGCCGTCTGGAACATCATGGAGGAGCGCCATTTGCCGCCGTTTGTGCCTGGGTACGTCAAATCCTGCAACTGGTATCACCCTGGCATGACGCCGGAGGAGGTTGAGCGGCGTATCGGCTACAAACCCAGCAGGGCGCTTTACTATGATGGGAAAGATGAGCCTGCCCGCGAGATTTGGAACCTGGTAGACAGCCCGGAGATCCCGGAGCATGAGAGGATCGTGCTATACACGACCTTTGATGACTGCCTCGTTCGGGCTGAGAACCTGCCCGCTGTGATTGAGGCTTTTCGGAAGTTTGGAGGCGATACCAGCCTGAAAGAACAGGCTGACATCCTCCAGAGGGCCGCTGATGACCCGGAGATCATGGCCGTTGGCTGGAACCAAACCAGTGTGAACGGAACGACCTGGGACAATGACGGCGGTTATGATGATGAGGCTGAAAAAAGCCGGCCATATAACTGCCTGACCGGGGATAAGCATTTCTGGCTTTTCGATGAACTCAGGAGGGGGGCCGGATCGTGAAAGCTATTACTATCTGGCAACCGTGGGCCTCGCTGCTGGCCTGCGGAGGGAAAAGGTTTGAAACCAGGTCGTGGGCGACATCCTATCGCGGCCCTATCGCTATCCACGCCGCAAAAAAGAGTGTCTTTGACGCCCTGGCGCTGATCCCGGTGCCGGTGGCGCTGGAGATGAAAAGGCTGATCGGGGCCGAGTGGAAAGACCTGCCCACCGGGGCCGTCATCGCTACCGCGAACCTGGTCGGATGCCACGGCATTTGCGAAGTCCAGAAAGACCGCACTTCCCCGCGAGTGGCGGGCTACCGGGACTGCAACCGGATCGGAACCTGGATTGTCGCCTCCGACCGGGAAGTATCATTTGGAGATTGGACGCCGGGGCGCTACGCCTGGGAGTTGTCCGACATGAAGATCATCGCCTCTGTCCCGGTGTCGGGGCGGCAAGGCTTGTGGGAATGGAAGGAGGGCGCTCCATGATGACAGCTTTCCGAGTAATTCTGCTGATGACGCTGGTAGTGTCCGGGATCGGGACTATCGCGGATGAGAAAAAGAAGGGTTCTCTCCTCTGCCTGTTCGCCCTGGCCGGTACTCTTATGCTGGTGAGTTTTACGGTGTGAAGGAGGAACGCATGGACGATATTCAATTCTGCGCCGCCTGTCGCCACCCCACGAAAAAGCCGGCTGGAACCTGGACGGGCGTTGATCCTAAGACTGGCGCCACCACCGGCGGATTTACCTACACCTGCAAGAACCGGCATTGCCCTATCCATAAGCGGCAGCGGGCGGCGGCGGCTGAGATGGCCCGCCGGGAGGCTGCTGCTGCTGAGGAGAACCAGAGGAACGGCGTCAACCTGGAGGCATTTCTTGAACTCCGCCGGAAATGCCGGATCACTCTGAGAAGGGCTGCGGAGATGGCCGGGGTATCACCGTCCAAACTGTGTAGCTGGGAACTGGGCCGTGAGCCGTTCCCCGTGGGCCTGTACCTGATGCTCTGCCAGCAGATGAAGGTGCAGCTGAGGCGGGAAAGCGGGGAGATGCCCTGAATGGGTATGGATAAACATGACACCGAAGAACTGGAGCAATACCGCGCCGCTGATCGGGCTGGCCTCTTACTGAGGCTGCCCGTCCCGCTGGGGGCTACCGTCTGGCGCGTGTGCAGTAACCCGGCCTGCCACTACGGGGTGCGGCAAGCAGAGATTTTCCTATTCGGAAGGGTATGTACCCCGCGCCGGATCGTGGAGGCGGTTCCCTTTTCCCTTGCCCTGCTGGATGAGTGGGAGAAAACCGTGTTCCAGACCGAGGATGAAGGGAGGCGGCTCATAGAGCATGACGCCGAAAGAGCGGGCGATGGCCCAACGTAGGTTTCAAGGCAAACTGAACAAGGCGCAGGGCGCTATGTTCGAGCATCTGATTGAGGCCGGATGTAATTACTACCGGCAACACGGGATCGCGGACATCGAAAAGACCCCTGAGCCGATGCAACCGATCAAAGACCTGGGCGGTGGGAAATTCATAGCGCACTATACGTCCACCGCGCAGGCCGATTTCAAGGGGTTCCTGATGGGCGGCGTTGCGGTCAACTTTGAGGCCAAATACACCGACACCGGGAAGATGGCCCAGGACAGGGTGACGGAGGATCAGGCGGAACGCCTGGAGAGAGCGAACCAATACGGCGCTCACGCATTTGTCCTTTGCTCATTTGGCGCCATAGGCTTTTACCGGGTTCCCTGGACGGTCTGGCGCGACCTTAAAGCGCATTTCGGCCACAAATACATAACGCCCCAGGAGGCAGAACGGTTCAAAGTCCGCATCGGTGGCCCCGGAGTGCTGCTGTTCCTGGAGGGATTGGAGGAAAGCTGTGCCGCTGCTGAATTACACCACAAAAGTTGATGTCTATACTACGCTGGGCGCTATCCAGGGGCAGCTTGTGAAACACGGGGCAAAGAAGATCATGCAGGACTATGATGATGAGGGCCGGATCACGGCTCTGTCGTTCCTGGTGGACACACCCGCTGGCCCGCGTGGTATTCGCCTGCCGGCCAATGTGGATGCCGTTCACGCCGTCCTTGACCGCCAGAAGGCCAAGTGCGACCGGGAGCAGGCAGAGCGGGTGGCGTGGCGAATTGTCAAGGACTGGGTAGAGGCTCAAATGGCAATTCTGGAGAGCGAAATGGTGCAGATGGATGAAATCTTCCTGCCCTATATGCTGAACGGAACCGGCCAAACCGTTTTTGAGGCATACAGAAACAATCAACTGGCCTTGGAAGGAGGCGCACAATGAACGAGAACACAAAAAACCTGCTGGAAATCATTCAGCAGAACCCCGACTTGCCTATTGTCCCCATGGTGGATGCGGAGATCGTGAACGGCGATGATTGGGGGCGCTGGATGGGCAGCTTTGGCGCTGCGAGGGTGGATGAATACCTCATTCCCCCGCAGGACTACGATCCGATGCTCTTTAAGAGCGATGATGACGTGTTCGATGTCCTGGAGAAGTGCCTCCCGGAGGCTGAATTTGACGCCCTGCCGGAAAAAGAAAGCGAGTGCCGGCGGTCTACGATGCCTTACCCTGGGTAAAGGCTATCATCGTGGACATCAACCTGCCAGACTGAGGAGGGCGGAAATGAAAATCCGTATCTGCTTTGAACTTTCCACCCGCGATGAGGCCGGAAACATTGACAGCACATTTGGCCTGAGCATGACAATCGGGGAAAGTGACAAGGAAATCGACTATCAGGAACTTACGGCCTCCATCAACAAAGAAGGTGTCTTGCGGATGACCTGCCTTGATAGCATCGTAAAGCCGGAGGATATGAGGATTATTACCCCGGAGGAGTACGATGAGAAGTACGGGGATGAGGAGGAGCCGCCATGCTGATAATGAACCAACAGAAAACCGCCCTGCTGAACATCAACCACATCAAGACCATAGATGCCTCTCCCTTGTATCTCGCAGTAGGAGATAAGCCGGACAACCGTGCCGATGTTCAGGCCGTGGATCAGGCCGGGATGATCCTGCCCCTGGGCCGCTATGCCACTCTCGACCGCGCCAAGGCCGTGCTGCTGGAGATTGCGCAGGAGTACGGGAAGTACCTCAGCGTTTCGGGAGGCCCGTGCCTCACAGTCGAGACTTATGTCCAGCCGATGGCGTTCGAGCCGCCCAAGGTCTACATGATGCCGGAGGAATAGGAGGGGCGTATGGAACGATTGACCGAAGAAAAGCAGTTAGGGCCGTTTGCCTCCCTGAAAGATAAGGCAGAGGCCGTTCCTGGGGTTTTTGGCACTTATGATTGCTTTTATGCGCATGAGGTTGCAGTAACCCGCCTCAAGGAGTATGAGGACACCGGCCTGGAGCCGAGAGAGATTGCGGAAGTGCAAGAGGCGATGGCCCCGATCCCGTTCGGGCGGTTTCATGACATCGTGGAGGCCGAACGCGCCGGGAGGCTGGTGCTGCTACCCTGCAAGGTGACCGATACCGTATATATCGTGGAAACCGTTTTTGAGAACGGGAAACAGAGGAAACGGAGTAAACCGTGCGGTGAGCAGGTTGTTTCAGCACAGATCGACCATGTGACAATCGGGGGAACCACAGGAAAGCCGGTCTTTGACCTCTGCTCCGAAACGGGCAACTGGTATTATGCCCTGGAGCCGGGAGAGTTCTTCCTCTCCCGCGAGGAGGCGGAGGACACGATAGCAAAGAGAGGAGATCATACATGAGCCAGAGGAGAGAAAAGCGGTTCCGGCAGTTGGAGCGCCGGGTGGCCGCCCTGGAGGTTCAGGTCAAGGAGAGCCACCAGGAGAAAATGATGCAGGACATCTCTGCTGCCGCCCAGAGGAGTTGCGTTGATGCCCACTGGGAGCCTGCTGCCGACACCGCACCCGCCCGCCGGGGCCTGCTCCAGAGGATCAAGAGGGCATGGAGGGCGTGGAAACTGTGAGCATCGAGAGGTTCTACAACTTCTACACGCCGATCTGCGACTGCTGCGAGAAGGAACTCCCTGCTGAGGAGAGTTTTCAGGACGCCGTGGACGCCAAGCGGCGGGCCGGGTGGAAGTCCCGGAAGGATGATCGCGGCCAGTGGGAGGACATTTGCCCTGACTGCCTGCGAGAGGAACGCGCCGGCCAATAGGCGCAAAAAAAGAGCCGCCTCCCCGAAGGGAAAACAGCCCTGTGACAATGACTATTTTACCATAGGGGAGGCGACAAATCAATGGGAAAACCAAGAGGAAACGCGGAAAATATTGAAAGTATCATCACGCGGACGGTACGGGAAACCATAGAGGCTTACCGTGCGTCATCGTCCCGATCTGTGAAGGATGCTTTTAAGGCGACCGAGCGCCGCCTCTATGCCCTTCCAGACCTGCGTGAAAAGCTGGAGGATGACCGGGAGCTGCTGGCCGAGATCAGGGCATACGGGCCAAGGCAGCGCAGCAAGAGCATCACCCGGTTCACCAAAACCGGCGTCCGGCTTACCCCGGAGGAAATCTTTGAGGCCGTTGTCACCGACACAGAGGCGGAGATCGCGGCGGATGAGCATGAGATCGAGGCCATTGAAAGGGCTTTGGCGGCAATTTCCGATGATCCGTACTACCTGGCCGTCACGGGAAAGTACATCGACCACATGACGGATGAGGAGATCGCGGGGGAAATCCACTGTGATGCTACTACCGTCTGGAGGAACAGAAAACGCCTGGTGCAGCGTCTTGCGGTGCGTCTATACGGTGCTGACGCCCTCAGATGATGGCGAAATTTATCGGTGAAAAAATCGTGCAATAGACTTGTGCAATTTACCTGTGGTATAATACTCCACAATGAATAATTGCGGTCAGGGCAAGTCTTTCACGGTTGAGTAGCCGAGCGGTTCACGTTCGGCTATTTTTCTTCAAAAAAACCAACTTTTTTGCCGAAACCTGTGACAGCAGAGGCAAAAAGTGGTATAATTATGGTGCAGGAATACTAACCAAAAGGAGAACTAACCATGAAACGAATTTGCTTGCTTGACCTGAACTATACCCTCGTTGGGAACCAGAAAGAAACCCGGCTGCTGAGGCCCTTCACCCGGCGGATGGATGCCGAGGAATACCGCGCCGACCTGATTGATGCGATCCGCGATGATTATGTCATCATCATCACCGCCCGCCCCGACTACCAGATGAGGCAGACCATGGAGAACATCAAGCGGAAAACCGGCTGGATGCCGCAGGAGTGGTATTTCAATGACCTCAATGCCGATCCCCCCACCATCAAGGAAAGCATTTTGCGGAGGTTCATCTTCCCCAAGCACGGCGACACCCCTGAACAGTTCTACGCCGTGGAGAGCAACCCCAAGACGCGGGCCATGTACTCCAGACACGGGATCACGGCCCAGCCCTACGACATCTTCATCAAGCAGGCGGGTGGCGCCACGGCTGCGCCGGGGCCGGTCTGTGAGCAAGTCAGCCTGTTTTGATAATTGAACACCGGCCAAAAGCGGGACGCGAGAGCGCCCCGCTTTTTGTTTGCATTTTTCAAGAAAGGAGAGGCGCGAGAAAGGATGAACACCCAAATAATCAAGCTGGCCGACATCAAACCGGCCCCGTACAACCCCAGGGTGCAGCTGACGCCGAAGGACCAGGAGTACAAGGCCCTGGACGCCAGCATCGCGGAGAACGGCCTCGTTCTCCCCCTGGTGGTGAACCTGCGGGACAACTGCCTGATCGGAGGCCACCAGCGGCTATCCGTGCTGCTGGCCGCAGGCGAGACGGAAACCAACGCTGTTGTCGTGGATATGGATGAGGCCCAGGCCAAGGCCCTGTGCATCGCCTTGAACAAACTGGATGGTGAGTGGGACTACGGGGTTCTGGCTGAAATCCTTCAGGAACTCATCGAGGAGCATGAAAGCCTGACTTCCACCGGCTTTACCGAGGCCGACATCAATGACCTGCTGGGGGAAATCGGCAAGGAACTGGATGAGGATGATGAGCCGCCCGGAGTCGAAAAGAAGGAGGACACCGGCGATGGCGTCAAATGCGTGGTCGGTGACTTCACCTTTAAGCTGACCGGGGAGGAGTTCGAGGACTTGATGGCCGATGTCCGTGAGAAGGTGGGCTTTACTCAGCTGTTGGTATGCGAGGAGTTGAAGGGGAGGCTTTTCGATGAAGTTTGAAACCAAGTTTGAGGTCTTGCAGCTGGCAGACCTGGTGACGCCGCCCTACAATCCCCGTGTGGACATGGAGCCGGACAGCCCTGAGTATAAGGCCCTGCGCCGGAGCCTGGAGCAGCACCAGCTTGTGGAGCCGCCGGTGGTAAACCTTCACAATATGCGTTGCATCGGCGGAAACCAGCGCGTGGTCGTCATGCTGGCCCTGGGCATGACTGAGGTTCTTTGCTCTGTCATCGACCAGCCGGACGAAAGCAAGGAGAAAAAACTCTGCCTTGCGCTGAACCGCATTGATGGCCGCTGGGACACCGACAAGCTGGGCGACCTGCTGCGGGACGATGACGTTCTGGAGTATGAAACCGGCTTTGATGCCGAGGAGGTTAGAGTGTACCGCCTCCTGGAGGATGCGCGGGAGCCGGACGATGACGGCGACTATCCCGGCGATGACCCGGAGGACGATGAGCCGGAGCCGGAGGACGATGAGCCGCCGGAGGATGAGGGCGACACCGGGGAGGGCGATGAGGAGCCGCGCCTCGGCAGCACCCTCATCAAGATCGGCCACCTGAGTTTCAAGGTGGAGGTCTATCGGTATAAGCGCGTGGTGGAGGCCATGCGCGACCGTGGCATTTTCGATGAGAAGGAGATCGCCGCAGAATGGAAACGGAGGCTGCTGCATCATGATTAAACTTGTACCTATTGACGCCGTGAGAGCGTCTGACTACAATCCCCGCCGGAACGATGAAAAACGGCTGGCCCTCACGGAGATGTCGCTCCGAAAGCTGGGGTTCCTGCTGCCCATCTATGCCGATGAGAGCGGAGAAATTCTGAGCGGCCACCAGCGGCACTTGGTAGCCTCCCGGATGGGGTTCACGGAGATCCCGGTGGAGTACGTCAGCAGCAAGGAACTGGGAGAGAGGAAAGCCGTCAACGTCCTGTTCAACCGGGCCACGAACGACCTCCAGAAACAGGACACCTGCGCCATTATCAAAAAGCGCCTGTACGGGACGGACATTGAGGCCCTGGCTGCTGACATCCCGGACATCGAGCCGAACACGCCTGAGTCCTTCCCCTGCGTCAACGCCCTGCGCCGCATGGATGCCGTGAAACTGGCAAAGCAGAACCACCGGGCCTTTGATACCCATATCAAGCAGCTGGCAAAGTCCCTGGAGCGGCGGATCGGGAGCGCGATGCCTATTGTCATCGGAGAGGCCGGTAACGTCATCAACGGGATCGGGCGCCTCCAGGTAGCGGTCGAGGCCAAGCGGAAAGTAGTCGCCTGCGTCAAGGTCAGCGCGGCACAGGAGGCTTTTGCATCCTCCATGCTCAATCTGCTATCCATGGACTTTGATATGGAGAGCAACTATGCGGACGATCTGAGGTTCAACAGCTTTATGCGGGAGCGCACCACGCGAGAAACGGACGCCGCCGGAAACGCCGCCCTGGGCGATGGCTTTTTCAAGGGCGTATTCCCGAACAATGCTGGCCGGGACTTCTGCCAACTGGAGGGGGCCGCCCTGGAAACCTGGAAACGGCACTATGGAACCTGCATTGTGGATTTCGGGGCCGGAAAGCTGAACAACACCCGGACGCTCCGCAAGGCCGGAATCACCGTGTCCGCCTTTGAACCGTATTTCGTCACCGTGGGAGACAAAATCCATAAGGAAAAGAGCCTGGAGATCGCCGCTCAATTCCTGGATGAGGTCGAGGCCGGAACCAAGTATAGCACCGTGTTCATCTCCAGCGTGTTCAACAGCGTCCCCTTTATGGCAGACAGAAAGCAGATTGCCATTATCGCCGCCGCCCTATGCTATCCCGGCGGGACTACGGTGTGCTGGTGCCAGTCCAACAAGGCCCCTCAGTTCATGCAGACCAAGCAAAAATACCTGGCCGCTGAAAAGGTGCTGACCTTTGATCTGGATTATGAGCCGAACACCGTCCTGGGCGACATCTCCAACCACCCGAAGGTGCAGAAAGGCCATACCGAGGAGGAGATGAGAGAGATTTTCGCCCCCTGCTTTGGGACGGTCAAGCGCCTGGACATGATAAGCAAATTCTGGTACATGGAGATCACCGATCCGAAGATCGACCCTGCGGCCCTCGCCGCCGCCCTGGACTTTGAATTTGAACTGCCCTACCCGGACGGTTCCCGGATGGGCCTGTCAAAACGGGCGCGTGAGGCTTTTGAGCATCGCCTCGGTATCACGCTGCCGCCCCCGAAAGGAGATGCCGTATGAGAGACAACGTAAAGCCCGGAGAAAAATGGGAGTTCAATGAGGATGTGGCCGCCTGCTTTGCAAATATGCTGGAGCGCAGCATCCCCGACTACAAATCCATGCGGGCGCTGACTTATAAGGCCGGAGAGCGGTTTATCCAGCCCGACACCCTGATTGTGGATGTTGGGTGCAGCACCGGCCTTGCCGTGGAGCCGTTCGTGGAGAAATATCAGGATGAAAATGATTTCCTGCTGATCGACAACGCCCCGGCCATGGTGGACGCCTGCCGGAAACGCTTTGCTGCCGTTCCGGGCGTCCTGGTAAAGGCCGGGAACCTGTGGGAATACCTTCCCCTCCCCGACAAGGCAAGCCTGGTGCTGTCTGTGCTGTCGCTCCAGTTCATGCCGACATCCTACCGGCAAAAGATGTTGAGCGACATCTACGAGGGGCTGACCCCCGGCGGGGCGCTGATCCTGGTAGAGAAGATCGTGAGTGAGAGCCTGAATGAGTTGATGGTACATCTGTACTATGAGATGAAACGGGAGAACGGCTACACTGACGATCAGATCATGGAAAAGCGCCGGAGCCTGGAAAATGTGCTGTCCCCGCTCAAGGTAGGCTGGAACGTGGATATGCTGCGGACGGCGGGCTTTAAGCAGGTGGATATGTTTTGGCGCTGCCTGAATTTCTGCGGATGGATAGCCGTTAAGTAGCGGCGGTCGCCCCTGAAAGGAGGGTAGACAAGGATGCCAAAACGCAACGACACCAAGCCGTGGGAGCGTCAAGAGGGCGAAAGTGTAAAGGCGTTTGAGGCGTTCACTGTCTACCTGGAGATGGGGGACGAAAGGAGCATCCGAGAGGTTGCACAGCGGTTAGCCAAGAGTAGGACGCTGATCGGGCGCTGGAGCGTCACCTATCAATGGGTGGAGCGGGTAGCCGCCTTTGACGCCGATGTGCAGAGAAAAGCCCACGCCAAGGCGGTAAAAAAGCGCCGGAACATGGTGGATCGCCATATATCCATCGCCCTGAAAATGCAGGAAAAGGCGCTGATGGCCCTGGAGCAGATGGACCCGGCTGACATCGACCCGAAGAACCTGATCGCCATGCTCCGAGAGGCCACGAAACTTGAACAGGAAATGCGGACTGCTGCTGTGGATGAGCGGCGGGCCGCTATCGCTGATGTTGAGGACACCGGGGAGGCTGATGACGTGCTGATCTACCTGCCAGAGAACGGACGTGATTGACATGGGGGATATGCGAGTGCTGCGGCCTCAATCGGGGCCGCAAGAGATGTTCCTATCCTCTCCGGCAGATATAGTGATCTACGGTGGAGCCGCCGGTGGAGGAAAGACCTATGGGCTGCTGCTGTCCGCCCTGCGGTATAAGAACGTCCCCGGATTCGGCTGCACTATTTTCAGGAGGAACTACAATCAGATTTTCTCAGAGGGCGGCCTATGGGATGAGGCGCGGGATATGTACCAGGGCGTCCGGGGGGCCGGTCAAAACCTCTCCAGGAGCCGGTGGGTGTTCCGGGATCGCCGGGGCCGGATTACTTCAAAGGTCACGTTCGCCCATATCGAGCGCGATGACAACCTGAGCAACTGGCAGGGCGCTCAGATATGCGAAATCGGTTTTGATGAGTTGACCCATTTCAGCGAAAAGGCATTTTTCTATATGCTGTCCCGGAACCGCTCAAAATGCGGCGTCAAGCCGTTCGTCCGGGCCACCTGCAACCCGGATGTTGATAGCTGGGTTGCGAAGTTCATCGAGTGGTGGATTGACCCGGAAACCGGCTACCCCATCCCGGAGCGCAGCGGTAAAATCCGCTGGTTTGTTCGCCTGGAGGAGGTCGTTCACTGGGGAGATACGCGAGAAGAACTATGGGAGCGGTTCAACCTGGTAACGCCGGAGGATCGCGCCTCCCCGAAGTCTGTAACCTTCATCATGTCCTCTGTGTACGACAACCAGGAACTCCTAAAGGTGAACCCTGGCTACCTTGCAAACCTCAAGGCGCTGCCCCTGATTGAAAGGGAGCGCCTTTTGCATGGGAACTGGAAAATCAAAGCTGCCGCCGGTCTGTACTTCAAGCGGACGCAGATAGGCGACATCCTGAATGTCCTGCCAGCAGACGTGATCCAGTGGGTGCGCTGCTGGGATTTGGCCGCGACCGAAAAGACCGAAACCGGCGATCCGGCGTTTACATCCGGCGTCCTGATGGGCAAGCGGAGGAATGGCCGCTACATCATCGCGGATGTTATCAATAAGCAGATGTCCGCCGCCGATGTCCGGGCCACCATCAAGCATACCGCGCAGCAGGATTTGGCTAAGTATAAGCGCGTCCGCGTCCGGCTACCCAAAGACCCTGGGCAGGCTGGAAAGGAACAGGCGGAGTCCTACATCAAGTTCCTGTCCGGGTTCGATGTTGTGGCCGTGGCCGAAACCGGCAGCAAGGAGGCGCGGGCCGAACCCATGGCCGCCCAGTGGCAGGCCGGGAACTTTGATATTCTCTACGGGGCATGGAACGATATGTACCTGGATCAGCTTGAAAACTTCCCTGAGAGCAAATTTAAGGACATGGTGGACGCCTCCGCCAACGGCTTTGCCGAGATTGAGGCGAAGAACATCTTTGATGTGACGAAACTGATAACATAAGGCGGTGATAGGAATGGATCAGAGCAAGAACGAGCCTCAGCGCGGGTTTTCCCGCCTGGACGGTTACATGAATGTGCTGAACCGCATGGGAACCGAACAGGACAGCAGCGAGGCGTATGAGTTCGTGCCGGAGGCCACGATCCCGGACGTTGATCTCGCTACGCACTATGAGGCCAACGGCCTGTTCACCAAGATCATTGACATCCCTGCGGAGAAAGCGGCCACCGGCGATTTCGACCTCAATCTGAGCGATGACAATGTTGTGTCGCTGGTAACGGACGCCCTGGAGGATTTGGACTGGGAAACCACAGCGGCGCAGGCGGTCAAGTGGTCGAGGCTGTTCGGCGGCGCCCTGGCCGTCATGCTGATTGACGATGGCCGGGGGCTGGAGGAGCCGGTGGACTGGGATAACATCAAGGGCATTGATGAGATCGTCCTTTTCGAGCGCCCCGTGGTGGAGCCGGACTACTACTCCATGTACTACTATGGGCAGATGCAGGGGATTGAGCAGGCCCGGTCGAAATTCGGAAAGCCCCAGTTCTTCTACGTCAACAGTCAGTATGGATCGTTTGTGGTGCATGAAAGCCGCTGCCTGATCTTCAAGAACGGCATCCTCCCGGAAACGACCATGCAGGCGGAGTACAGGTATTGGGGCCTGCCTGAGTACATCCGTCTGAAACGGGCGCTCCAGGAAACCGTGACGGAACACTCCAACGGCGGCAAACTGCTGGAGCGGGCCGTGCAGGGCATCTACAAGATGAAGGGCCTCACAAATATGCTGGCGGCTGAGGGCGGCGATGACATTGTGCTGCGGCGGCTGCGGACAATCGACATGGCCCGGAACTTCCTGAACAGCATCGTCATTGACACCGAGGGCGAGGACTACGTTTTCCAGTCCTTCCAGCTGTCCGGCCTCAAGGATGTCATCAACGTGTCCTGCAATATGCTGTCTGCCGTCACCAATATCCCGCAAACGATCCTGTTCGGGGCCTCCCCGGACGGTATGAACGCCACCGGCACCGGCGACCTGGAGAACTGGTACAACTACCTGGGGCAAATCCAGAAATTGCAGTTGCGGGAGAACCTGCAACGCCTCCTGGATGTCATTTTCCGGGGTTGGCTGAATACCGGGAAACTCCAGGAGGAGCCGGACTACAAGCTGGCGTTCAAACCCTTCTGGAACCTCAGCGAGAAGGAACAGGCGGAACTTGATAAACTCAAGGCCGATACTGAGTTGGTGCGGGCGCAGACCGCTCAAATCTACTGCGATATGCAGGTTCTTGACCCCAGTGAAGTGAGGAAAGGGCTTGCGCAGAGTGAGGCCCTGGACATTGAGGAACTTCTTGAGGAGGGGGACGCCGAGGGCGGCGCCGATTTCTCCGGCCTGGAGGAGGCGCTTGCCGGTCTAATGGGGGGCGGGCCTCCCCCGGCCCCGGACGCCGGAGGGGATGAGGGCGCAGAAAATACCGATGAGGACGCGGAGCCGGGTTACGGTTCTGTGGGCGTCCTGGTAATCCAGGACGATAAAATTCTGACTGGGACGCGCAGCGAAAGCGGCCTGATTGGAGGCCCTGGAGGACATATCGAGGAGGGCGAAACGCCGGAGGAGGCCGCTGCCCGTGAAAGCCTGGAGGAGTTCAACATCCGCCCGACTGAGTTAATCCCCATTGGCTGCGGCCCAAAGGAGCCGGACACCGGCCTCTCCCCCGTCCTGTTCCTCTGCACAGAGTACGAAGGAACGCCGCACTGTACCAGCGATGAAATGAGCGATGCCCGGTTCCTGACCCTGAATGAACTGCTGATGATCCGGGATCGCCTCTTTGAACCATTCGCTGACAGCATCGCCGTTCTGGAGCGGTGTGAAACCCTCACCCTTGCTCCTCCGCAGGATAGGCGCAGGACGGCGCGTGAGCCGCCCAGGAACGGCGCTTAATGTGTCCTGAACCCTCTGATACCTTTGAGCGGTAAAACGCCTTAGAGGGGCGCTGACGGCGAAATATGGGGGTGATGAATTGGACAGCCAAATGAGGCAGGCGGCGGTTCGGGAACACGTTAAGAAAAAATTTAAGGGCAAGCAGACCCTCCAGAGCAAGGTGCATCCGCACCAGCCGGAGAGCGTAGAGCGAGAGTATCAGCGCGTCACCAACGCCTATATGCGCCTGCTGAGTAAGCTGGTGACGGACACCATGATCCCGGAGATCAGGAAAGCGGCCAAGGCAGAACTGCCGCCGGACTACTACCGGCATGACGATATGGATGACCTCTACCGGCGGTTGGAGCGGGCCTTTGAGAAGTGTGAGAAGGAACTCGAACGAAAGGCCTGTAGTTTTGACCTCTACAAGCGCATATCCGAGGTAGCCGCCCTCACCGTGAAACTGAGCATCAAAGACTGGAAACGCATGGTGAAGGAAACCGTAGGGATTGATCTGCTGGAGGACTACTACAACGGCGATTTCTTCAAGAGGGCGCTGGAGGAGTGGACGCGGGAGAATGTTGACCTCATCAAGACCATTCCCCACCAGCAACTTGACAAAATGCGGGAGATCGTTCTTGAGGGCTACCGCAACGGCACGACCACAACGAAGATCGTGAAAGCGATCCAGAAAGAGTACGGAACCGGGCGGAGCCATGCGCGGCTCATCGCCCGCGACCAAATATCCAAGCTGAACAGTGAGATCACGCATAAGCAGCAGCAGGACGCCGGGGTACAGGAATATATCTGGTCTGACTCTGGAGATAGCCGCGTCCGTTCTGGACACCACAGGCTGAACGGGAAAAAGTTCCGCTGGGACGATCCTCCGGTCGTGGATGAAAGGACGGGGCGGCGCTGTCACCCCGGAGAGGACTTCCAATGCCGCTGCGTTGCGATCCCCGTGTTCGACATTGACACCCTCGACCTGTAAGGGCCGGGGGTGTCCCGCATTAAAGGGGGTGGTGCGATTGAAAAGGCAGTAGGCACCAAGGAAATCCAATGGAAGGAGGAGCGCAAATTGAGCGTCCCTAAACTCAAGCGGGTGGTGCGTCTGGACAGTATCAAGCTGGACAAGACCTACTTCACGGAGGAGGGCTACCTTGTAGACCATCCCATTGTCACGTCATGCGGCATCTTTGAGTACAACTGCCCGGACGGTTCCGTGCATCGGGAACTCAGACTGCCGGAGAATGTCTTTGACCCCGAAAGCCTCAAAAGCTACAAGGGCAAGCCGGTCATCATCACCCATGATGCAGGATCGGTGGACAAGGACAACGTGGAGGATGAGAGCATCGGTACGATCCTCTCTGAGGGCTACCGGGACGGCGAGGATGTCAGGGCCGAGATCATCATTCATGACACGGACGCCATGAAGGGCTGCGGCCTGCGTGAGCTGTCCCTCGGCTATTCTCTCGACCTGGACGAAACTCCGGGGACATGGCACGGACAGCCCTATGACGCGATCCAGAAGAACATCCGCGTGAACCACCTGGCCCTGGTCGATAAGGCAAGGGCCGGAGATCAGGCCCGGTTGAATATCGACAGCCGGGACAAATTGATTGGAGGAAAAGTTATGGCAACTCCCAAAACCAAGAAGAACCCCAAGCGGGCGGCTGCTCCGAAAAAGCCTGCCCGCAACGACAGCATGGCCGCTGTCATCGCCCGGTACAAGGCCCGCCGCGCCAAGCGTCTGGATGAGGCCGAGAACCCCCCTGCCGAGGGCTTGACCCCGGAGGAACTGGTGCAGCTGGTGCGCGACCGCCGCGACCGCCGGGACGCCGAGGGCGATCCCGAGACCACTGAGGCCGCGATGGGAACCATCGCCCAGCAGGATGAGGATTTGGACACGCTGCTGGGCGTGATCGACACCCTCATGGCGAAGGAGGCTTTTGACACCGAGGGCGAGGAGAACGCAGATGAGGGCGAGGAGGAAAATTCCGATGAGGATGACCCCGCCGCCACCGGCGAGGAGAACCAGGATGAGGACGGCGAGGAGAACGCCGATGAGGAGGAGAACCAGGACGAAGGTGAGGAGGAAAACTCCGATGAGGATGAGGAGTCCTGCGATGAGGACGATCCGCCCGCTGACCCCACTGAGGAGCCTGCGGTTCCTCCCGCCCTGGCCGCTGACTCCCGTTCTTCCCTGGCCGAGCATCTGAGCGTGTGCCGGGTTGGTGACAAGCTGCACCTGGACGGCCTGGATCGTCTGAGCCTCATCGCCGCCAAGAAAGCGGTCATCCGCAAGGTTCGCCCCGGAATCCGCCTGGACGGTAAGAGCAAGGCTTACATCAACGCCGCCTACGACATGGCCGTTCAGGAGGTCAGCACTCGCAAGAGTACGGACTACCAGCGGCAGCAGATGATGAACGGCGGCAAGCGTTCCCGCGCTGATGCTGCGGAGGGCGGCGCTGACGCTGCCCGCCAGCGGATGATCCAGCGCAACCAGAACAGAAACGGAGGTAAAAAGTAATGGCAGTTCAGACTTCTTACGGGTTCTCCCCCAGTAGGGGCGTTGCCGGTGGCCTCTACGATATGTCCCCCCGTGCGGTCAATTCCCGCACGACTGAGGCTGAGATCGTTTTTGGCATCGGCGTGATGCAGGGCAGCGCCCCCGGCAGCAATGTCGCTCTCCCTGCGGCCGCCTCCGCTGCTGCGGCGTTTGAGGGCATCGTCCTGAACGGCGGCACTCAGGAGATGAACATGGAGGGCGCGGTCACTGTCGGCAAGGGCAAGACGGTCAGCGTTCTCAGCTATGGCCGCGCCTGGGTTCGCGTGGAGCCGGAGTCCGAGATCAAGTACGGCGATGACCTGTACCTCATCACGGACGGCGACCATGCGGGCCGGTTCACCAACTCCAGCAGCACGTCCACCAAGATTGCCGTGCCTGGAAAGTTCATTGGGGCCAACACCACCACCGGCATTGCCCCGGCGGAACTGTTCAACGCCCCCGCCCTCACCACCACGCCCGCCACCAGCGGCGATTAAATAAGAGGAGGTAACAACGACTATGGCACGAAAGTATAGCAGAGCGGACTACCTGGCACTCAAGCGGAGCCAAATCCCCGCCAGTCTCGCGCAGATCAAGGGGATGCGGTTCGACAGCGAGGAGGACGCCAGCGTGTTCTTTGCCCGCGAACTGGATCACGTCAAGAGCAAGACCTATGACAAGTTGTACCCCCAGTTTACGGTGCTGAACAACATCCCCCGCACCAGTGACGCCAACCCCGGCGCCGAGACCATCACCTTCTACAGCTACGACAAGACGGGCCTTGCGGAGATCATCTCCAACTACGCCACCGACCTGCCCCGCGCTGATGTGAAGGGAAAGCCCACCACCGTTCAGATCAAGAGCCTGGGGGCCAGCTACGGCTACAACGTCCAGGAGATGCGGGCGTCCCGTCTGGCTGGTAAGGGCCTTGACGCCCGAAAAGCCGAGGCTGCGCGGTTCGCCATGGACTACGCCACCAACAGGATCGCCCTGGTGGGCGATAAGGAGAACGGCCTCATGGGGCTGCTCTCCGACTGGAACGACATCCCCGTGTTCGTCCTTCCTGCCGGGGCGTCCGGCAAGACCGACTTCAAGAGCAAGACGGCTGATGAAATCCTGGCCGACTTCACCGCCTTTGTCATGTTCACGGCGCGTGTCACCAACGATGTCGAGAAACCCGACAGCGCCATGATCGCCAGCGAGGTCTACTACGACCTCGCCACCCGGCGCATCCCCGACACCGACACGACCATCTTGAAGTTCCTGCTGGACAACCAGCCCTACATCAAGAAGATCATCCCCGCCCCGGAACTCCAGGCCGACAACGTGGACGTGAACAGCTACGGCAAGAACCTCCTGGTTCTCTACACGGATGATCCCGACAAGATGGCCTTTGAGGAGCCTATGCCCTTCTACCAGCACCCGGCGCAGAACAAGAACCTGGAGGTCGAGGTTCCCTGTGAGTCCCGTGTGGCCGGCCTGATGCTCTACTACCCCCTGTCCGCGCTGATTGTCGCGGGCGTGTAATTCAAGAAAGGAGAACCGCGATATGAAGGTCATCAATAAGACCACGAAGATCATCGGCATCGGCGGCGTTCCGCTGCTGCCCGGTGAGGAGATCGCCGTTTCTGAGGATGTGGCCGCCTCCCCCATGGTGCAGCACTTCTCCACCATCGGTAAGATCGCCCTTGAGCCTGAGTCTGCCCCCTCCAAGGGGAAGGGGAAAGGCAAGGGCAAGGGGAAGGACAAGGATGAGGGCGACACCGACACCGACTCCGACTCCACCGGCAACACCGGCAACGCGGATGAGGACAAGAAGGAGGGCGGAACCGGCGGCGGTTCCGCTGCCCCCGGTGGCGAGGCGTAGGAGCCGCGCAGCTGATCCACCGCCCGCCCTGAAAGTGTTCCGGCTGCTTGCGGCGGAGTTTGCCGCTGTGCCGGACGAAACCCTTGTGTCCTGGCTGGAACTCACCGCGCCCCTGGTAAGCAAAAAGCGGTTCGGGAAACTGTACGATCAGGCCCTCGCGCTGCTGACTGCCCACCGCATGAAACTGTCCGGGGCCTTTGACGCCGCCTCCGAGGAGGGCGGATCGTCCATCGGTTCCCTTGCAGATACCCTCCGTGTGGCAAGCTACACGGAGGGTTCTACTTCTATCAGTTTCAACAACGGCGTGTCCCTTGCGGCGAACGACGCCGAATTGACATTGACGGGCTACGGGACGCAATACCTCTCCCTGCGCCGCATGGTGATTATGCCGATTACATCCGCAGGGGAGGCGAGGTAATGGCCGGACATGATAGGCTGACCGATGAGGGAAAGCGGTTCTTTGCGCAGATCAAGGAACTCGAACAACTCCAGGTCAGGGTGGGCTTTCAGGCTGGAGAGGCTGCGGAGAAAGACGGTGTAGATATTGCCAATATCGCCATGTGGAATGAGGTTGGAACATCGCGGGCGCCGTCCCGACCGTTCCTGCGGATGAGCGTTGACGAAAATGCAGACAAAATCTCCAAAATGTGCCAAGCCCAAGTGAAACGACTGGCCCAAGGCGGAACCGCTCAGGAAATTCTTCAAGCCCTGGGCGCGTTCCAAAAGGGCCTGGTGCAGGCCAAGATCGGGGATGGCGCATTTGAACCGAACGCCCCGGCCACCATCCGCAAAAAGAAGTCAGACCACCCGCTGATCGACACTGGCCGGATGCGGCAGTCGGTCAGCTTTGTTATCAAGCCCAAAGGGGAAGGAGATGACTGACCGTGGGGATTGTCGGAATGTTTCGCCGCCCCATCTGGATCAGGCGGTGGGGCGCTGATGGACGCCATGACTTCCAAATGCGCCTGAACGTCCAACCTCTGAGGGCAGATGAACTTCAAGCCCTGCCGGAGGGCCTGCGCCAAACCAAGCGGCTGAAAGCCTGGGGGCCGTCCCTCCTGACTGCTGCGGATCAATCCATGCAGCAGCGGGGGGATTGGATGTACTACTGTGGCCGGTGGTATGAGTGCGTGTCCTCTATCAGGTGGGATCACACCCCCCTGGGCCACTACGAAAGCGAGTTTTGCCAAGTGGACGGTTCCATCGCTGCATCGAACCTGGAGCCGCCCACGGCAAGCCCCGCCCCGCCTCCGCAGGAAGGAGGGACTGCCGGTGACAGTTCGTGAGGCCAAACGCCACATTGAGAACATCACAAAGAAATACTTTACCGGCGCTGTGGTGGGCTTTTCCGGCCAGAGTGCCAATGTCAAGAGCAAAAGCCCTTACGTCTGCATCACGCCGGGTTCTCCGACAAGAGATCAATTCCCGGTTCAGCGCATGGTAAATGACCGTATGGTGTCGTACTACCAAACCAAGCTGCCCCTCCAGATCGACCTTTACACCAACGGTGCGGAAGGTTCCCCTGGGCCGGACGGCTTTGTAACCATGGAAGATACTGCGGTCGATGACATGACCGATTTTGTGGACTATCTGGAATCGCCGTATGTGATCCACTGGTGCGACCGCATCAACGCCACCATCGTAGTCAACGGCCCGGTGCAGCAGCTTACAGGGCTTGTGACCGATACCGATTACCAGTTCCGCGCAATGGTGGAACTGGTCTTTTGCTATGTCCATAAGGCGGTGGGCTACACCGGCATCCAGGGGGAAAGCAGCATCGTCTACCCCGGAGAGCCGGACGCTCCAGGCGAACCCGGAACCCCCGATACACCTGGAGCCGCAGAAAACACCGGGGACGGTTCCGAACCCGGTTACATCACCCCGGATGATGCTGAGGACGGTGTGGAGATCAAGCCTGTCTATGAGCCAACATCCAGCGGAGGCCGCAGTAAAGCCCTGGTCGAAGAAACTGAAATCGGCTACTTCACTGAGGTCGAAATCAAGTATCAAAAGGAGGAATCCGATCAATGAGTTCCAACCTGGAAAGAATTTGTACGGTTGACATCGAAATTTCCTCCCCTATCGTGGACAGCGCCGCCTTTGACGCTGTTCTGATCGTAGGCCCCGCGCCTGCGAAACCCAATGGGGAAATTCCACCCGTCACCGTGTATTCGTCCGCGCAGGAGGCGCAGGACGCCGGGTATGTCACGACCGGCGATGACGCCGATCCTGTCGGGCGGGCGATCAATGTCGCCTTTTCTCAGTCCCCAAGCCCACGGCGGTCTATGTTGCCACGCAACAGCCCGCCCCTGCTCCCGATCCCGATGAAACGACCGATCCCCCCGCTACCGGCGAGGATGGTGGGAGCAATCCCGATACTCCCAAGGAAACCGGCGGCGAGAATGAGGGCGCTGAGGTTGCTGCCCTGGCTGCTGCTGATGACGGTCTGGAGGCCCTGGGCGTCACTCTGGCCCGCGCCCTGGAAACCAATGGGTGGTACGTCATCTGCCCAGCCGGTATCAGCGAGGACAGGTATGAGGAGATCGCGGAGTGGACTGAGGCGCAGACCAAGATGTTTGCCTACACCACTATGAGCGAAACCCCGCCCGTCCGCAACGTCTATTTCCGCACATTTGGCTTTTATGGCCGGGAGTATGTGGGACAGCCGGAGAATGAAATCCCTGCTGCCAACTATTTCCTTCATGTGGCCGCCTGCGCCAAAATCCTGCGGTATGATCCCGGTTCTGAAACGTGGGTGTTTAAGGCCCTGGCCTCTATCAGCCCCTCCAAGATCAAAACGGCCACTGTAAAGAAGTTCGAGGAGGCCAACCTCAACTACTTCAACACCGTGGCGTCCCGGAACATTACCATGCTCGGCAAGACTGCATCCGGGGAGTGGATTGACCTGATCCGTTTCCGTGACTGGCTGCAAAACGATATGCAGGTGCGTGTCGTGAACCTGCTGGTGACGAACAAGAAAATCCCCTACACGGACGGCGGCATCGGCCTGGTGCAGAACCAGATGATTGCCAGCCTCAAGGCCGGCCAGCAGGCGGGCGGCATCGCCCCCACTGAGTACGATGAGGATCAGAACGAAATCCCCGGCTACGTTACGAAGGTTCCCCTGGCCGCGAACCTGACCGCCGTTCAGAAAGCGTCCCGCAAGCTGAAAGGGGTCAGTTTCCAGGCCCGGATTGCCGGTGCTATCCACATGGTAGAGATCAACGGCAACCTGACCTATGACAACCTGTAAGAAGGGAGGACACTGAACTATGGGACAGGTCAAAACCTATAACGCGAAGGAAGTCACGATTGCCTGCGGTTCCCATCTCGTTACCGGCCTTGCGGATGACAGCTTTGTGTCGATGGAGAGCGGCGGCGATGGGATCACCTATAAGTACGGGTGTGACGGGGAGATCGCCCGTGCGGTCAGCCCGAACAACACCCTGCTCATCAAGGTCACGCTGCTCCAGACCTCGGACAGCAACTCGTTCTTCCAGAAACAGCACAACATTGATATGTCCCCCGGCGGCGATGGAACTTTCCCGATCATGGTGAAGGATATGCGCGGCGGGCTGCTGGCCCAGGCGGATCAGGCTTGGGTCACGAAACCCGCTACTCGCGTCCGGGGTAAGGAGAGCAACAACAACGAGTGGGAAATCCAGACTGGCGAGGCCACGATGGAGGAGTAACCCCCAGCGAAAGGAAAGGATGATGTTACATGAAACGGCAAACCCCCACAACTAAGACCATCGGTGACTACAACTATTACATCTACCCGTTCGGCGCCCTCATCGCCTCCAGGCTGACCGGCGATCTGGTGGCCCTGGTGACACCCATGCTGGGCGCGGCGGCCCCCCTGATCGGCAAGCAGCTGGACGCTGAGAGCGGCAACCTCTTTGACATGAAGGTGGAGGAACTGGCCCCCGCGCTGTCGGGGGCCTTTGCCTCCCTCACCGGCGAGAAGGTGGAGAGCCTTATGCGGCAGCTGCTCATCGACCATAAGAACGTCTATTTCGAGGGCGTGGGCGATGAAAAGCCCCAGCTGCTCACGGCGGAAGAACTCAATGAGATTTTCTGCATGGATTTGCAGGATATGTACCTGCTGGCCTGGGAGGTTCTGAAACTCAACTTCCAGGGTTTTTTCAAGAAACTCTCCACCCAATCTGGCGATCTCGGTACGTTGGTGGAGAAGGTGACGAAAGCGAAATCCGGCGGTACGGAGAATTTGACGTAAGCAGATTCACCGAACTGGAAATGCGGATGTATGTGCTTATCAAAGAGCGCATGGCGTCCATGTGGGAGTTGAAGGAGGTCTACACCCTCGATGAGGCCCTTAAACTCTACGCCCTATACCGCGCCGACACCGACATTGCGAACGCGAAAACGGAGGAGGCCAAAAGGGAGGCGGAAAGAGGCAGGTGATTTAACCACATGACAATCCGCGACATCGCAATAGCTTTTGGCTATGAGGTAGACAAAAAGACGGAAAGCAAGGCCGAAGAAAGCATCCAGGCACTCAAGGACACCGCGACAAAAGCCCTGGGAGCAATCGGCATAGGCTTTTCCATCGGCGCTATCATCTCTGCCATAAAGTCTATTGACGCCGTTTCGGAGGCCCTGGACGGGGTGAAAGAGGACTGGTCTGAGGTAGGCAAGGAAATGGATGAGGCCCTGGGCTTTACCAAGATGATTGTCAGCGGCATCAAGAAGGTGTCCGCTGCGGGCATCGACCTTGTTCGCCGGATCACGCCCCGCCTTGCCTCCATAACGAAACGGCTCGGAGGAACGCAGAACGCCCTAAAGCTGCTGGCCGTCATAGGCGGCACGATCCTGGCCGCGATGAACCTACCCAAGATTGCATCCGGCCTGGGAACCGTGCTTAACCTGGTAAAGAGCATCCGGGCGTCAACGCTGATGCTGATAGCTGTGTTCCTTGTCATTGCCCTGCTGATAGAAGATTTTGTGGCCTTCATGCAGGGCAGGGACTCCCTCATTGGAGAAATCCTAAAGCAAACCGGCGTTGACTGCGATGCGCTGAGGGAGAAGATACGGGCCACATGGGATAACATCAAGAAAGTGTTCCTGGCCTTTGGTGACGCCATCAAGGGCATAGTACGCGCCCTGTTTTCGGTCATCCGGCAATACTGGGATCAGAACGGCGAGGCAATCAAGAAAAAGATTTCCGATACCGTTGTCAGCGTCATCGACAAGCTGAACACCTTTTCCGAATGGCTGGTGCAGAACAGGGATTTGATCGTCAAGGTGGCCGGGAAGGTTCTCACCCTGGTCGCCGCCTTTGTGACGGTCAAGAGCGGGATCACCAAGGCGGTCACAGCGTTCAAGGCAATCAAGGGCGTTATATCTGGCGCCGGAGCCGCCTTTAGTGCGCTGTCCAGTCCGATAGGCATAGCAGCTGCGGCAATCGTGGCAATCGCGGCCATCGCCTGGGATTTCTTCAACTTTATGAGCGGAAAAGGTTCGGTCATCGGCACGATCCTGGAAAAGGCTGGTGTCGATACTGAGGCCGTCCGCCAGAAGATTACCGCAGCATGGGAGAAAGTCAAATCCTTCCTGCTGACGGCCTGGAACACGATCAAGTCTGTCTGCTCCGCTGTGTGGGGCGGCATCAAGAACTTTTTCAACCAGCACGGGGAGCAAATCAAATCCGGCCTGACGGCGGCATGGAATGTCATCAAGACGGTGCTGCTGGGCGTCTGGAACGCGATCAAAACTGTGGCAACGACCGTGTTCGGCGGGTTGCAGGCGTTTTGGAGCAAGCACGGGGAACAAATCAAGACCGCGTTCTCCAACATCTGGACTGGCATCAAGAACACGCTCACCACAGTCTGGAATGTCATCAAGACGGTGGCAACAGCTGTCTTTGACGGCCTGAAAGCCTTTTGGGAAACCTGGGGCAGCACCATCATGGCCTATTTCTCCGGCGTATGGGAAACCATCAAGGCCGTGTTCAGCGCGGTTCTGGATGTCCTGGCAGACCTGTTCGCGGTGTTCTCCGCGCTATTTGCCGGGGACTGGGCGGGCCTGTGGGAGAACGTCAAGCAGCTGGCCTCTGATGTGTGGAATGGTATTCAGAACATCATCAGCACGATCCTGACTGCCATCTGGAACGTGATTTCCAACATCTTCTCCACCATTTGGGGATTCATCTCCGACATCGCCAACAACATCTGGAACGCCATCACGACCGCGTTTACCAATATCCTTACCAGCATCACCGGCACCATCGGCAACATCAAGGACGCCATCGTGAACGGGCTGACCGCTGCCATCGACTGGATCAAGGGACTGCCCGCGCAGGCCCTCCAGTGGGGCCGCGACATCATCATGGGCATCGTGGACGGCATCAAGGGGGCCATCGGCGCCGTTGGTGACGCCGTAAAGGGAGTGGCAGACAAGATTAAGGGGTTCCTGGGGTTCTCTGAGCCTGATGAAGGGCCTCTGTCCGACTTCCATACCTATATGCCCGACATGATTGACCTCATGGCTAAGGGCATCCAGGCAGGCAAGAAGAAGGTCGAGGGCGCTGTCGGCGCTTTGGCCGAGGGAATGTCTGGACAAATCGGCCCTGGCCCTGACATCCGGGCTGCCCTGGGGACAGTCCTGGGCGGCGTGAGCGCCTTTGCCCAAGCTGCCAAGCCCTCTGTCTCCACCACAAACAACGCTACCACCAATAGCAGCAATGTCAGCAAGACCATCACTCAGAACGTGGAGATCAATCAGGAGTTCAACGGGGATCGTGCGGCCCAGAAGAATATCGCCAAGGCCGCTGACTCCGCCACTGAGGACACTACCAGCGCCCTTGCACGGGCTTTGGCGTATGCAGGGGGGTAATGAGCCATGGCAACGAAACAGCCCGTCAACATCAACGGGATTGAGTTTGACGCGCTCCTCAATGAGGAGTACGCGATGGAGGCGAGTTCCCCTGAGTACATCGTGGAGAGCGGCTACACCATAGGCGACTCCATCATCCTGAGCGCGGAAAACCTGAGCATGACCCTTTTCGTGTCGGATAAGCCCGTCACCTTCAAGAGCCGGTTCGGAGGCGGCGGGCGGGTGGACTCCGTAGTGAAGTCCCTGAAAGAACTCTACTACGCAAAGGAACTCGTTTCGGTGACAACGCCGGACGCCCACTATGACAACATGGCTATTGAGAGCCTGACGATCAGCCGGACAAATGAGTATGGGTATGCGCGTGAAATCCCGATCCGCCTCAAGCATATCAGGATCACCAAGTCGCAGACCACCACGATCCCGGCATCCTACCTGAAAAGTGGGGCCACCGGCGCTGCTGCGGGAACTGCCAGCACAACCGCTGGAAGTTCCGGCGGTGGATCGTCCGGCGGTTCGTCTGATTCCGGCAAGTCCAAGGGTTCCATTCTGTACGGCCTGGCCTCTGGCGCAGGGCTGATATAATACCTTGCCCCGCCGTCATCTGGCGGCGGGGCCTATATGCTGGTGGTGAACGGTCACACGCTGGGCCTTTTCATCATCCTTTCCCCCCGGCGGAGCCGGTTCGACTCCGGCCACCAGCACAACACTGAAAGCGAGGGTGCGGCATGGATTATACCATCATCGCGGTTCCAGACATGAACGACAGCGTTTCCCGCATCGTTCTGAACGGGATCGTCTATCAAATCCGTTTCACCTACAACGACACGGAAAGCCGCTGGTATTTCAGCCTCAGCGATGCACAGGGCGCTCCTATCGTCCGCATGGTGAAGATCGTCCCCAGTTTTCCCCTGAACCTGTTTATGGGCCATGATAATATGCCTTATGGCGTATTCGGCTGCATGAGCAATCAGGACGTGGTGGGCCGTGGGGATTTCAACAACGGCACAGCGAAATTCGTGTTCATTCCTGCTCAGTAAGGAGGCGGCACTATGGCCGGATATACAAACTTTGGCCGATCCTACCGCCTGATTGCAGGCCCCGCAGGTGGGAGCGGCTTTGAAACGACAGAACTTCACATTGCGTTCAGCCTGGAAAAAACCGACCTGGAAACCTCCAACACGGCCCGCGTGGAGATGTGGAACCTGAACGATGAACACAAGGCCCTGCTCAAGGCTAAAAACTGCGCTGTGGCCCTTTATGCGGGGTATGGGAGCGTCATGCCCCTGGTATTCGCCGGGGGCGTTTCCTTTGTATCCACCTGCCCGGACGGAACAGATAAAAAAACTACCATCGAGGTCGAGGACGGCCTCATTGCCACGAAGGACACCTACATCACCCTGTCGTATTCAGGGAAGGTAAATTCAAAGACCATCCTGGATGACATCGCGGGGCAAATGGGGGTGGCCGTCAGCTATTCCTACAACGCGGAGTTTTCTGACATCCCGAACGGGTACAGTTTCGTGGGCCTTGCGAAGAACGCCCTCAGCATTATTTGCAATGCGTCCAACCTGACCTGGAGCATCCAGAACGGGGTGCTGCAAATCAAAAAGCCTGGGGACGTTATGAGCCAAGAGGTCTTTGTTCTCTCCGAGGAAACCGGCATGATCGGGTTCCCCCAGGAAATCACCGTTACGGCGGACGATGACAGCGGCAAGGATGTGGAGGGCTGGGATGTCGAGTTCCTGATGAACGCTGCCATTGGGGTTGATGATTACGTCTACCTGAAAAGCAAGGTAGTCACCGGCTATTTCCGGGTTTACAGTATTGAGATTGAGGGCGACACGGACGGTTCGACATGGCAATGCACCGCCCGTCTGCTGGAGGTGGGCAAATGAACTCTGAACTGGTACAGGAGATCAAGAACATGGCGCAGGCGGCGGCTCAGTCCATCCATACCGCTGTCCCTGGAACTATCGTGTCCTATGACCCGGCCAAGGGGCAGGCCGTTGTAAAACCCGTTATGAAGTACACCACGAAGGGCGGGAACATCATCGACTATCCGCAGATCAGCGGCGTCCCCGTGCTGTTCCAGCAGCACATGAACCAGCAGGCGACCGTAGCGTTCCCGGTAAAGCCGGGGGACGGCTGCCTGCTCATTATTTCTGAGCAATCCCTTGACTACTGGATGTACGGACAGGACACGGGGACAGACCTGCGGTTTGACCTCACAAACGCGGTGGCAATCCCCGGCCTGTTTGCCCCTGCAAATACCGTTGTGGCAGACGCCTGCAAGCAGGACGCCATCATCGTTGATGTCAGCGGAACCCGGATCACCGTCAAAAAGGACGGCCTTATTCAAGCTGACTGCAAGAGGTTTGTCATCAACGCCAGCGAAAGTTTTAAGGTCAACGCCGGGAGGATTGACCTGAACTGAGGAGGGGATCGTATGCCAGCAGCTACACGGCAAGGGGACAACTGCACCGGGCATGACGCCTGCCCACCTGTCCCCCTGGTGGAGTATAGCGGGGATGTGAACATCAATGGCCGGGGAGCCGGACGCCTGGGAGATCATTACGCCTCCCACGGGTGCGTGGCCCACCCCGGCCACTCTGATTACATCGCCGCCGGAAGTTCCACGGTAAACATTAACGGGCGCCCCGCCGGGAGGGTGGGCGACAGCGTATCAATCGGCGGGGCCGTCCAGGACGGGAGCGGGAACGTGTTCATCGGCGGATGACCCGCAGGAAAGGAGGAATGGGCGTGTTAGATATTCTACTCGACACCGGCGGGGACTACAAAATTTCCGACACCGGCGACATCATTCTCACTCAGAGCGTCCGGCAAGCAATCAAAATCCGGCTCAAGTGGTTCCTGGGCGAGTGGCGGCTCGGCCCGCTGCTGGGCCTGGACTACTGGGGAACCGTCCTGGTGAAGAACCCGAACCTGGTGAAGGTCAGGCAGGCGATCCGCGATGAAATCCTGTCGGTCGAGGAAGTGACCGGCGTGAACCGCGTTGACCTCAAGGCGGACGCTGCCAAGCGCCAGCTGATTGTCAGCTATGAGGCCGTTACATCCGAGGAAACATTTCGGGAGGAGGTGAAAATCAATGTCTGAATATGGTATTACGCCGACCGGCGTGAACATCAAGAGGCTCGATACCATTATGGACGAACTTCATACAGATCTATCGGAAGGATGGGGCGTCAATACCCGGCTCAACCCGAAGTCCAATCTGAATGTCCTGATTACCAATTTCAGCGACAAACTGGCCGAGTTATGGGAGTTCGGGAAGGGCATCTATGATGCTATGTACCCATCCTCCGCTGAGGGCATCAACCTGGATAATGCCTGCCAATTCGGGGGAACAGTCCGGGAAACTGCTGCCCGTTCCTACTACCCGATCCACTGTACCGGCGTGGACGGCACCCCACTGGACACGTCCACCATCATTGCATCGGCCACCAATCCGCAAAAGCGGTTTGTGCTGCTGGGCGCTGCGGCCATCTCCCGCAGTTCCTTCAACAGAGCGGCGATTAAGATCGTGTCTCTGACCGCCACAGCCGCCTACACGGTGTCCATTGATGGAACCCTGTATTCTTTTACCCCCAGCAAGGAAACAGACGCCAGAGCCGTTCTGAGCGGCCTCCAGGAGGCTTTGTCCGTCAATGAGGAGTTTACTGTCAGCGTGGACGAAGAAAACCTGCTGCTGCTCCTGGAGGCGGTAGATGAGGCCAAAAGCTATGCGATGATCCTGACTGAGAACATGACAACGGAAACCGTGACCTCCATCATCACATTTGCCAGCGAGGAAACCGGGGACATCGTTATGCCTGCTGAGGCCATCATCAACATCGTCCAGGGCCATGCGGATTTTCTCAGCTGCACCAATCTTTGCCCCTATATCGCGGGCCGGGATGAGGAAACAGACCGGCAGCTGCGGCAGTCCTATGTGGACAAGATTTATAACCGTTCGTCCATGATGCTTGAAAGCATCCGCAGCGCCATCCTCACCAACTGTCAGGGTGTGGAAAGCGTTGCCCCTTATGAGAACGACAGCAACCAGTACGACATCTACGGCAGGCCCCCGCACAGCGTTGAGATCGTGGTGGACGGCGGCGACCCTACGGAGATCGCCCGACAGATACTCAGCACGAAAGCCGGGGGCATCAGCACCTTTGGCGATGAGGAGGTAGACCTCCCCGGAGAGTACGGGGAGCCGATTACGATCCGTTTCAACCGGCCCACCTACGTCTATACCTGGATGCGCGTGGGTGTCACTCAGAGCGCGGTTGAGGACATCCCGCCCAACTATGCCAAGTTGATTAAACAGGCTATTGTGGCGCAGGTGGAACAACTGAACTGCGGTGAGGACATCGTGCCTCAGAAATTCCTTGACGCCATCTATTCGGCCTGCCCCGGCATCTCTTACATCGACATCACCATGTTTACCACTCAGGACAGCGCGGAAACCCCGGACAGCTATGCGCTGCGGAGTCAGGTCATTTCTGCGCGTGAGCGGGCCGTGACATCTGAAACGATGATTGAGGTGGCGCTCGATGGATAATCGAAACTACCGCGAATTTGTTGAGAAGGACACCATAGAGCAATTCCGGGGAAAACCCAATATCCAAGTGCTGCATGACGCCCTTGCGCGGCAGCTCCAGGATTTGTTCGACTTTTTCCTCCAGCTTAAAACCGGGCGGAGCCTGTCAGACGCCGTGGGTGCGCAGCTGGACGGCGTGGGGGACATCGTTGTACTTTCTCGCCGTGAGGCGGGCGACCTTGCCTCCTATGCGGGCCGGGGCGGTGAAACGGACGATGAAACCTATCGGAAATTCCTGGTCTACAAGGTGCTGAAAAACACCTGCGACTGCACCTATCCCGACATCATCAAGGCGTTTCGGATGTTTTGGGATAAGCCCTTGTATTACTCTGAGAACCCCGAATATCCGGCGGTCATGTTCCTGGAAACCGGGCTGCTGGCCCCGGAGGATCATGCTGAAAACCTACTGGCCGCGCCCATCATCAAGGCGGCGGGCGTTGGCATCCACATCACGGCCACTACGGAGTCCCCGGAGATGGAGCGAACGATCCACTTCACCCCCGTCCTCGGACGGGGGCTTGCCATTACCAGCCTCCCGGTGCTGGAGCCGGAACTCTCGGAGCCGACCATCTACATCACCCCTGTTTTGGGTCGCGGTATGAGCGTCACGCGCTTGCCACCCATCGAGCCGGTATTTGCCACGGCTGCTGCCCATGGCCGTGCCTCCGCTGCCCTGCATACCGCAACCGACACGGCATTGCCCGTGTTGCCTGAATTTGATACGGTCATCACGGCGGCTGCCCATGGGCGGGCCACCGCTGACGCTCAGAGCATCACCCAAACAAAACTGCCTGAATTGAAGGAGGACTACACATGAGCCAATACGGATGCACCATCACCAAAAAGGGACGGGAACTGATTGCGAAGGTTCTCGCCTCCAAGACGCCCTTGACGCTCACCCGCGTCATCATGGGTTCCGGCATCTGCCCGGATGACGTTTTTCCGGGCGACCTGCAAGACCTGATTGAGCCGGTCGCTGCCGGCACATCCAGCACCCCGGTCTATGACGGCGACACGGTTCACATGACGGTGGAGTACCGCAGCGACATGAACGGCGGTCTGGATCACGGGTTCTGGATCAGGGAGTTTGGCGTGTTCGCCAAAGACCCCACCGTGACCCCCCATGTAGAGAATGAGGGGACGCCGGAGGAGTATGTGGAGGACGGAGAAATTCTGCTTTACTATGCCACCCTGGGCGATTACCCTCAGTGGGTGAGCGCGTTCTCCGACACCGGCCTGGACGTGCGCCGCTATCCTGTCAGCATTACCGTGGGCGAGGGCGCGACCGTCATCATCGACTACTCCCCGGAGGCGTTTATGACCTCTGAGGATGTCGAGGAGTTCTGCATGATCTCCATGCTGCCCGTGTTCATGGATGAGGCCCGGAAACTCATTGCAGAGCATAACGCCGACCCGGATGCTCACCCCGCCATTCTGAACCAGATTTCCACGGTGGACTCCCGCCTCTCCCTGCTGGAACTGATGTATAACACGGACGTTTCCGGCAACCCCTTCACTGTCACCTTTGAAACGCTGACCGGCCTGGTCGTGTCCGGCGTCTGGAATACCACGCAGAAAAGGATTGAGTTCTGATGCAGGAAATCACCTTTACCCGCCCGCTGGACGAACTTTCCTGCATTATAGGAACCCTGTTCACCGACCTGGAGCCACCTTGCGATGTGGAGCGCACCGCTGATCTGGTACTGTGCGGAACCACCCATAGCGGGAACCCTGGGCGGCTGAGGATCGCGGGCGACCGCTGCACCTTCTACGGAGAGCCGGACGATCTGGCGGCCGTTCTATCCGGGCGCTGCCCCGAAAGGCGGTGCTGTCATGGCTGAGAAGGAGTATCTGCTCGGAAACCGGGCGCTGGAGTTGTATAAGTACACCAAGCAGGTTGTCCGGCCCGTCCCGGATGACAAGGTTGACGCCAAGGATGTTGCAAAGGTTATGCGCACCATTGCCAAGGCCAAGACCATAGAGGAAATGCGGGAGATGCTGAACTCTACGGCGGATCGCCTGGAGAACCGGCATGACCGCAAGCGGTTCCCGAAAAGTGAGAGTTTTGACCTGATCGCGGAACTGCGGAAAGCTGCCCGGAAAATCATGCGCGGTGTCCATGCCGCCAATGAAACCAATTTCAATGAACGCCCGGAGGATCGCCTCATCGAGATCAAGGCCGTCATTGATGAGTGTAACCTTATGCTCAAGCTGGTGGAACTCAGTCACGATATGGAGTACATCGACACTAAGCGCATGGGGACATGGACAAAAAAGATATTGGATGTCAAGTATATGTGCCTTGCGTGGCTCAAAAAGGACGGCGCGAGGGCTAAAGACATCCACAGAAAAGAGGCAGACCGCGAAACGGAGCGCCTGATCCGGCTGGTGCGTGAGATCATGGATCAGGAGCGCCGGTCGCGGGCCTCTCCGCAGGGCGGGGCATCCGCGCCGCCCTCCCAGTAAGGATATAGCGCGGAGGCATCCGCGTCATATTGGGGTATGACCTATTTCCGCCACGAATTGGTGGCTGCGCTCCCCGAACACCAACGACTCGACCAACGCCTGGAACGTGAACTCCAATGGCAACGCCAACAACAACAACTGCACCAACACCTATGGCGTCCGCCCCGCTCTGATGGATCAGCCAGACCGAGTAGGCCAAAAGCCGAAAGCCGCGCCCCATCATCAAAGGAGGTCATATCCCGTCCAACCCCTGCGCGTGGGGAGAGGATAAACACATGATGTTGACGCCAGCCGCCGTTTTGCGCCGTTGGCTATCAGCAACATCCGAATGAGAGAAAGACCGGCGCTCAAACGGGCGCCGGTCGCCTTTATTTCCAGAGAATGGAGATATATGGATTACCAAGAACTTTGCACTTTTGAGGTGCTTTATGGAGCCTATAAAACCGCACGGGTGGGCAAGAGAACGAAACAGGGCACCGCCCAGTATGAGGCAAACGCTTTGGCTTGCACGGAGCGCCTTGCCTATATCCTGTCCACCAAAAAGTACAAGCCCAGCAAGTTTGAAACCTTCTACGTCTACGAACCCAAAAAGCGCCTTGTGCAGGCCCCGGCGTTCGTGGACAAGGTGGTGCAACACGCCCTGGTAGATAACATTCTGTATGAGGCCATCACCCGGAGTTTCATCCAAGATAGCTACGCCTCGCAGATTTGGAAGGGGATGCACGTTGGCCTTGACCGGCTGCGGGCGCAGATGCAGGACTATTACCGAAAGCGGAAAGGCCATGATGAGGCGGCCCGGAGAGCCGCCGGTCTGCCATACCGCCCGCCGGAGGAATGGGACTATGCCCAGGGCTGGATTTTGAAAGCGGACGTGCATCACTTTTTCGCCTCCATCGACCACGACATCCTCAAGGCCAAGCTGGTAAAGAAGATAGCCGATCCGCAGGTCTACGAACTGATGTGTACCTACATCGACAGTACGGACGGCCTGCCCCTGGGCTACCAGACAAGCCAACTGCTGGCCCTGATGTACCTGGACGATTTCGACCATTGGGTGAAGGAGAAACTTCACGCCCGCTACTATGGCCGGTATATGGACGATTTCTACACTATCAGCGACAGCAAAGAGTATCTGCAAGACTGCTGGGCGAAGATCGAGGCGTACATTCATGACCTAAAGCTGGAACTGAATGAGAAAACGGCCATCTTCCCGTTGAAAAACGGCATCAACTTTTTGGGCTTTCACACCTATCTGGACAGCAAGGGTGGTGTGATTATGAAATTGCGCCGGGACAGTAAAGAGCGCATGAACGCCCGCCTGCGGGCATGGCGCAAGGACTACCCGGCGGGCCGGGTGGAGAAGGACAGGATCATCGCCTCCTGGAAAGCATGGGACGCCCACGCCGCCCACGGCGACACCTACATCCTGCGTCAAAAGATCGCCGCGCAGGTCACGGAGATCACCGGCGTTCAATGCACCGCCCGCAAGAGGCTCAAGACCTCTAAAAACGCCAAGGCCAGAAAGCTGATCCAGAAAATGCGGCGGCAGCAGGTGAAGAAAAAGCCTGCACCGCCAGCGGTTCCACCGGGATTTCCCTGGTGAACCTATCTGACACATAAGGAGGAATACCTATGGCTGCTGTTAAACTCAGCGCAAAAGGCGTTGGCAGCGTTGTCAAAATCAAGGTAAACGGCACTCTGAGGAACTTCATCGTAGTCCACCAGGGCAAGCCGTCCAGCATCTACGATGCGTCCTGCGATGGAACCTGGCTGCTGATGGAGGACATCTACGAAACTCGCCAGTGGCACAGTTCCAATGTCAACGACTACGCCAACAGCACCATCCGCAGCTACCTCAACAGCACCTTCCTGAACCTGATTGACGCCAACATCCGGGCGCAGATCAAGCAGGCCAAAATCCCCTACCGCCCCGGCAGTGGAACCAGCCAGTCGGTGAACAGCGGAGCCAACGGCCTGAGCGCGAAGATTTTCCTGCTGTCTGACCGTGAGGTTGGCTACACTCAGAGCAACGTCAACCAGTACATCGTCAATGACGGCGCCAAGCTGTCCTACTTCCAGGACGGCAACGGCACAACAGAGAAGATCGCCAAGCTGAACGGTTCCGCCACGCTTTGGTGGCTGCGCTCCCCGCACGCCAGCGGCTCGGCCGTCGCCTGGAGCGTGTACTCCGGTGGCGACGCCTACAGCTACTACTGCACCCGCACCTATGGCGTCCGCCCCGCTTTGATTCTTCCCTCTACACTCTTGGTCTCTGATGACGGTTCCGTGAATACGAACACGGCCCCGTCTACGCCTGGGAGCATCACCGTCCCCGGCAGCATCAACGGAGGGGACAGCATCACCGTGTCGTGGGGCGCGTCCAGCGATGCGGAAAATAATCTGGAAGGGTACGAACTGGAGCGGAGCGTAAACGGCGGATCGTCCTGGAGCAACGTCTACAAGGGCAACGCCCGCAGCACCACCAACACCGTACCCTTTGGCACGGAGTCGGTCATGTACCGAGTCCGTGCCTACGACTCCCAGGGCCTCTACTCCAGCTACAAGACCAGTAACCAGGTCACGGTGGTAAATAACAACGCCCCCAGCGCCCCGGCCAGTATCACCGTCCCTGTGACGGTGCTGGGCGGGGCCGCGCTCACTGTAACGTGGGGCGCGGCCTCCGACAGTGACGGAAACCTGTCCGGGTATGCCCTGGAGCGGCAGGTGGACGGCGGCGCATGGAGCGAGATCAACCGGGGGACTGCCCTGAGTTTCAACGATACCATCACCAAGGGCTGGGCATCTGTGGCCTACCGGGTGCGGGCCTATGACACCGCCGGTGCGTATAGCGGCTACGCCACATCCCCGGCCAGGACGGTCAATAACAACACCGCCCCGGCCATCACCAGCAGCGCGACCAACGGGAGCGACCTGGGCGTTAAGAACGGCGGGTTCACCGTGTCCTACTCTGTCAGCGATGCGGATAATGACGCCGTGACCGTCACCGAAACGATTGACGGAGCGAAAAAGCGGGAGTTCTCCGCCACCCTGGGCGGCAGCAACAGTTTTGCCGTCACCGGCGAAACCTTCATGAAATTGCTGAACGGCAAGCACACCCTTTCCATCACTGCCAATGACGGGCAGGCCACCGCCTCCCATTCCGTGACCTTCACGAAGGAGGTCACCGGGGCCTCTATCACCCTGGATGAGCCGATGACAGCGGACGCTCCGATCACAATCTGCGTTCTGTCCGTTATCGGATTTGTGCCGGCTGACGCGCATTTCACCGTGGAGGTTACAAACAACGCCCTGGACGATGCGCCGGTATGGGAGGACTGCACCAGCGAGGTCAAGACCGGGGCAAACCACATCTTTACCAATAAGACCGCCAGCAAGGGCGCTGCGTTCAACTTCCGCATTACTGCGGAGCGCGGGGCCAGCGGTGAGGGCGGCTACATCACATCTGTTCAAGGGGGGTTCCAGTAATGGGAGTGAAACGTCTGCGCGAGGACTCCGTGAAGGAGTTGAGCAAGCAGAAAACCCGGCGGCAACTCCAGGAGGAGAATGAGCAGCTGCGGGCAAAGGTTGAATCGCTGGAGGGCCAAGTGACCGACACCCAAATGGCCCTCTGCGATGTCTATGAGGCCATGATGGGAGGTGCGGACAATGGCTAAGGTTTATGCCGACCTGATCCGCAAGGGGTTGAAAACCATTGATGACGTTCCGGCCCGCCTGCGGGCCGAGGTCACGGCACTGTTGCAGGGGGCCGATCATGAGTAGGTTCCGGGCATGGCTGCTGAAAATTCTGCTCAGAAAGGAGGTTCCGATCATGGCTGTGGTGTACGCTACTCTGATCGTCAAGGGCAAGAAAACCCTGGATCAGGTTCCCTCCATCATCCGCAAGGATGTTGAGGACATCATCGAGGCCCTGGAGGTCAAACTCTAAGGCGTCCGGCGCGGGAGGGCCGCCCCTGTTATCAGGGGCGGCTTTTTCGTTGTCAAATCGGGCAAAACCGTTATCAAAAACAGGAGGAATGTAGTTTTGAGCGTTCAAGAGATTTTGACTGGCGGGGGCGGTCTGCTCCTGGTGCTGATGACGTTGATACAGGTCGCTCCCGTCAAGATCAATCCTTGGTCGTGGCTGGCAAAGGCCATCGGAAAGGCGATGGGCATTGAGGCCATCGAAAAGAAACTGGATGCGCATATCGACATGGATGACCGGCGCACCGCAGACGGCCACCGCGCCCGCATTTTGCACTTCAACAATGAACTGCTGCGGAATATCGGCCACACCAAGGAGGAGTTCATAGAGGCGCTGACAGAAATTGACGCCTATGAAAAATACTGCGACAAGCACCCGGAATACCCGAACAATCGCGCCGTTCTTGCCATCGAGAACATTCGGGAGGTCTACAAAGAACGGCTCAAAAAGCATGATTTTTTACGCGAGGGCAGCGCGGATCGCGGTGAGGAGGAAACCACCTGATGAAAACCGTTGCCATCGCCGCTGCGGGCGTTCTGGTCGGCGCAGCTATCAGCTATATCCTGAGCGCGGCAACGATCCGGCGTCTGCGGAGTCGCCTCCGGGCGAAACACAGCACCACCACGCCCCGGAAAGGTATCGGGGCGATGAACCTTATCCTGGCCGTTGTGGGAGTTACCCTGATTTCCTTTACCATCGCAATGATCCAGATTTACCGGGAAACCGGCGGAGTGCCGGACACCCTCATCACCTGCGTTTTCGCCGTCTGCGGCGGTGAGTGCGGCGTCATGGGCTGGATCAAGACCACGAAGGAGAGGAACCAGGATCGCCAATGGCAGCAGGAGGACATACGGAACGACAAACAGCGGGAGTCCGGGGGCGGTGGGGAGCCGCCCGATGACTGCCCGCGCAACAACCTGTAAGGAGGGATTTTGTGGCACTTACGGGAAATAGCAATGAAGAACGGATATGGAATTACCTGCGATCTGCTGGTCTGAGCGCCTGCGGAGCCGCCGGCCTGATGGGAAACCTGTATGCCGAAAGCGGGCTGATCCCTACCAATCTCCAGAACAGCTATGAGAAGAAACTCGGCTATACCGATGCAGAGTACACCGCTGCTGTTGACAGCGGCGCCTACACCAACTTTGCCGGGGACGCTGCGGGCTATGGCCTCGCTCAGTGGACATATAGCACCCGCAAGGCAAACCTGCATATATTCGCCAAAAGTGCAGGTAAGAGCATAGGCGACCTGGAAACTCAGCTGGCCTTTCTCATCAAGGAACTTTCCGGCTATGCGTCCCTGTTCGCCTCTCTCAAAACCGCTACCTCTGTCCGGGCGGCATCTGACCGGGTGCTGCTGGAGTTTGAGCGCCCTGCGGATCAGAGCGAGGCTGTCAAGGTCAAGCGGGCCGGGTTCGGCCAGAAGTATTACGACAAATATGCCGGGGCTGCCAGCGGAGCGGCCCCCGCCCCTGGAGGGAAGTCTATGACCGAAAATGAACTGAGGAGCGAAGTTGTGAGCATCGCGGTCAGCTACCTCGGCTGCAAGGAAAGCGATGGATCGCACAAGAAGATCATCGACCTTTACAACTCCCACAAGCCCCTGGCCCGTGGCTACCCGGTGAAGTACACGGACGCCTGGTGCAGCACCTTTGCCTCTGCTGTGGCTATCAAGGCGGGGCTGACCGACATCATCCCGACCGAGTGCGGCTGCGAAAAGCACATCCAGCTTTTCAAGGCCCTGGGCAGCTGGCAGGAAAATGACGCCTACGTTCCCAAGCCTGCGGATTATGTGTTCTACGACTGGGATGACAATGGCGTGGGCGACTGCACCGGCTCTGCGGATCATGTCGGCATTGTGGAGAAGGTTGTGGGCAACACAATCACCGTCATTGAGGGCAACTACTCCAACGCCGTCAAGCGCCGTTCCCTCCAGGTGAACGGGCGGTACATCCGGGGCTATGGCGTCCCCAAATATGCAAGTAAGGCCACCGCCAACAGCACCACCGGCGCCGCGACCGTAGCCGGAGCCGCCTTTGCCGTGGGCGACAAGGTGAATTTCATCGGCTCTACCCATTACACCAGCAGCACCGCCGCCAGCGGCGTTTCCTGCAAGCCTGGGACGGCGAAGGTTACGGCCATCGCCGCCGGAGCCAAGCACCCCTACCACCTCATCAAGGAGGCCGGGGGCGGTTCCAGCGTCTACGGCTGGGTGGACGCCGCTGACATCGTGGGACGGGCCGACAATCCCGTTGCCGTGGCCTGCGCCAAGTTGACGCGCCTGGGGGTTATCAACTCCCCGGATTACTGGATCAAGGCGGCGGCGTCCGGGAAGGTCAAATACCTGGACATTCTCATCACGAAAGCGGCTGAGAAGATCACCAAGACCGGCCCGCGCTCCAGCACCCCGGAGAACGGGATCGGCGCCCTGGTAGCCGCCGGTGTCATCAACACCCCGGAATACTGGGCAGAACATTATCACGACATCGCCAGCCTGGGGGCGCTGCTGTGCGCCCTGGGGGGTGCGATCAAGTGAACACGTAAAATGTTCGGTATGCGGGCGGGAGATCGCGGCCATCAAGCCTTGCAGCTACAACCGCAGGGGCCTCTATACCTGCGATGAGTGCTGCGAGGCGTGTTACAAGAGTGAGCCGTTTCCTTGCCCGGAACACGAAAAGAGGCGGGCCGCAGCGCCCGTTCTTGACTAACAAGGAGGATCACCTATGAACGAATTTCTCACCACACTGTTGCAGGCCGTCATCATCGCCGCCGTCCCCGTGGTGGCCGGTTACATCGTCAAGGGTGTCAAGACCCTGGGCCAGTACCTTGCCTCCAGGACGGAGAACGAAACCGCCAAGGTGTACCTGAAAGAGGCGGCTCTCGCCATCTCCACGGCGGTTTCTCACACCAGCCAGACCTATGTGGACGCCCTCAAAAAGAGCAACGAGTTCACGGAGGAGAACCAGCGGGCCGCGCTCCAGAAATCCCTTGATGAGGCCAAAAAGCTGCTCACATCCGAGGCGGCGGCGTTCCTGCGGCGGGCCTATGGCGACCTTGACGCTTACCTGACTGCCCATATCGAGGCGGAGGTCAGAACACAGAAACTTATCTCCCCTGTTGCGTAGGATCGGCCCGCAGGCGACAGATAAGCAAGCGCCTATTTTGCAGAAACCCGGCATTTTTGTCAACTAAAACACCAGAAGGGAAGGAGGGCGTAACCTGTGGCAAAGTACATTGCCCCGTCTGATACCGTTATCATCAAGCCTGGAGCCGTCTACGGCGGACTCGCAGTTTCGAGGGGAGCGGGCGTCCCGGACTATGTTACCGGCCTGCGCCGGTACACCGTGGAGGCCGTGGCTGTCCACAAGGGGGTCACGGAGGCCCTGCTTGTCGAACTGATGAGTTGGATCGCGGTCTGCTACCTGACGGTAATCTAAAACCGTACTTGCGTTCGCTTGCCTGTTGTGCTACAATGCTATCATATCGGCGCGGTTCCGGCGCCAGTCCTGCCCCGACCGATGACGCCTGCGTTCCCACGCGGGAACAGGCGGGGCGGGACACCCTGGAATTGCCGTGGCATTATCGTGGCATTACCAGGTTGCGGAGCGAGGCGGAAACGATGGAATAAACGGAACAAATCGAAGAAAACCACTCGAAAACTGATGGGATAGACCATAAATCAGTTTCCCTCAATCGAGTGGGAATAATTTCAAAAATATCGGAAACCCCGGTGAATAGGCGGATTTAGCGTTCTTGAAATTCGTTATGGCAACGATTTGGCAACATTTTTCATTATTCATTTAGAAAAGGGCTAACTGATTCAGTTGGATCAGCTAGCCCTTTTCGCTTACTCATTTTCGGTTTGTTTTTCAGAAATGCGCTTTGCGTCTCGCTCCGCTTTCTGGCGGGCAACGGGGATTTCCGGGTATGTGTAACGCCACTGGTCGTATTCCTCTTTACTGATTTCACCAGCGTGTAGCCGTTCAGCCTCCTTTTGCCAGTCAGAAAACCGCTGCATCAGGGACAGGTTCGACAAATCGCCTGGCTGCCACGTCAAACACAGCCTGTCATCAATTTTGCTGATGGTCAGACCGTACATATCCTCTATTGCAAAAAGTGTATGCATCAAGCCGATTCCGCTGTCAATGTCAGGAACGGTCAACGCATCCGGCGAAATGGACAGTGCCTGTGAAAGCTCGTTGATCAGATTGATTTTGGGAGTTCGTGTCCCGGATTCATATTGTGCCATGCGAATATCCGCAGTCCGTTCCGAGAAACCGACCATCATCCCAAGATATTTTTGCGTCATACCACGTAAATTGCGGAAAAACCGTATTCTTTGACCTGTTGCCATAGTAACCTCCTGCATTGCAGCCTGTTCTGTTCCTTTTATAGCCAGTATAGCATATGTGCTTAGTGGCAGTCAAGATAGACCTAAACAAAAAAGTTAGTTATTTTCCCGAAAACCACTTGACAAAACAATTTTGCTTAGTATAATAGAAATCGAGGAATAACAAATATGTTTAGTCCTTATGAAACACAAACAAATCATCAGAAAGTGAGGATATCATGGAAAGCAATGCCTTTATGAGAGTGGACGATGTGGCTGCGGAACTCGGCATATCGAAATCCTATGCTTACAAAATCGTTCAGCGGATGAATGCCGAATTGAGGAACATGGGCTATCTGACCATTGCAGGCAGGGTAAACCGGAAGTATTTCATGGAAAAAGTCTGCTATGATGCAATGAAAACGAAAGAAGGGACGTGAGACAAATGGCAGTCTACAAGGATGCCAAGACGAACACATGGCGCGTGATTTTCCGCTACACTGACTGGAAGGGTGAGCGGAAACAGACGCAAAAGCGTGGTTTTCCGACCAAGCGGGAAGCGCTGGCATGGGAAAGGGAGCAGCAGAACAAATCGACAGCCGATTTGGATATGACTTTTGAGAGTTTTGCCGAACTCTATGAAAAGGACACTAAACCGAAATTGAAAGAAAACACCTGGCACACCAAGGAGCATATCATTCGTACAAAGCTACTGCCCTACTTCGGTAAAAGAAAGATGTGTGATATCCACTCCAAGGAAATTCTTGCGTGGCAGAGTGAAATGCTCCGCCATCAGGACGAAAGCGGGAAACCGTACTCGCCCGTATACCTGAAAACGGTACATAATCAGTTGAGCGCCATTTTTAATCACGCAGTCAGGCATTATAATCTCCGGGCGAATCCGGCTGCACAGGCTGGCAATATGGGGAAAGCGAAAAGCCGTGAAATGCTTTTCTGGACAAAAGAGGAATACCTGAAATTCGCTGATGCAATGATGGACAAGCCGATGTCCTACTACGCATTCGAGATGCTCTATTGGTGCGGCATCCGCGAAGGGGAGCTGTTGGCACTGACACCTGCTGACTTTGACTTTGCGAAAGGCACTGTGTCAATCAATAAATCTTATCAGCGGTTGAAAGGCCGGGATGTGATTACCGACCCTAAAACGGTCAAGAGCAACCGGGTGGTTCAGATGCCGGAATTCCTTTGCGATGAAATGCAAGATTTTTTGAAAGCGATTTACAGGGTTGGAGAAAATAACCGCATTTTTGCAATTACCAAATATTATCTGCACCATGAAATGGATCGTGGGTGTAGGGCATCTGGTGTTAAAAAGATTAGAATTCACGACTTGCGACACAGCCATATGTCGCTACTGATTGATATGGGATTTTCTGCAATCGCCATTGCCGATCGCGTCGGGCATGAGAGTATTGATATTACTTACAACTATGCACATCTGTTCCATTCCTGGCAAATGGAAATGGCAGTAAAACTCAATAATGAACGCGCCGAGAAAGGGGGATGAAAATGTCGCTGAAGAATGTGGATCGGAAAAACCGATGGAGAAACAAGGTTGTTGCGTTCCGGGTATCGTCGGAAGAGGATGCCCAGATTGAAGCCGAAGTCAAACTCTCCGGACTTACCAAGCAGGATTATATTATCCGACGGCTGCTGTGCCGTGATGTGGTCGTGCAGGGCAATCCCAGAGTCTACAAAGCCTTGCGTGATCAGTTTGCAGCTGTGCTGGATGAATTGCGGCGAATTGAAGCTGGAAATCGGGTGGACGATGAACTTCTGGATATTATCGAAATGATTGCATCTATTATGAATGGAATGAAGGAGGACGCAAATGAAGCTTGAAAATGGAAAGTCGGCCGTCCCGATTCCGTCTGTTGGCGCAGACGGGGAGCAGCCGATTCCGAAAAACTCTGAAATCAGTATAGCAGAATCTGATTTGAATAGCAATCCCTTGGAACACGATTTTGATGAAATGTTTTGGAGGATGCAGCAGCTTGATGATCCTGCATATCTGCATACGGTTTCTATGAGTGAACTTTACGATACAGTTTTCCAGAGCAAGCCGCCGGTCATTGACGGCCTGCTTCATGCAGGGACGTATTTGTTTGCTGGAGCACCCAAGGTGGGCAAGTCATTCCTGATGGCGCAGCTTGCCTACCACGTCAGCACTGGTTTGCCACTGTGGGATTATCGGGTACATAAAGGGACGGTGCTGTATCTTGCGTTGGAAGATGATTATCGACGGCTGCAAGAACGCTTGTACCGGAGGTTTGGGACAGACAGTACAGATAATCTGCGTTTTGCGACTGGTGCGAAACGTTTGGGGGCTGGTCTGAATGAACAGCTTCAAAAATTTGTAAGGGATCATCCTGACACAAGGCTAATTATCATTGATACCTTACAGAAAGTTCGGGACAGCGGCGGCGAGAAGTACAGCTACGCCAATGACTATGAGGTTGTCGGACGGTTGAAACAGTTTGCCGATAGCAATGGAATCTGCCTTCTGCTGGTACATCATACCCGCAAGCAACAGGCGGATGATAAGTTTGATACGATCTCAGGGACAAACGGACTACTCGGCGCTGCCGACGGCGCGTTTGTTCTCCAGAAGAAGAAACGCACGGACAACACTGCGGTGTTGGAAATCTCAGGGCGCGATCAGCCGGATCAGCGGTTGTATCTTGCACGAGATATGGAACGGCTGACATGGGAGATGGAACGAGCCGAGACAGAATTATGGAAAGTTACTTCCGACCCAATTCTGACGGCTGTGGCGACGATGGTGAATGCCGACAAGCCAACATGGGATGGGACAGCCACAGACCTTGTGGATGCGTTAGGCTTGAGTATAAAGGCAAATACGCTGACCAGACGGCTCAATATCAATGCTGGACGCCTTCTCAATGAATACGGTGTTCGCTATGAAAGCAGCCGCAGCCATGCAGGACGGAGAATCCGCCTGATGCTCATTCCCCTAAAAGCGTGACGATTGTGACGGTCGTGACGATATTTGGGAGAGCAGTGCTACTGTCTTAAATACCGTCACTATCGTCACGACCGTCACGGCAGAAAATCCGGGAGGGAACACAACAGACCTTTTCCTCCCGGATTTCAAATGGAGAGAAGCGACAGAAGAGGTGCTAAAATTATATATTTTCAGCTTCGCATGAATAGATTGCTGAAAATAAGATGACATTTCCGTATGTTGTAATAGCCAGCATAGCATTTGTAGCACAAATGCCCTCTGGTTAGGGGCTCTGCCCTCTAAGACCCCGATTTGATTTTGAAAAAAGGAGTGGTGAAAATGAGAAGCTGTTCACATCACATTAGTGCATGGTTATCGGAGTCGGATTATCGCCATTTGAAGAAGCTCATGGATGCAAGCGGCCTTACCACATCGAACATCATCCGTAAACTGCTGGAAGGGGTCGAGGTAACGCCGCGACCGACCGAGCATACAATAGCGCTTCTCCGCGAGCTGTCTGCCATCGGCAACAATATCAACCAGATTGCCCATACAGCAAACGCAACCCAGTCTGTGTCCACGGCGCAGCTGAATGAAGTGCAGCGTTTGCTCGGCGAGGCTTGGAGAATGGTCAAAGATGCTTATTAGCCGTTACATTACGGAGTAAAAGGGCGAGAAGGGTTGATTCTCTGCCCTTTCTATTTGCGTCTAACTTTTTTGTGAGATAATCTTGATATCTGGTGCAAAATGTGGTATACTGTAGAAAATAACCTGAACGGGGAATTATGATGTCGGTTAGCTATGATAAGCTATGGAAATTATTGATAGACAAGAAGATGAACCGAACCGATCTCAAAGAGGCGGCAGGGATCAGTTTCAATGTTCTGGCGAAGATGGGGAAAAGCGAATTTATCTCAATGGAAAGCCTGTACAAAATTTGCCTCACGTTAGATTGCAATATAGGCGATGTTATTGAGTTTACCGAAAAATGACCGTAGGATTAGGAGAGAACAAATGATGCAGCGGCCATTGACTTGTGTTGAGATTTGTGCGGGAGCTGGCGGACAAGCCTTGGGCCTTGCGATGGCCGGATTTGTCCATGTGGCTCTGGTTGAATATGAAGCCGATTATTGTGAAGTTTTGAGAAGAAATCGGCCAGAATGGAATGTTATCTGCGCTGATGTTCATGATTTTGATGGACGGCCATACAGAGGTGTCGATTTATTGGCGGGCGGTGTGCCCTGCCCCCCCTTTTCTGTTGCTGGCAAACAGCTCGGACAGGATGATGACCGGGATTTATTTCCAGAAGCAATTAGGCTGATACGGGAAATAATGCCTAAAGCGGTGATGCTGGAAAATGTCCGGGGCTTTTTGGACCCTGGATTCGAGGCATACCGCAACCATATTTTCAAATCGATTCGAGATTTAGGATATGTTTCCCATATTAAGCTACTGAACGCCTCAAACTTTGGTGTTCCCCAGCTTCGGCCAAGAGTTGTCATTATCGGTATACGAAAAGACCAATATGGGGCGTTTGCTTATCCAGAGGACAGGTCAGACAGCGCCAAAACAGTTGGTGAAACACTGTATGACCTAATGGCTGAAAACAAATGGGAAGGAGCAAAACGATGGGCGGCACAGGCCAGCCGCATTGCGCCGACATTGGTAGGAGGCTCTAAAAAGCATGGCGGGCCTGACCTTGGACCTACCAGAGCTAGAAAGGCATGGGCTGAATTGGGTGTTGATGGACGGGGTATTGCGGATACCGCACCCGCTCCCGGTTTTGAGGGAATGCCACGGCTTACCAGCCGGATGATGGCCCGGATTCAAGGATTTCCTGATACATGGACATTTGGTAGCCGGAAAACCGTTGCCTGCCGGATGATCGGAAACGCATTTCCGCCCCCCGTAGCGAAAGCGGTGGGAGAACAGATAAAGGAGTGCCTTGCACATGGATGCACTGATAGCCAGAGCAAGATTTCACTTTCACGAGCAGCTATTTGAAACAAATACACTGACTTTGACCTCTGCTGGTGTAGCTTCTAATGCAGATACCAGCAGCCGGGGGTCAAAGGCTATATCCAGGAAGATTGTCGATATTCTTGTTGACGAACATCATCATACCGTCAATCAGGCTGATAAAATCTCTGGACAAACGTTAGGAAAGCAGTTTGAATTGCTTACAATGCAGTTTTTGCAGGAAACTTTTCCGCAGCTTCAAAATCTCCGGCCGGGACGGTGGACTATCTTACAGTTGGGGAATAACAATAAGCTAAAGACAAGCGATTTTGCCCAATATGAGCATTTGGCTTATCTGAGCGCATTGACTGCGCAAAACGCCCAGCTTGCGGCCTCATTGGGAAACGATTACTTGGTTGCTCCTGATGTTGTTGTCTACCGTGACTTGTATGAAGACAGCGAAATCAATGAACTGCAATGCGTAGTAGATGTGGATACCAGCAGGATGGCGGACATAAGAAAGGCCAACGGAGGAAAACCGTTGCTTCACGCCAGCGTATCAGCTAAATATACCATGCGGAGTGACCGAGCTCAGAATAGCCGGACAGAGGCTCTTAATTTGATCCGCAACAGGAAAGGACACCTCCCACATATTGTTGTAGTAACCGCTGAACCAATGCCGAACCGTCTTGCATCGCTGGCACTTGGCACAGGTGATATTGATTGTGTGTACCACTTTGCGCTATATGAATTGATGCGTGCCGTTGAGGAAGTTGGGTCAGAGGATGCTATTGAAACGCTGGAAACACTAGTCCAGGGGAAACGGCTGAAAGACATCTCTGATCTCCCGCTGGATTTATCTGTGTAATGGCGGATACAATTACACTAGAGCAGCGAAGCGAGATTATGTCCCACATCAAAAGCAAGGATACCAGCATCGAACTTATGGTGCGGAGGTATTTGTTTGCTTTGGGATACCGCTATCGGGTCAATTACAAGGCACTTCCAGGAAGACCGGATATAGTGTTCACCAAAAAGAAAATCGCAATCTTTATTCATGGATGCTATTGGCATGGACATGATTGTGGGAGCTGGTACGCGCATTCCAGCAAATCAAACAAGACATACTGGGGGCCGAAGATTCAAAGAACACAGCAGCGAGATCAGGAACATATTACCCGACTAGAGGCAGATGGGTGGAAAGTGATTGTATAAGTATATATGAACACATAGCAGTTCATACCAAATATGAATAAATTGTTTTAACAGGAGGTCTAGATAGTGTCTACACGAGTTAAGCAAGGATGGCAATCCAAATAGCAATACAACGAACGTGTACCGCAGCAGTAAAACATCTAAAGTTTTTGCATAGCGGGTAGCAATCCCCCTCCAGCGTTTCAGAGCGAGGAAACAATTTTCAACCAGATGTCGCAGTCTGTAGAGATATTTGTCGTATTGACGGGACTCCTTACGGTTCTTTTGGGACGGAATGACGGGTTCCATACCAGCCGAAACGGCATAGGCCAGAATTTCATTTGTATCATAGCCCCGATCGGCCAGCAGGGCTTCCGCGGAGATCCCCTCATCAGGTGGACAGCTTCTTTACAATCCGCTCTGGTACCTTCTGTAACAACGATTCGGACTGGCATACCATTCGCATCCACGGCCAGATGTATTTTGGTATTGAGCCCCCTTTTGTTTTCGACATCGCCTGATTTCCTCCCTTTGCCCCTGCGGCATGGGGATGCACTTTGATATGGCTTGCGTCGATCATCAGCCATTCATAATCCGGTTCGTCAATCAGCGTTTCCAACAGGTTTTCCCAAATCCCCTTCTTGCGCCATCGAATAAATCTCTGGTGCATGCTGCCCCATTTCCCATAATCTGGCGGCAGGTCGCGCCAGGGTGCCCCGGTACGCAGCACCCAAAACACCGCATTGATGAACCGACGATTATCCTGCGCGATTCCTCCCCATTGTCCACGCTGTCCTGGCAAATGCGGTTCCAATACCGCCCATGCTTTATCGCTTATGTCATGCCGATGATAGGATGCCTCCATTTTTGTCCCTCGTCTTTCCTTGTTTCTTTCTATATTTATCACAAGTTTTCCATCTTGTGTAGACACTATCTAAGATGAACAAGCTGACATATGACGCAGGGGAAATTGCAGAGATTTTAGGGATCAGTAAAAGCAAGGCTTATGACTTGCTGCACCGTGAAGATTTCCCCACGTTACGTATCGGCAAGCGGCTGCTGGTCGTTCGCAGCAAATTCGACACCTGGCTGGAAGAGCAGAGCGGCAGCTGCACCGTATTCTAATAATTACCTGGCAGAGTGCATGGCAAACACCGGCAAAGGCTATTTGTCATGCCTTTGCCACAATGAACAGGAGACAAAATCATGGCAAGCAAGAATAAACATCGAGAGGCTGGCAGCGGCAGCGTTACAAAACGTGCGGATGGCCGTTGGCAGGGACAGTATACCAGTGGCCGCGATCCAAAGACCGGTAAACTTCGCCGCCACACTATTTACGGCAAAACGCAAAAGGAGGTTGCAGAGAAGCTTCGCGCGGTGACATCTTCAATCGACCGGGGAACTTATCAAGAACCGAACAAGATCACGCTTGCGGCATACGCCAAAGAATACCTTGCGCACTATGCCGTCAATCTATCCAACTATACACAGGAAGCTTACAGACGAACACTTGACAATCATATTCTTCCGGCGCTCGGCGAGATCAAACTGACAAAACTGACACATCGGGAGGTACAGGCGTTTGTCGCCTCGCTTGGCACTGGTGGGAAGGGGTTATCCGCGAAAACGGTCCGTAACATCCACGGTGTTTTGCACAGTATCTTGGAAGCCGCCGTGCGGGATGAAATCCTGATCCGCAACGTATCCGATCAATGCATTTTGCCGTGTGTAACGCAAGCGCAGATCAAAGCCATCACAACTGCGGAATTGGCAAATTTCCTGAATGCGATCGAGAAAGAACCGTTCCGAAATATCTTCTTTGTAGATATCTTTACCGGTTTGCGGCAAGCCGAGATTCTAGGGTTATGCTGGCATGATATTGACTGGGAGAACGGCTGCATTTATATCCGTAATCAGCTTCAGCAGCGGCAGGTGCGCGGAGATTTCAGCTATTATCTCGCCCCGCCAAAGGAGGGCAAAGAACGCAGGGTCATTCTTGCAGACAGCACAATGCAGGTGCTTCGGGAACAAAAATCCTTGCAGGAGCATATGCGCAAGATTGCCGAGCCTGTATGGGACAACCCATGGAATCTTGTCTTTACCAACGATTTTGGCAAGCCGCTCAGCCGCCGCACGGTTTATAAACATCTAAAACGGGTGTTGCGTTCCTGCGGCATGGGTGATCGGTCATTCCATTCGCTCAGGCATTCTTTCGCAACGATTTGCTTGGAAAATGGCGATGATATCAAAACGGTTCAAGCAAACCTTGGTCATTATGCCGCGTCGTTTACGCTAAAGACATACGCTCACGTCAGTGACCGGATGCAGCAGAACAGCGCTGCCCGTATGGAAAAACTAATTCAGTCCTTGTCCCAAACAGATCAGACAGACGACAAGGATTGACCTTTCTTCCTCTATGATACCGTTTTATAGTAGCAGAGTCAAGAGATATGGTAGAAAAAACGCAGAGGCTGCGGATGTCATGGTGGGTATGGTAGGGCAATGGCTTGAAAACCGAACTGTAACTGCATAGTCAGAAGCCAGCTAAGGGGCGCTTCGTCAAGCGCTGCATTCTCAGCTGGCTTTCTCATTAATACGTTTGCCGATGCTGTCAGGAAAAACCGGTGGATGCTGTCAGGAATGCTGTCAAAAAATATCATCACATCGAAATTATTTCTAAAATCGGGCAAAAGAATGGAAAAAGAGCACCGAATCTTTCGATTCGGTGCTCTTTTTTGGCGGAGAGTCAGGGATTTGAACCCTGGGTACGCTCATCACGTACACACGATTTCCAGTCGTGCGCCTTCGACCACTCAGCCAACTCTCCATTTTAATCAGCACTCCTCAGAAGCCTTTTCTAGTATAGTATATTTTACCGTCATTGTCAAGCACTTTTCAAAAGATTTTCAGGGCAACAACATTTAAAGTTTGGCGAAAAGGATATCGAGGACGCGGTCTGGATTGAGAGCGGTAGCAAAGCGTTTTTGGGGGATGCTGACTCTGCGACCCAAATCGGCATGTTTACAGAGCGCAAGGGCAGTCTTGTGCAAAACATTCAGGTTGAGAGGTGATGTTGTACCATTTTAGTTGACACCTCATACGCAAGGATTTGATGTATAATCAAAGAGAATTAAGGAGCCAACTACAATGGCAAAAAAACAATGGAAGTACGACATGGAATACAAAATCCCGGCCGTAAAGCTGGCGAAGGAATGATATTGTCAATGCGAATCAAGGGTTGAAAATCGCAAAACAATCCGCTTTGTTCGGTATGCTCGCCGATTTGGCCGGATATATATCATCATAATTTGTGCAGTCTGCTGAAGTGTATCTGGCTATTCCGAACAGTGTTTATACGCACCAAGCCTGCAATAGGCATTACTTCCACGTTAGCGAGGTGCGTCTCGTCAAAACCAACAGGATTCCGTGGAATTCGCTGCTGATTTATTGTAGAATAACACAACTTTTCGTGGGAATTTCGTGCTTTCAACTCTTGATTCGCATTGTCAATATTGGTTGACAATATCACTCTTGACCCGCAGGGAAAGAAAATCTATGACCCGAAAAAGCGACAGTACAAGTGCAAGGCCATTTCCACCGTAGACTGGAACGAGCAGACCAAAGCCGAGGAATGGTGGGCGGCGTGGGCGCAGCTTTGCAACCGGGCGTTGGAGCAGTACGGACACGCCGGGCGCATCGACCACCGCAGTTATGAGCGGCAGGGCATCGGCCAGATACCCACCGTCCATTTAGGCGTTGCCGCGTCCGCTATGGAGAAGCGCGGCATCCGCACCGAGCGCGGCGATCTGAACCGGGAAATCGAAGTGACAAATCAGAAACTCCGGCAACTGAAAGCCCGTATCGCCAAGCTGCAAAAGTGGCTGAAAGAGGAGCAGGAGAACACCGAGCCGCCTACCCTGGCAGACTTACTCCAAGGCATCCTGTCCCGCAGGGCGCGGGAGGGGAAATCGCAGGTTTCCCAATCCATCTATAACCTCAAGGACGCGGCGAAAATGCTGAATTTCCTGCAAGCCAACAACATCATGGATATGGCGGGGCTTGATGAAAAATTCAAGTCCATGATAGGAGAACAGCTTGACATTCAGCATAAATTGAAACCCATTGACCGGCGGTTAGGCGCTCTGAAAAAGCATATCGAGCAGGCCGAGATTTATTTCAAGTACAAGGGGAAAAAGCGTCTGACCGAGGCCGAGCAAATCCTGTTTACAGCGGCGCACGACTATCTGAAAGGTGTGATGAACGGCAAGACCGCCCTGCCGGTAAAGGCATGGAAAGCGGAATATGCCAAGCTGACCGCCGAGAGGGAAACGCTCAACCGGCGGTATCTTGCATTGAAAGGGGAAGTGAAAGAAGCCGAGCAAATCCGCAGGAGCGTTTACAACATCTTGCGGCAGGAACAGCGGGAGCAGCAACCCCGCAGGACGCAGGATGTGGAGCGGTAACACGCAGGGCGGCGGGATAGTCACCGCCGCCCTGCAATTTCCTATGCCTTTTTCTTTTTCCTGTTGCGCTGTGCTATGGAACATCTAAACGCTTTGTACATTGCGGGTGACAGTTCCGGGGAATCTTCATCGAATTGAATTTCTCGTTTTGCCGCCGCCTTAACTTCATCCAACTGCTCCTGTGTAGGAGCCTGACCGTCCTTAATTGTAAAAGTTCTGGTCATAATAGAGCCTCCTTTCACTCTCCGTTGCCAATCTTGCGGAAATCAACCGGATATTTTCTCCTCGCTCCGTAAATACAACAAACAGCAAATCGCCGACCATACCGATTGCAATATATCGATCTTCCTCCATACTATGCTCGAAATCATACATCTCTATGTAATATTCATCACGAAAAACGTATGAAGCCGTTTCAAAGGATATGCCATGTTTTTGGCGGTTGATACGGTCTTTTTCCTCGTCCCATTCAAATTTTAGTTCCATAAATTTTTCTTCTTTCAAATAAATTAGTAGAACGCAACCTATATAACTACACCCTTGCTCTACGGTGATTTTCAAAGTCTCAATAAACTAAGAGTAATCAATCAGCGCCTTTCAAATAATTACATATTATATCGTGCAATTCGATATATGGACTATCTTTAAGGTTTTCACCCGTTTTTTCACAAACCACTTTTAACTTTCCAATATTTTGATTGCAATAGCCATCAATAATCTCCAAAATTCTTATGATTACTTCAGAAGTAATTTCATAATATTTGTTCACTAATGGTTCATCCTCATTTTGTTCTAATGCTAATTGCACGCAATTTTCTTGAATATCAGCAAGTGTTTCCATAAATTGCCTTTGAAATTCATTTAACGCATCCATCATTATTGACCTGCCAATCCAGATTTGTCAATTAATTTACTGACCCCAGTATAGCACATCTATCCGCTGAAAACAATCCCCGTTCTATATCCGTTCCGACTATCCAGACTGTCAAGGGACGAGTAGTATTTTTTGCTTCGCAAAAAATCTCCACTCTTATCCCCTTGACCGTCTGGATTTTTGCCGTTGCCATTTCGCCGCCGAAAACGGAGAACAGGATTTGACAATCCTGCCCCCCGCTTTCGTCCGCTTCATTTTAACGGCAAAACCGTCTGCACTACTGCGGCGGCTGCCAGTAGGTTTTGCGGTGGCTCTGCCCCCGTGCCCCCGGCCTCTCCCAAAGAACAGGATAAGGGCAAATGCGTACCGGCGGGCGGCGTGATGAACGGCAAGACTGCTTTATTGGGGTGCGCCCATGCTTAAAAATGTTTCAATTTCTTGTTTCAAATTTTCCACAGTATAAGTACCAGCATCAAAATCACCTAAAATATCAAGTTCTTCATGGAAAATATAAATTTTATTCGCCTTTGCCTGCAAGAGCAAATTACATTTTAACGGCCCTACACTGTTAAGGAAGTCATAGAGATATGTAGCATAAGTTTCTGTGTCCAGGTCATCCGTAAATCGCAAAACTAATTTTACATACGCACCGCTTTCCAAGAGGAACCGTTCCAGCCCATCCTCGGCTGTCCATGCTTTTTCTGTTCCCGGCATCTCCAAAGAAATGCGCTGGTCAATCACATAATCCTTGCTTTCACAGAGCGCCAACACTGGGGCTTCGGCTTCTTCTTTGAAAAAATAAACTGCATAGCTATCTCGAACATCCTGATACATTGACTGTGATACAAGAGCCGTCGTGACCTGCTCCGGCGCGTCCACCGGCGCAACCTCACAGGTATAGGTGACCCCGGCAAACAGCCCATAGTTTTCCAAATCCTCGTCACCGACAACGGTAAACTCTATCCCATATTTCTCCAGCATCTGTCCCAACAGATAAGCCCGCGCTGAGTCCAGATTATTTTCAAATGGGCCTCCCTGATATTCCGCATCATGCAAATCGTCAATGACCTCTTGAACACCGCCACCGACAACTTCCAGTGCATCGCTTGCTTTCCCTGCTGCCCACTTTGTCAATTCCTCGCATGTACTGCATCCAGCCAGCAGGAGCAGTAACAAGGATAACATCATAACGCAAAACATGGATTTTACTTTCATACTGCTCTCACTTCCTATTACAATAAGAATTACGGTGAGAGGCACGGCAGCCAACCGTGTCTTTTTCCGCATTGTTGCCAAAGCTGTTA